>CAYFRR010000025.1:13984-24192 GCA_964345505.1 uncultured Rhodothermales bacterium
CTGCCTTTTTTCTTTAAGCGAATAGGCTCGTTAAAAGGGGTACGCCCCCAGCTCATCGCCGAGGTCGGTGGCCTGGAACGTCTGGCGGGCTGCAAATACATCGGCGGTCTTGTCGCCCGGCGGGAGATGCACCAGCAGCAGCCGACCCGCCTCTGCTTTTTGGGCTACCGAGGCTGCACCCTCCGCCGAGGAGTGCCCCGGCCGCTCGCCGTTGGCCTCGTGCACCAGAACATCGGCCTGGTGGGCAAGGCAGGCTATTTCCGGGCTGGGCTCCGTATCGCAGGAATACCCGACCACCCCGCCCGTTGCCCGGCTCTCCACGCGCAACCCAATCACGCGGACGCTGTGCGTGCCCGGCGAAGCCGTGATGATCCACTGCTCCGTCTTCAGCACCGGCGTTAGCTCCTCAAGCTGCACCTCGTGCCATTCCACGGGAAAGAGCCCATCCCAGCCCGATGTATCGAACGTCTCAAACGAACGTTGCGCTTGCCCCAGCGCCTGCGCGATACCGTAGATGGGGAGGGAGCGCTCACGCCCAGAGAGCCACAGCTTCTCCATCAGGAGCGGAAAGCCGCTGACGTGGTCGGCGTGGGCATGGGTCAGGATGAGGGCGTCGAGCGAATCAAGCGACAGACCGGCCGCTTGCAACCGGTGCAATGCATCGCCTCCGCAGTCTACCAGCACCGAGGAGCCGCCATCAGACACGGCCAGCATCGTCGTGGTGCGGTGCGGATCGGAGAGTGCAGCGCCGGTGCCGAGGAGATGCAGCGTGGCCATACGTTGAGGGGGAAAGCTTAGCGGGTACGGGCGACGGTGAAAGCGACGAGGTCCGACAACGCATCGCGTGCGGGGGTGGGAGGCAGTGAGGCCAACTGCTGAAGGGCTGCGTCGGCGTGGCTGCGCATGGCGTCCTGCGCGTAGGAGATCCCGCCGTTGGCCTCGACAAACGCGCGAATCTTCCGGATATCCTCCCAGCTCTTCTCGTCGGTACGGACGATCTTCAGCATGCGCTTCCGGGTGCGCTTGTCGGTGGTGCGGAGCGCATAAATGAGCGGGAGCGTCATCTTTTTCTCCTGCAGATCGATCCCGATAGGTTTGCCGACATCCTGCGTCCCGTAGTCGAACAAGTCGTCCCGAATCTGGAACGCCAGCCCCAGTGATTCGCCGAAGCGCCGCATCTGCGCCAGGCGCTCATCGGAGGCGCCCGCGCTATACGCGCCACTCATAGTGCAGGCGGAAATCAGCGAGGCGGTCTTGTCCGATATAATCCGAAAGTACGTGTCTTCATCGATATTCAGATGGCGCGACTTTTCAATTTGCAGCAACTCGCCCTCGCTCATGCGGCGGACGGCGTCGGAGAGGATGTGCAGCAGCTGATAGTCGTTATTCTCCAGCGAGAGCAGCAGGCCCTGGCTGAGGAGAAAGTCCCCCATCAATACCGCGATCTTGTTTTTCCACAGTGCATTGATGGAAAACAGCCCGCGGCGTGTCTCGGCGTCATCCACGACGTCGTCGTGCACGAGTGTAGCGGTGTGCATTAGCTCTACGAGGGCCGCTCCTCGGTAACTGGTGTCGTTGACTTGCCCGCAGGCCTTCGCGGTAAGCAGGACCAGGGTGGGGCGGATGCGCTTGCCCTTCTGGCGCAAGATGTACTGCGTGATTTTGTCGAGCAGGCCCACCTCGGAGCGCATGGCTTCCCGAAAGCGACGTTCAAACGCCTGCAGCTCATCCTCCACCACCCGCTGAATGTCAAACAGCGAGAGGGGGCCGGGCTGATCGAGCAGGGCGGCACGCCGCTGCGGCGAGGTTAGGTTGGATTGCGCCATAGCCATCCTTTCAGAAATTAGTGAAAGACAAAAAGCATACGCCACACCGGGGGTAGTGTTTGACCTGCCGGCCCGGGGATCACCCGAACCGGTAGGCACTCTGGCGTAACAAAACCAGGAAAAAAGGGACGCCGCAGAGGGCGGTCACCACACCCACGGGAAGCTCCGTGGGGAGAGCGGACCGCGCGACGAGATCGGCCCAGACCAGGAACAGCGCGCCCGCCAAAAAGCTGAGCGGGACGAGCCGGCGATGGGGCACGCCCACCAGCAGCCGCACCGCATGGGGCACTATCAATCCTACAAAGCCAATGGCGCCGGAGATGGCGACGAGCGTACCGGTGACCAGCGCGGCAAGCCCGATGAGGACGCGTTTGGCCCATTCCACCCGCACGCCCAGGCTCTGGGCCGGCTCCTCGCCTACAAGCATCGCATCCAGCGGGCGGGCAAACCCCACCAGCAGGACTAACCCAAAGGTGGTCACCAGCGTGGGGGCGATGAGCATCTGCCACCGCATCCCGCTGAGCGATCCCAACAGCCAAAACAGGATCGCCCGTAGCTTATCGGGCTCCGGGGAGGCCAGCGTGATGAATGACGTGATGGACGCCATGAGTGCCGACATCGCTACACCCGCCAGCAGGAGCCGTGCAACCGACAGGCCTGAGCGGTCGCGCGCTACAAGGTACACGATGCTGATGGCCAATAGCCCACCCAGAAAAGCTGCGATGGGCATGGACAGCGTGCGGGCGACCAGGGCAGGGAAAAGGCCGAGGTAAAAAAGCGATGCGCCAGCCGATGCACCGCTTGAAATCCCCAGGAGATAGGGCTCGGCCAGGGGGTTTCGGACGAGCGTTTGCATCGCCACGCCAATGATGGAGAGGCCCCCGCCCACCAGCATAGCCGCCAGCACACGGGGCAGGCGCAGGTCCCATACGATGCGCTCAACCGTGCCCTCTGGCGCCCCAAGGTTCGTCCATCCGAGGCGATAGGCCAGCACGTGGTATACGTCGCCCAGCGCCACCGACGTGCTCCCCAGGGCCACGGCCACCCCCAGCGACACGATCAGTCCCGCTACAAGTCCGCCCGCAAGTACAGATGGGCGTATCATGGAAGGTGGGGCAGATGGATGGGGACGTCGATGCTATCGCCCTGGATGGCCGCCCGGAGCGCCTGCACGCCGCGGAGCAGGCGCGGCCCCGGACGGCTAATCAGGGACCCGTCGATCGAAAAAACCCTCTCATCGCGCACGGCAGGCACGAGGTCCCAGGTGGGGTGCTTGGCCAGCAGGTCGTCGGCCGTGTAGTCGGCACCGAACGACCCCACGATAACATCCGGCCGCTGCGTGAGCACAAACTCTTCGCTGAGCACGGGCGCGGCCGTGGGTAGCGCCGCAGTGATGCTTTCGCCACCGGCCATGGCAATGAGCTCGTGCACGTAACTGCCGGCCCCGTAGGCGTAGAGTGTCTCATCCGAGATGAGAAAGAGTACGCGGGGTCGGTGCTGCACTGCGTCTGCTGCCGCACGAAACGCGTCAAACTGAGCCGCCAAGGTATCGGCCGCCGCTTCCGCTTCCGCTTCGGTGCCCAGCCACTGCCCCAGCTGCCGGATGGTGCGCGGCACGTCCGCAACCGAGCCGTAGGCAAGGAACAGCGTAGGAATGCCGAGGGCCTCCAGCGTCTCCGCGTCGCGCTCCGGGTTGATCTCGGCGTTGGCCACCACCAGGTCCGGCTCCTGAGCGACGAGGGCCTCAAAATCAAGCGGCAGCGTCCCAATACGCGGAAGCTCCTCCACAAACGGGGGATAAGTATCCGCGGTGCTTACTGCCACCAATCGGTCAGCGCCCCCCGCCGCGACGATCTGCTCCGTAATATTGGGTGCTAAGGGAAAGACGCGCGATGCGGGCGGGCTGAACGCAACCTGACGCTCCAGGTCGTCGGTCACCGTCGGCCGCTCCGGCGATGCAGGCCCACAGCCCGCCAGAATCCAGGCGGCGAGTAGCAGGAGGGGAAGGCAGGTACAGAGGAGACGCGGCATGAACGTCGGAGGCGTTTAGTGTGGGGCGCGTGATGAATGCGATGGGTAGGGGCATGATCCGGCAGGGGCGCCCTGGCCGCTTTGTTCGGTGCTGTGCGGTGAAACCACCCAGGCCGCGTCACGCAATTACCGAATGGTAGCCTCATGGCCGTCTACACACAACGCATCGCGGTCTTGTAACGAGGCGGCGACCCATTTAAAATCGGCACGTTCAGTCGATAACCGGCCCGAACGCACACCGCACGGGCGCAATCCACCGGCGGCCCTGCCGGCCCGGCCCGAGCGGAAAAAGTTACCCACCGCCTGTGCGTCCCCCATGTGCTCACCTGCCACCGCTTCTCCCTCATGAAAAAACGCATCTACATTGTCGATGACGAGCCCAAGATTGGGCAGCTATTTGTTAACGTGTTACAACGCGATGGCTTTGAAGCCAAGGCGTTTGCAGGCCCCGGTGACATGCTGGCGGTAGTCGACGATGGAAGCATTCCGGATGTCATCATTGCCGATCTGATGATGCCCGACATGAACGGGATTGAGCTCCTCGAAGAACTGAAGTCACGCGGGCTGTCGCTGCCCGTGCTCATCATGACGGCGCACTCGTCAGTGCAAACGGCCGTCGAAGCGATGCGGCTGGGGGCGTTTCACTACCTGCAAAAACCAGTAAACCTGGAGGAGATGCGGGCGCTTTTGAAAAAGGCCCTGGCCCTCTACGATACGAAACCGGAAGGGGAGGCATCAGAGGCGCAGGCTCCCGCACAGCAGAGCCGCAACCACACGAAAACGAAGCGTTCGGGGGCGGCCGCTTCCCACACCCTCGACAGCATCTTGGGCGAGAGTTCAGCTATCCAGAGCGTCCGCGAGACCATCCAGACCCTGCAGGATGTGCCCAATACCATCGTCCTCATCAGCGGCGAAACGGGGACAGGGAAGAACCTTGTGGCGCGCACGCTTCATGACACCTCCGCGTACAATGCAGGCCGGTTTATGGATATCAACTGTGCCGCGTTGCCAGACAATCTGTTGGAAGCTGAGCTTTTTGGGTATGAAAAAGGTGCGTTCACGGACGCGCGCGACAGCAAACCGGGGTTATTAGAAGTAGCCGATGGCGGAACGGTATTTCTTGATGAGGTCGACTCCATGAGTATGGCACTTCAGGCCAAGCTCCTTTCCTTTCTTGAGAGCCGGACGTTTCGGCGCCTCGGCGGCGTCGACGATATCCGCGTAACGACGCGCATCCTGTGCGCGACCAATGCCAATCTCGTGCAGCGGGTGGCCGATAAAGAGTTTCGGCGCGATCTGTACTACCGCATCAACGTCGTCAACCTCCACCTGCCGCCGCTGCGCCGCATGGGCGATGACGTGCTGACTATTGCCCGGCATGTGCTCTCGTCCTTCAGCGACGAACTGGGACGTGATCTTCAGGGGTTCACCTCGACGGCAGAAGAACGGCTGCAGGCGCATTCATGGACGGGCAACGTACGCGAGCTGCGCAACGTGTTGGAGCGGGCCGCTATCTTCTCCTCCGGTCCGCACGTGGATGCCGATGACCTCTCGCTCGGCGGCCCGGATGAGGCGCTGCTGGCCTCGGGGAGCGCCGGGGCCTTTCACTTTCCGGAGGGGCGGACGCTGGAGGACCTGGAGTGCGCGTACATCAAACATGCGCTCGAGACGATGGACGCTACCTACGCGGAAGTCTCCGAAGTGCTTGGCATCTCGAAGAAAACCCTGTGGGAGAAACGCAAGCGCTACAATCTGGATGAGCAGGTCGCGGCCTGAGAGGCGAGGCAGGCCGTAGGGTAGCGGCCAACCGCGTCGCACGCGCAATCATGGATGCCCGGCCGGCACCGTGGCAGGGACTGGACTTGACTATGGGCAAGCGCGCGACGTATACTAAGAATCCATTAAGGTAGTACCGCGCTATTCCCCCTACATGGAGAAGGGAGGGGCCTTATTCCTCCTTTGATGTATTTACCGGCTCGGCCTGTTTACAGGCCTGGCCCGTGCTGTAGTCCACGCAGGACCGAGTAGGAGCAGATGCTGCCGCACTACATGTATCACTTGACACCGCAGCAATTATGGAAGGCCGTGAGCAGGGAACCGTCAAATGGTTTAGCAACGAAAAAGGCTACGGGTTCATCACGCCAGATCATGGCGGCAAGGATCTGTTTGTCCACTTCAGCGAGATCAACAGCGATGGCTTCAAAGCCCTCGACGAAGGCGACCGCGTCGAGTACGAGGTGGGCGAAGGGCCGAAGGGCCTGAACGCCCAAGATGTGAACATGCTCGCCTGAGGGCGCCGTGTACCACACCGTTAACGTACCACCAGGTGCAGAGCCAGCGTCCCTTTCCAGATGGAAGGGGACGCTTCTTTGTGTAAGGGCGACCTTGTGTAAGGGCGACTTCGTGCAGGGCGCGGTCATGCGGGGCGAAGTTGAGCTGTCGAGCCGAAAGACACCCTACGTCCAAGTAAGTGTATACACGGATGACGTGTGTAAATCTCATGATTCCACCGGGCACTATCAAAATGCGGTAACAAACCGAAATGGGCGTCGTTAAGACTCGCTCATTAAGGTAGTTATCACAGCTTAATTTATACCGGCCCTGTGCCGGTATTCTAACCGTGTTGGCAGGAAGCGACCCCTTAGCGACGCTTTGGGACTCGCGGTACGTGTCCACGAAGGAAGCAAAGCGATGCTACCGCGTAACAGTATCATTTTGAAAAGCAGCGAATTATGGAAGCTCGTGAACAAGGAACCGTCAAGTGGTTCAGCAACGACAAAGGCTATGGATTCATCACCCCGGACCACGGCGGTAAGGATCTGTTTGTCCACTTTAGTGAAATCAACGTAGATGGCTTCAAGGCCCTGGACGAAGGCGACCGCGTCGAGTACGAAGTCGCGGAAGGCCCCAAGGGACTCAACGCCAAAGACGTGTACCTCGTGTAACACGTCAGGCGCTGCGGCTTAGCGTTGCAGCGCATCCCCTTACAACGCCCCGTTGCCTATCCTGGTAACGGGGCGTTTTTTGTTTGCCGTTGTTTTTTGGTAGGGTGGCACGCGCAGCCGCTTACATGAGGGCCGGTGCCATCGAGCGGAATCGGTATCACTCCTCGTTTTCGAGGGTGACCGCATGGCGCCCAAAAAGCGAGGCCATGCCATCGAGTAGTTCCGGGGAGGCATCCACGACGCAACTGCGGGCCCGGACGCGCTGGATACCCGCCGGGAGCTGCGGGTCGACGACGTCAAAAAAGAGCCGGGTGGTGCCCCGGTTGCGGTCGCACAGCTGATGCAGATGCTCCATGTGCTCGGACCCAATGCGCCGGCGGTCGATTGTGAGGATGATATTGCGCACCATCTTTTCGCGCACCTGCCACATGGGCATGACCTCGCGGACGAGGATCTTGGTGCCGCCGCCCCGCTGCTCTACCTCACCGCGCACCAGCACGATGTTGTCTACGGTCAGGTGCTGCTGCACGCGGTCCAAGATACTGGAGAAGCAGACCAGCTCGGCCTGCCCGGTGTAATCCTCCAACTGGGCGAACACGATGGGCTTGCCCGAGCGGGTGGTGCGCTGTTGCACCTCCGTGATAATGCCAAAGACGGTATGCGAGGGCTTCTGCCGGCCGTAGCGGCCATTTTGCTGGTCATCGTCGGGGATGGCGTTCGGGTCGAAGAGCGCATCCGCGTCGCCCAGCGGGGCGGATGCAAAGGCCTCAATCTCGGGTCGGTACTTATCCAGGGGATGCCCAGACACGTACATGCCCGTGAGTTCGCGCTCTTCCTTCAGGATGCGCCCGGTAGACCATGGCTCTACCACAGGCAGGTTAGGCTCCATCGTCGTGCCGGGCGCGGAGGCATCGCCAAAGAGCGAGTTCTGCCCGGCAGCCCGGTCGGCCTGCACCTTCTGTCCGTAGCGCACAGCATCGTCCAGCGCCTCCACAAACTGCGCGCGGTGGCCGTCGAGGTCGTCCATCGCGCCGACGCGCGCCAGGCTCTCCAGCGCCTTTTTGTTGACGGTGCGCAGGTTGACGGTCGTCACGATATCAAAGATGGTTTCGAACGGACCTTCCGTGGCGCGGGTGTCGACGAGTTCTTCAATGGCGCTAAGGCCGACGCCCTTGATGGCGCCCATGCCCATGCGGATGCGGTCGTTCTCCACGTTGAAGCGTGCCTCGCTGCCGTTCACGGAGGCCGGCAGGACCTCAAGGCCCATCCGCTGCGCCTCGTCTAAAACTACGGTGAGCTTCTTGGTGTCGCCCATGTCGTTGGTCATGGCGGCGGCCATAAACTCGGCGGGGTAGCGTGCCTTTAGGTAGCCGGTTTGGTAGGCCACCACCGAGTAGGCCGCGCTGTGGCTCTTGTTGAAGCCGTACCCGGCAAACTTGGCCATCATATCAAAGACCTCATGCGCCTTCTGCTCGTCGACGCCCTTTTCGGCTGCGCCAGCCACGAACACCCCGCGCTGCTTGTCCATCTCTTTCTGTTTTTTCTTGCCCATCGCGCGCCGCAGCAGGTCGGCCTGCCCCAGGGAGTAGCCGCCCATCACCTGGGCCATCTTCATGACCTGCTCCTGATAGACCGGGATGCCGTAGGTCGGCTCCAGGATGTCCTCCAGCAGGGGATGCGGGTAGGCCACGTCCTCGCGCCCGTGCTTCCGGTCGATGTAGTCGGGGATCAGGTCCATGGGCCCGGGCCGGTACAGGGCGTTCATGGCAATGAGGTCGTTGATGGAGGTGGGCTGCAGTTTGCGCAGCCACTCGCGCATCCCTTCCGACTCAAACTGAAACACGGCCACGGTTTCGCCCCGCTGAAACAGCTTGTACGTCGCCTCATCATTGAGGGGAATGTCATCCAGATCGATATCCACGCCGTGATTCTCGCGGATGAGGTCGAGCGTATCGTTGAGGACCGTAAGCGTCTTCAGGCCCAAGAAGTCCATCTTCAGGAGGCCAAACTGCTCAACCCAATCGCCGTCGTACTGGGTGGTGATGGTCTTCTCGCCCTTGCTCTTGGCTACCGCCACCGGTACGTACTCGCTCACCTCGCCAGGGGCGATGATGACACCAGCGGCGTGGACCCCGGTGTGGCGGGCGGAGCCTTCCAGCACTTCGGCGTAATGTATGAGGCGGCGTACCTGCTTGTCGTCGTGCTGCTTGAGCTGCCGGAGTTCGGGCACCTCGTTCATCGCGGAGTCGAGGTCTACCTTGGGGCCATCCGGCACGAGCTTCGCGATGCGGTCGGCCTCGCTGAGGGGGATGTTAAGCACGCGCGCCACATCGCGAATGACGGAGCGCGGGCCCATCGTCCCAAAGGTTACAATCTGGCAGACGTTTTCGCGCCCGTACTTCTGCACCACATAGTCAATGACCTTGCTGCGCCCGCGGTCGTCGAAGTCGATGTCGATGTCCGGCATCGACACGCGGTCGGGGTTGAGGAAGCGTTCGAAGAGGAGGTCGTACGCCAGCGGGTCGATGTTAGTGATGCCCAGGGCGTAGGACACCGCGCTGCCTGCGGCCGAGCCCCGGCCGGGGCCCACGCGCACACCGAGGTCGCGGGCGGCATCGGTGAAGTCCTGCACGATGAGGAAATAGCCCGCATAGCCCATCTCTTTGATGATGCCCAGCTCGTGGTCGAGCCGCTCGCGCACCTCCTCTCTGATGTCTCCATACCGACGGCGCGCGCCCTCATACACGAGATGCCGCAGGTAGGCATCCATGTCGTTGTCAAAATCTTGCGGGATAGGGTAGTGTGGCATGAGCAGATCGCCCATGGGCAGCTCAAACTTGCACTTCTCCGCGATCTCGCGGGAGGTTTCCATCGCCTCCTGCCGGATGTCCGCCGGTACGGAATTGAGCGCTGCGGCCATCTCGTCGGTGCTCTTTAGAAAGAACTGATCGTTCTCGAAGCGCATCCGGTTGGGGTCGTTGTAATCCTTTCCCGTTTGCAGGCACAGCAGCACGTCCTGCGCCTCGGCGTCTTCCTGGTTGACATAGTGGACGTCGTTGGTGGCGAGCACCTTCACGTCGTACTCTTTGGCCCAGCGCAGGAGGACCGCGTTGCACTGATGCTGCTCCTCGATCCCGTGGTCCTGCAGCTCGATATAGTAGTCATCGCCAAAAATGTCGAGGTAGTGCTCAAAGACCTCTCGCCCGGCGGCCTCTCCCTGCTTCAGGATGGTCTGCAGCACCTCGCCCTGCAGGCAGCACGTAGTGGCGACCAGCCCTTCGCTGTGGGCGCGAAGCACCGCTTTGTCGATGCGCGGCTTGTAGTAAAAGCCATCGGTGTAGGAGAGGGAGGAAAGCTGGATCAGGTTCTGGTATCCGGTCCGCCCCTTCGCAAACAAGACTTGATG
>CAYFRR010000026.1:0-23896 GCA_964345505.1 uncultured Rhodothermales bacterium
AGAGCATACTCATCCTGCTCTTCTCGCGAAACCCCAAACATGGCGGCGAGCTTGTCGGCGCTCTCGCCCATCACTTCGCCAGTCGAGAACTCCGCAATGGAGGGCGCCTCGGGGAGCACGTCGCTGGGAGAGAGCCCCCGCAGCAGCTTCAGGTAGTCAGCTGGTGACTTCGCCTTCTGCGCCTTGAAGAGCCGCTTGCGCACGCTCCGCTTGACGCGGATAGGCGGGTCGGAGAGGGTTTCGGTGCCGCCGGCAATCACCACGTCCGCAATGCCGCCGCGGATCAGGTCGACCCCCGAGGTCACCGCCTGGTTGCTGGAGATGCAGGCCATGGTGACCGTGAAAGCCGGCACGTGGTTGGGGATGCCCGCGGCCAGGGACGCTTCGCGGGCCACGTTGCTCGTTTCCACGTCTTGAATCACGCAGCCCATCACGACCCGCTCGACCTCGGCCGGATCCAGCCCCGTGCGGTGGAGCAAGCCCTTCAGGACCATGCGACCCATGTCGTACGCAGTGAGGTCGGTGTAGCCGGTACCGGAGCGCTGGAAGGGAAGGCGGCAGCCGTCGACAAGCACCGCGGCCTGGCCATTGGAGGAAGATGCGGCCATCGAGGGGAGGGGAGAGCGTTTGAGGGATAGGCAACGATGTTAACACCGTTAACCACCCATCGTTCTGTGAACAACGTGGAGACGTGGGTGCGGCCCGCACGAAGGTGGCTACAGTGGAATCAGCCAGTGGTTGATTCCGAGGTATCAGGGTGATATAATGTAAGCCACTATGCGCTTCTATTCTGCATGTAAGCCTTTAAACACTGACAAAAGATGCTGGCCTACACACACTTCGTCAACCGGCGGAGGTTCATCCCATGGTAGCTGTAGCCACAGGCGACATCGTGCACTCTTCGCAGTTGGCAGCGCCGGTGCGGGCAGCGCTGCCCGATACCCTACGCAGCGCCTACGCTGAGGCCGTGGAGGGCCTGCCACCGGAGGCCGTCTCGGAGCTGGCCCTCGTCAGCGGAGATGGCTGGCAGTGCCTCTTTCACAAGCCCAACCAGGCGCTGGCACGGGTGCTGCAGCTTGCCGCCCGCCTGCGCGCCCAGGAACTGGAGACCCGAATAGCGCTGGCGCTGGGCACCGTGGACCGGTTGCGGGCCGACCTCAATGCCAGCGATGGTCCCGCGCTGCGACGCTCCGGGCGTGGGCTCCAGCAGCTGAGCGCAGGGCAGCGCTTTGCCCTCCTGCTCTCTGACGATGCGCCCGTGGCTTCCGCCGTTGCTGCTGGCGCCATCGCCGAACTCTGCGATGTGTGGATGCAAGCATGGACGCCCGCCCAGGCGCAGGCTATCGCAGGCATGCTTCGTGGATGGGACGGCGAGCCGATGCGTTCGCAAGCGGAGGTGGCGGAGGCGTGGACGCCTGAGCCTGTCACCCGGCAGACGGTAAACCGCCATCTCCATCGTGCGGGCTGGCCCCGCCTGGAGCGTACCCTGCATCGCTTTTCCATGCTTGTAGACGCGCAGTCTCCCACATCCATTCAAGCCGACGATGAGGTATCTCCATGACGACCCTTCTGCTTATCGCTGTCGTGGGCCTGGGAGCGCTGCTTGTGGTCTGGGGCGGTAGCCCAGTCGTCGCGCGCTTGGTGAAGCCGTATAGCGCGCAAATCGAGGTGAACGCGGGCCTGCAGGGTGGAGGTCAGGCCATCGGCTACGCTGAGCGGCTGCTGATTTACGTCTTTGTGCTGGCGGATGCCCCTACGGCTATTGGCTTTCTGGTGACGGCCAAATCGATCTTCCGCTTCGGCGACGTTACCGGCAAAGATAAACGCAAGCTGGCCGAGTATATCATCATTGGCACCCTAATGAGCTTCGCTTATGCCGTGACGGCCTCCTATGGTATCCGGTTACTCCTGCCCCTCATTCGATAGGGGCACGCCTGTGCCGATGTCGCAATACCCTGCAGCGCAGGGAGACTACAGCGCAGCCATGCGTTGAGGCCCCTCTTTTGAATAAAAAGCTTGTGTTTCTGATGCGCGTATTGGGTCTATTGCTTGCTGCGCTGGTGCTGGCGTCGTGCAGCTCCATTCAAATTGACGAAGATGAGGTGTTTCAGCCGAAGGCGTCCATCACGCCGGAGACCTTCAGCCACGAGACGGCCACTCTGGAGGAAGTCACCATTTACTCCGGCCCGGATAGTCTGGCACTTAACGCGTGGTGGTTGACGCACCCGGACGCTGAGGCCACCGTGCTGTTTTTCGGTGGGCAGGGATTCTACCTCGTGCAGTCGGCACCGTACGTGGAGGCGTTTGCAGATCTGCCGGTTAATGTATTGATGGTGGACTACCGTGGCTATGGAAAGAGCGAAGGGGAACCGTCAGTGGCCGGGTTGAAGCAGGATGCCGGCCAGGCCCTGGCCTATTTGGAGGAGGCGCAGGGCGTCGCGCCGGCATCGGTGATCGTGCACGGCCACTCCCTGGGCTCATTCGTCGCGCTGCACCTGGCGGAGGGCCAAGACCTGGGTGGAGTCGTGCTGGAAAATCCGGTCACGAACGTGCAGGACTGGTCACGCAGCCTCATCCCCTGGTTTTTGCGGCTGTTTGTGTCGCTGGACTTCTCTGAGGCGCTTCGGGCAGAAAACAACACCACGCGCATCCGCTCGCTGGAGCGCCCGGTACTGATCGTCGCCGGTGCTGAAGACGATGTCGCCCCGCTTTCCATGGCCGAGACCCTGCACGCCGAGGCGCCTGTGGAGCAAAAGTCGTTGGTGGTGGTGGAGGACGGCGGTCACAACGGGCTGATGGCCAAGACGTCCGTCCGCGATGCCTATCGGACGTTTACGGCGCAGGTGCAGTGAGGGAAAAGCGAGCGGATGGTGCACTGTTGCCTCTTGTACTGACACGCTCACAGCGCCTCAAACCGCCAGCCCTCGTGCGTTAAGTCACGAAGCAGGGTGGGCAGGGCAGGAAGCACCGCCTCGCGAGCGACAGAATTGTCATGTAGCACGATGATCGCCCCGGGTCGGATGAAGCGCAGCACGTGCTGGCGCACGCGGTCCGCGTTGATCCACGAAAGAAAATCGCCCGGGGCGAGGTCCCACATTAGGCACCGTTGGCCGTGCGCTTTGGCGAAGCGCAGCATGGCCGGGGTGAGTTGCCCGTACGGCGGACGGATGAAGGGAGGCTTCACGCCGGTGACGTCTTCCAGGATGCGATTGGTGCGGGACAGCTCGCGCGCGAGCTCATCCGCAGGCGTCCGCCACGGATGCGGGTGCGTCAGCGTGTGATTGCCAACTGTGTGCCCGGCCCGGACGATGGCCCGCGCCCGCTCCGGGTATTGCTGCACACTCCGGCCCACCAGCAAACAGGTGGCCTTGACGTCCGCCGTTTCCAGGATGCGGAGCAGCGGGTAGGTCATCGTTGAGGACGGCCCGTCGTCAAACGTAAGGTAGGCCACACGCTCCGCCGTGGGCACGCGCCAGAGGGCCTCCGGCACCCATGGAGCGATAAGGCGGGGCAGCTGTGTGGCAATGAGTGCCGTGGGATCAACCATCCGAAGAAGGGGGAGAGACAACGGGTGATGAAGCGGGCGGAGTGTCGGCCGCTTCGGGACGTGTAGGCTGAAGCTTAAGGGCGAGCACATACGGGAGGCCAAGCAGGGCAGGAACGAGCACGGTGAGGCCAAAGATGACCAGCGAGGCGTTCAGCACAGCAGCGTGGGCAAAGCCCATCCAGCCAAAGAAATAGACGGCCGCCCCTTCGCGGATGCCGAGATCGCCCAGCGTAAGGGACGGCAGCAGAAACTTCGCCATAAACACCAGCGCGATGCCCGCCAGCGCCGTGGTGGGCGCGGCCTCCGGAACGAACGCCCAGAACGCCAGGAGAAATTGCAGCGCGAAGACGGCATAGCGGGCCACGGAATAGCCAATCAGCCAGGCGTGCACGGACCCCCGCAACGCGCGCAGAAACCGCGAGGCATGCGACAGGCGCTGCCACCCGAGCCGGCGGAGTCCGTGCCAGGCCCGCCGCGGAAAGGCCAGCCCGAAAAGCAGTGCCAGCGTGACGCCACTGGCATAGAGCAGCGCAACGTAAAGTGGGGCGGGGGCAGCAGGCGGGTGCGTCTGAAGAAACCACAGTAGGGCAGGCACGCCCACCACGCCGCCTACGGCTACCATCGTCAGGCGCTCGATGAAGGCCGCTGCGCCCAGCGTCCACCGGTCGCCCGTCGGGATATAGAACGCACGGCCCGCCAGCTCCCCTACCTGTGCCGGCGTAAAGAGCCCAAGCGCATGCCCGCACAGGGCCGCCTCACCGCTCGTCCGAGCCGACGTGCCTGGTGCGATCTGCCGTACCAACTGGTGCCAGACGCCAACTTCCAGCAATAGATTTACGGGCAGCAACACCGCCGCCAGCGCGATCCACCGCCAGTCAGCCGTAGCAAAGGCCGTCAGTACCGCCTCTACCTCCACCCATGCCACGATGTAGCCTACCACGGCTATTGCCAGCAGGGCCTTGAGCAGGATGGACCAGCGACGAATCATGCAGCGTACGGGGTGGAAAGCGGAGGGACAACGTGAATCCTGTGCGGAACGTGCGCTACGGTACGAAAGAGAAGGCGCTACGTTGTACCTTGCGGCTCCGATCCCTTCGCCATCAGCTTGTAACGTTATGCGCATCCTCGTCGTTGGCAGTGGCGGCCGCGAACACGCCCTGGTGTGGGCGCTGGCCCGTAGTCCGCAAGCCCCCACCTTGTTCACCGCACCCGGCAACCCGGGCACCGAGGCCCTCGGAACGAACGTGCCCATCGAGGCCACGGACGTAGCCGCACTGCAGACCTTCGCAGCGAACGAGGCTATCGACCTGACCATCGTGGGGCCAGAGCAGCCGCTGGTCGCCGGTATCGTGGATGCCTTCCGGGAGGCCGGTCTGCCTATTGTTGGTCCGACGGCAGCAGCGGCGCGCCTTGAAGGCAGCAAAGCCTTCGCCAAAGATTTTATGCAGCGCTACCGCATTCCTACGGCTGCGTATCGCACGTTTGACGGCGACGCCTTTGACGAAGCTACGGCTTACGTGCAGGCGGAAGGCGCCCCGCTCGTCGTGAAGGCCAGCGGACTGGCTGCCGGCAAAGGGGCGCTTGTGTGCGCTACGGAGGACGAAGCCCTGTCGGCGCTGCAGCAGATCATGGTGGACCGGGCCTTCGGCGACGCGGGCGACCGCGTGGTGATTGAGGAGTTCATGACCGGGGAAGAGGCCAGCGTGTTCGCGCTTACCGATGGTGAGCATTACGTCGTAACCGTACCCGCTCAGGATCACAAGCGCGCTGGGGAAGGAGACACGGGACCCAATACGGGCGGGATGGGCGCCTACGCGCCGGCTCCGGTCGTTACCGGCGGAGTCCTCACGCGCGTCTGCCGCGAAATCATTGAACCTACGCTGGCGGGAATGGCAGAGGAAGGGCATCCCTACACCGGCATCCTATACTGCGGACTCATGATTGCCGATGGACAGCCGCGGGTTGTAGAGTTCAACTGCCGGCTGGGGGATCCGGAGGCACAAGTCGTGTTGCCGTTATTGCAAAATGATCTGGCCAATGTATTCATGAAGACAGCTAAGGGCGCCCTCTCCGATGTGCACCTGCGCATGGGGCAGGAGGCCGCCGCCTGCGTAGTGATGGCCTCCGGTGGCTACCCGGGAGCCTACGAAACCGGTAAGCCGATCACCGGCCTCGCAGAGGCTGTTGCAAACGGAGCGCTTGTCTTTCAAGCCGGCACCGCTGCGACCTCTGATGGGCTCGCCACCGATGGCGGACGCGTGCTCGGCGTCACGGCACGCGGTGCTACCCTGGAAGCCGCCCTCGATCGTGCCTACGCTGGCGTCGACAGCATTCACTTCGATGACGCCCAGTACCGGGCTGACATTGGGCACAAGGGCTTGGCCCATCTGCGGTCGTAAGCGACCCTGCAGACGAACAGGCATCATTATGGCCAATCCGTCACGTGTTATGGCAAACGGCCCCTGTGGCAGCGCGTTGAGGTCCTATATTTTTGTTCAATTGCTGACGGCCAATGGGGTCTGCTATTTCTGCTGTGGCAACATGGGGCCGACACGTGTGGGCAGTGCTGACGCGTGCAGACGAGCGCTCGCGTCCGGTGTATGTGGTGTACGCTACCGCAGTTGCCGCCATCCCGGCGAACCTGCTGGCGTTGGTGCTGGCCGCAGCTGCGACCGCGCTCGGGTATCCGCTTGAGGCGTTTGCTATCCCAGAAACCTACACGTGGGGCAACCTCGCGGCCGATGTGTTCTTGGTGTTGCTGTTTGCGCCCATCGTAGAGACGGGCCTGATGGCGCTCTTCATCTTTATCATACGCGCCTTCTCCTCGCGGGCCGCATGGCTCATCGGCATAACCGCGCTGGTATTCGGACTCAGCCACAGCCTTCTGGGGGATACCCTGATCAAACAGATTGGCCATGCGCTGCCAACGATGTGGGCGTTTGCCGTGTACGCTGGCGTGTACCTGGCCTGGACCAGAGGAGAGCACGACGTGACCATGGGCTATACGATGGCCACACTAACGCATGCTTGCTACAACCTCGTGCCTGTTGGGGTGCGCCTGATCGGAAGTAATATGGTCGGCTAATGCCAAAGCGCGCGCACCCGATTACGCCTCGCCTTCACGAGCTTGGGGGAATCTGCGGGCCTCGCGGGACGTACCTTACATGTACCATCTGCTTGTTATTGATAGACGTGTCTGTATGCCTGATTCCTCTTCCCAGACGTGCCCCGAGTGCGGTGCCCGCGCGGCAGCCGATGCAACGCGGTGTGATCTCTGTGGCGCTGACCTAACGCCAACAGCCCAGCACACGACAGCCGACGCGGAGTCCGAAGCCGAGCAGGCGAAGACCCCGGGCGTTCGGCCGGTCGAGGCCCCACTGCCTCGAGGCCAGGTCCCCGCAGCTGATACCGTGCAGGAAACAGAGGACAAAGCCGCTGATAGCCGCTCACAAGCGACGATGCAGCTTGGGCTCGTGATTGGCATCGCGGCAATGCTGGTGGTGGCGTTGTTTTTCATCACCAACCTGAGCAAAGACCTGAGTGCTCCGGTGACGCCGGTGCCAACCAATGGAGAGGCGGCCTTTACCGAACGGCCCGTTGCACCCCAAGGAGCGCCTGATGCCGACAGGCCTTCCATCTTTGAGCGGCTGGCGGCAGACGAGTCGGACCTCCCGGGGGGGATCGGTTCAATGGTAGATTCGCTCGATGCGGTGATTGACGCATCTAAGGGCGACGTAGCGCAGCAGGCCCGACGGCAAAAAGTCGATATGCTCATTGGGGCCGGCCGGATGGATCATGCCGCGGTTACGCAGCGAGAATTGGCACAGGAGGAGGGAAGCCCTGAGGCATGGCGGCGGGCCGGCGATCTTTTCTACGAATGGATGGGTCGCATGAACGAGGGGCCGGAGCGTGTGGAGGTAGCTGAGGCCACGATCGCGGCGTACGAACGGGTACTCGCGGAAACGCCTGACAACCTGGACGTCCGCGCCGACCTGGCCACGGCCTTGCTCGAAACGAATGAGCCGATGCGGGGCGTCGAAGAAATCCAGCGTGTGCTGGATACCAATCCGGATCACCTGCAGGCACGGTTCAACTACGGCATCATGCTCGCCATGATCGGGCGCACGGAGGCGTCTATTGCGCAATTTGAGCACGCCCAGCGCATCGTGGGTGAGGGCTCACCATTTTATCAGCAAGCTGAGCAGATCATTGCGGAGCTGCGCGCGAGCGACGGACAGCCGATGCCGGGGGGTGAGCGGTTGCAAGGGGAAGAAATCGATTAACATGATCGCAGACCGCACCGTGATGGGGCTGAGCATTCAGGCCCGCGGCAGGCCCACAGCCGCAAAAGGTAGCTGAAAAGGTGGCTGCAAAAAGTAGCCGCAAAAAAACGCCTCATGGACACAAGGCTCATGAGGCGTTTGGAGTATTACGATGTGCTACTGGTGGAGATGGCGGGAATCGAACCCGCGTCCGAGTAGTCGAACATTCAGCCACCTACATGCTTAGAGGGCCTTTTTATTGTCGTCTGCACCTGAAGCTGGCCATCGTAGCCAGGCACAAACCGAGGTTGAGAAGTTTCGCCTGCTATGCTCAACCAGCACACAGCAGACTATTCCGTCTAAGTCGATGTCTTATAACCACCAACGGACAGGTGGGCTATAAGACAGATGGGGCTTTACGCCGCCATCGCGTACGAGTAATCGTCCGCAGTTACGGTTTTTTGGCGAGATTTACGAGCCGGCCAAAAAGGCTCGACATGCAGACTGATGCGCGATGCTACCCGTCGAAGCCGTGACATCCCCAGTATGTAAAGAACATCCCTCGTCAGAGGGACCCAGTACAATTGACCGTACAATAACTTGTTCCCGGAAAGTACGGGCCGTGGCTTGTCAGGAGGGGTCTGCCGGGGTGCTTGCAGGATGGTCCACGGTGCGCTGCAGAAAGCTGAGCGTGATGTCGTTAAAGTTGCCGGGGTGCTCTATCATTGGGGCGTGCCCACAACGGTCGATAAACTCCAACTCGGCATTACCCAGCCGCGACTGAAATTCGTGCGCCACGTCTGGAGGGGTGATCTCGTCATTGGCGCCCCAGATCAGCAGGGTGGGGGCATCAATACGACTCAGGTTTTCGGTGACGGTCTCTGATTGCGCCGACCGCGCCATCTTCAACAGGCGAAGGGCCCGCTTGCGGTTGTTGACGAGGGCCAGCATTTCGTCGACCAGTTTATCGGTGGCATGAGCTGGGTCATAAAAGGTGCGCGCGGCTCGCTCGCGAATGAACTCCCGATCACGCCGGCGCAGAGTAGAGGTGCCCATGTCCACCTCATAAATGCCTGAAGCTCCGGCGAGGACCAGGGCGGCTACGTCCTCGGGGCGTGCCAATGCCAAGAGCAGGGCTACGTGTCCTCCCAGCGAATTCCCGACCAGCACAGTCGGGCGGAGGTCCAGCGTATCAATAAAGTCCGACACGTACGCGACCAGCCCGTCTACATTGGTTTGTAGCATGGGCAGGTTATATACCGGGAGCACCGGAGCGTACACGCGAAACCCGTGCTCTGCCAGGCAGGCGATGGTGGTGTACCAGTTCGATAGATCGCCGAGCATTCCGTGAAGAAGAACGACATCGGGGCGATTCGTCTCTGGTCCTTCAGCGATGTACTCAAATCCGTGTGCTTCCTGCAGCACAAAGGGCGTAGACATAAATGGTAGCTGCATTCGTATCAGTGCGGGCAAGCGCGGTGCGTGTGAAGACGGGCCATAAGATAGGGGCAGGCATGCGACAAAGCCAAAAAAACCACAATTTGGTCAGAGCTCACACGTGGTGATTGTGGAAACCCATTTCGGAACGGGTGTGTTGCAACGCGCGACGGTATCATCGCTGACCCCTTGGCGACCGTCTGCTCAACCGATCACTGGAACCTCGGCCTATGCCCTCTGGACGTAAACGTAAACGTAGAAAGATCTCGACCCACAAGCGTAAGAAGCGCCTGCGCAAGAACCGTCACAAGAAAAAGAAATAAGGCGTCTTTCAGGCCTGTTCTACAGGTGGCAAAAGCTGCGGTCGGGTTTCCGGCGGCGGCTTTTTGCGTATCGGGAGGAGTGCAAGCGTGATTCTTATGTTTTTCCCAATTCTCTGCTCAGGGGCACTCGCCCTTCTCCTGTAGACTTGTATCTTTACCATGCGTCGCCCACAAGCGTCCGATTATTTATCCGTTCCCTCATGAAAGAGTATACCGCCAAAGACCTGCTCCAGACTGCGCTGTGGGCTGGGGCCGTTGGCTCAGTATCCGGCTTTGTTCTGGGGCTGATGGTGGCCCCGTTCGAGGGCGAGAAAATGCGTCGAAGCATTTCCTACCGTCTCGAACGATGGGGGGGAGATGTGGTGCGGCTCTCTGGCCGTTTGCAGCCCCCGGGCGCAGCGACCGAAGGCCCGGGCACCAGCGAAGCCCTTGTCGCTGACGCCGAAGAACGCGCCGAACGTATCCGCGCGGACATTGACGCTATTCTTGGGCGGATGCGCGAGCGTGAAGCTTCGTCCTCCTGAGCCTCTCCACAGCCTCCCAACACGCGGCGCTGGCGTTGCCAGACGCCCACAGCGGCAGTCTACGGCAATCCGCGGCTATCCGCGGTAATGCGTAGTGTCAACGTACGCCCCACGCTCTTCCTGACGATTCCTGACGATAGGCCCTCCTTCTTTATATGCCCAATTTTGCCATTCTCCTGTCGCCCGCCGAGGGAAAGCAGCCCGGCGGTAATCCCTTTGCCCCAGACATGTTTGACTATCGCTCATCAAACACGTTTAACTACTTCAACGAGCTGAACAGCGAGCGGCGTGCCCTCATCGACACGCTGCAGTCGTACGTCGCGGAGGCGGAAGAGGACGAGCTGGAAGATCTGCTGGGCGTGAAAGGGTTTAATCTGGAGGAGGCCGTCCGCGTGAACGAGGAGATTTATACGGCCCCCCTGATGTCCGCGCTTGATCGCTACAGTCCTGGCACGATGTACCAAGCCATGGACTTCGCTGGGCTGCCCACGGGGGCCCAGCGGCGCCTGCTCGAAAACGGCATCATCTTCTCCGGCCTCTTTGGCGTGCTGCGGCCCGACGACCTGATTCCGAACTACAAGCTCAAGATGAACGCGAAGCTGCCCGAGGTCGGCCGCATTTCCTCCTACTGGAAGCCGCTCATCAGCCCGCTGCTCAACAAAGTGCTCAGCGGACGCTTTGTCTGGAATCTGCTGGCCCAGGTACACCAATCGGCCTGGGACGACGAGCGGACCTACGAGCGTATGGTGGAGGTGAAGTTCTACGACGAGAAAGACGGCGAACGCAAGGCCGTGACGCACAACGTAAAGACGCTGCGCGGTCAACTCGTGAACTTCATCGTGCAAGAATCGGTCGAAAGTCTGGAGCCGCTGCACGAGTGGACGCACCCGGAAGGCTACGCCTACGACGAGGAAAGCTCCAGCTTTGACGACGAGACCAACACCGGTACCGTTGTCATGGTGCGCTGATAAGGCTGGGCGTCCGCGCCAAGCCCGTCGCACTTCGCCACGTGCTGCCGTGGCTACGTGCCCTTGTTCATCTTATCCTTGGTGTTGCAATGCAGCATCCAGTTGTTATTGGCATCGCGGGAGGGTCGGGCTCAGGCAAGAGCACGGTGCTCCAGCGCATTATGGAGGCGTTTGGGCGGGAGCAACTCGCCGTGCTGGACCATGACTCGTATTACGTGGACTTGAGTCATCTGCCCCCGGAAGAACGCGGGGCGTTTAACTTCGACCATCCGGATGCGCTCGAAACGTCGTTGATGCGGCAGCACCTGGATCAGCTGATGAACAGGCAGGTGGTGCAGAAGCCAACGTACGATTTCACGACGCATGCGCGAGGTGCGGATACCACCGAAGTGCAGCCACGGCCCGTCATCATTGTGGAGGGTATCTTGGTGCTGGCCGAACGCCAACTGGCCGAACGCATGAACATCAAAATATTTGTGGATGCAGCGGATGATGTTCGCCTGATGCGACGCATCCGTCGCGACATCCACGAGCGGGGGCGAAGCATCGAAAATGTGCTCTGGCAGTACGAAAAGACGGTGCGGCCTATGCACCTGGAGTTCGTCGAGCCCTCAAAGCGGAAGGCCGACGTCATCATCCCCCGCGGCGGCCACAACGAGGTCGCGATCGACATGCTACTGGTGCGCATCGAGAAGCTGCTGTATCAGTACAACCGCTCGCTGGCGTGACCTTGCGTCCACGTTCAGGTCGTTGCATCATGCGCTGCACGCGCACATTCGCCACCGAGGGAGAGCTTGTATGTATCAGCAGTTTTCGGTCAGCCGGCTGGCCAACCTTTGCGCGCGCACTATTCTGCGCGGCTTCGGTCGCTACCGCACGCAGTTTGCGCACCTGACGCGCCGGGCCCGCGCCTCCTTCGCACAGCGGGACTGGCAGCAAATGCAGGACGATGCCCGCGCACGGCTGACGCTGTACGAGGAAGTCGAGGACGCTGTGGTAAAGGAAGTGCACGATTTGTTGGCCTCGCAGGTGCGCGAGCGCTTGATGTGGGTCAGCATCAAAGCCGTGTACTCGGGCCTCATCGATGGGCGGGGGGACTGGAATATCGCAGAGACGTTCTTTAACTCCATCACCCGGCAGGTTTTCTCCACCGTTGGCGTGGACCCCCATGTTGAGTTTGTCACGTCCGACTACGAAGTCCCGCTGGCCGAGCGCGCGGTGATCTACCGGACGTTTTCCCGGACGGAATCAACGGAAGCGCTACTCCATGAGCTACTCGATGATGTAGACCTGGACGCAGACTGGGCTGACCGTGCGCGCGACGTGACGTTGACCGCGGAGCGTATCAATGCGCGCCTCGAAGAGGTGGGGGCACTGGCGGTCGTGGAGCGGCTGGAAGTTATCCATGAGCCATTCTTCCGAGGCAAGGGCGCCTACATCGTGGGGCGGCTGTACAGTGGCTCCCATCTGTTGCCTTTTGCCCTGGCCCTACATCATGAGGCCCCTGGTGTGCGCGTTGATGCTGTGCTCTTGGAAGAGGACCCGGTTAGTATTCTGTTTAGCTTTGCCCGGTCCTACTTCCACATCGACGTCGACCGGCCGTACGACCTGATTCGCTTCCTGAAAACCATTCTGCCCCGGAAGCGCGAGGCCGAGCTGTACATCTCAACGGGCTACAATAAGCACGGCAAAACCGAGCTGTACCGCGACCTGATCTCGCACTTGGCGCTGACGGAGGAGCAGTTCGCGCGGGCCCGCGGGCAGCGCGGCATGGTCATGACGGTTTTCACCATGTCCAACTACGACCTCGTGTTTAAAGTCATCAAGGACCAGTTCGACTATCCGAAAGAGTCGACGCGGCAGGAGGTCATCGGCAAATACAAACTGGTCTTCCGCCGGGAGCGCGCGGGGCGGCTGGTCGACGCGCAGGCCTTCGAGCATTTGCAGTTTGCCAAGGAGCGCTTCGGGTCCGAATTACTGGAGGAGCTGGAGGAAGATGCCAGCAACACGGTGTGGGAGGAGGGCGACCGCGTCGTCGTGGATCATGCGTACATTGAGCGGCGCGTCATCCCGCTCGACATCTACGTCCGCGAGGCGGGAGAAGCCTCGGCGCGGCGGGCCGTCATCGACTACGGGCAGGCCCTCAAAGACCTGGCGGCCTCCAACATCTTCCCGGGCGACCTCTTCCTCAAAAACTTTGGTGTGACACGGCACGGCCGGGTCGTCTTTTACGATTACGACGAACTCAGCCTGCTGACGACCTGCGTATTCAAGGAGCTTCCCGAGCCCCAGACGTACGAACAGGCGATGGCGCCGGAGCCGTGGTTCCACGTGGGCGAGCACGACATCTTTCCAGAAGAGTTCAAGCGGTTCCTGGGGCTGCCCGATCCGTTGATGGACGTCTTCGAAGCGCACCACGCGGACCTGTTCACCGCTGCGTATTGGCAGACCGTGCAGCAGCAGGTGCGCGAGGGCGAGGTATTGCACACCGTCCCCTACGCGGCGCGGTTTCGGCTGGACAACCAGCCCGTAAGCGCATAAGGAGGCGTTACGAGGCCGATGTCTGGGCGAGCTCCAGGAGGGCGAGGCCGCCTTCCAGGACGAGGTGCGGGGCGTGGTGCTCGATGGTGGACAGGGACGTCTGGAGCATGTTGCCCCAGCCCCCGGTTGCGATCACGACATGGGGGCCGGGCGTGGCGCGTTTGAGGCGGCCCACCATCCCGCTGACGCTGTCGATGAACTGATGGTACAGGCCCGACTCGATGGCCGCATGGGTGCTCGCTCCGATGACGTGTGCAGGAGCCTCCCCGGGCACGTCAGGAAGCTGGGCCGTACCTTGGTGCAGCGCGCGCTGGAGGAGCACCGGCCCTGGCGCGATGGCGCCGCCCCGATACACCCCGTCAGCGATGACTTCGTAGGTGAGGGCGGTGCCAGCATCGACGACCAGCATCGTCGTAGCCGATTGATGCCAGTGGGCCCAGGCACCCGCTGCCGCGGCCAGCCGGTCGGTGCCCAGGGTGGCAGGCGTGGCATAGCCCATTTTGAAGGGGAGGGACACCCCCGGCCCCACCACCAACACGTCATTCACCCCACACGCCGCAAGAAGCGCAGCCGCCTGTGGCGTGTGGGCGGGCACCACCGACACGATAGCCGCAGCGTTAATGGGATGCTGCGCTATGATCGCCTGCAGCGCCTCTGCCCGTGGCTCCCAGGCGGTGGCGTTGACGCGGCGCAGTACAGTCCCCGCGCCTTGCGCGAAGCAGCCGATCTTCAGGGCCGTATTTCCGATGTCCAGCACGAGACGCACGGCGGTAGAGCAGGTAAGGTTAGGAGAGCGTCGGCTGCGAGGATACGTCGCCCGCAAATACCACCTGCTCGCCCGTAGCCGTAGCCAGGCGAAGCCCGCCGGCGGGGCTGAGGCCGAGCACCCGCCCGGTGATGGGAGCGGACCGGGTGGTCGGGTGCAGCGTTACGGTCTCGCCTTGGTGGACCATGCGCCCCTCCACTGTTTCGCGCAGCGCACCCATGGCTCCGCGCTCCCACTGCGCGTAGCGGGCTTCCATGGCAGCGAGGATCTGGGCAAGCAGGTCGGCGCGGTCCGTGCGCTGCCCGCTGTGCAGCAGCAACGAGGTGGCTTTTTCTTGCAGCGCCGGAGGAAAAGCTTGCTGATTCACATTCAGCCCAATGCCTGCGATGATGGCGGGAACAGGGCCTGAGCCGGGGGCAGTTTCCAGCAGCACCCCGCCTACTTTTGCTGCTCCGCAGCGCAGGTCGTTGGGCCATTTGAGATGCCCGGCCGTAGGTCCACAGGTAGCCCGCAGCGCATCCGACACGCCCAGCGCTACCACAAGCGGGAGCAGGGTCAGGTGCGTATTATCTGCAGGGCGCAGTAGCACAGACACCATCAGGTTGACGCCGGGCGCGGCCGCCCACTGCCGCCCCAGTCGCCCGCGGCCCGCCTCCTGGTATTCAGTAAGAAAGGTGCTGCCCTCAGGAGCGCCCTCGGCAGCCCAGTCGCGCAACGCTCGGTTGGTCGAGTCAACCTGCGAAGTACCCCGCAGGGGATGGCCAAGCCGGCGGGTGGACAGGTGCGTCTGCGTGCGACGGACAAGGGCGGGAGTGGCCATGCGGCGGTGACGCAGAAACGATGTATGCAATAGCAAACGGCAATGTGGACTGCCCCAAACGGTGGCAACGTTGATAGGTGCCGTCGGCGCTCAAACATCGACATGGTACAATAATTGTCTTGATGGGCAATGCTACTGCCGCATCGATCCCCCAGTCCATAACTGGCATTTCTCTCGTGATTCACTGGCGACACCGTTTACGCATTCTACGTCTGGGTCGAGGGGTGATTCTACTGGCCCTTCTGTTCTGCTGGGGAAGCCAGCCTGCCTTCAGCCAGGGCCAGACCGACGCGCGTTCGGACTCTGCTCGCGTCGTGGACATTCAGTTGCAGCGCGCTCAGATGGCCATGCGGGGCGGCGCCAGTCTGCGGGAGGCGCGGACGCGGCTAAACCGGGTGCTCGCTCTGGTCCCGGATCACGCCGAAGCGTTACACCTCCGGGCACGGGCGCACCTGGCCTTGCGGGCGCCGCAGCAGGCGATAGCGGACGCGGAGCGGGCCCTTCAGTTGATGGGTCCCAACGTGGCAACCTACGCCACCCTTGTCGAAGCGGCCCGCCAGGTAGGCGACCGGCCCCGGGCTGTGGAAGCGCTGGAAGCGGCGATCGCGGTGGTCGATGACACCAGTCCCCATCACCTACGGCTATCCTGGAGCGCCTTGCAGCTGGAGCACTACGACCACGCCGAGGCCTTGGCCCGGGTAGCCCTCCACCGCCAGCCGTACCGCGCAGCGCCTTACCAGCAACTGGCGCGCGTCTTTGTACGCACCGACCGTACGGCCGATGCCGCCTTCATACTGCATCAGGGGCTGGAGCGCGGGGCTTTGCACTCCTCCGGTGTGGTCCACGATGACGATCTGAAGACGCTGGCGACGCACCCACTCGTGGCGCCGTTGCTGGAGCGTTAGCTTCCCGCGCGCGCGTCCGCTTCGACGTCTGTGTACCCGTAAAGCGCGATCACCGTGCGAAACACCTGCGTAGGGCGGAGGAGGGTACCCACGTTGGTATGGGCGCGCAGCAGTGCCGGCACCCACGCCTCGCCGTGTGGGCGGATGCTCACATCCACGGTTGTGTGCTCGCCAAACAGGAGCCCCTGATCCTGCCGCTGCAGAAATAGCTTCATCAGCTCCCCGCTCTCGGCATGCACGTAAAACCGCGCTTCTCGGATTGCCTGGTCATCGCCCACGTTCGGGCGGGCGGCTACCTCTATCACGCGCATCGGGTGCTCGAACCAGGTGGTATCCGGACGCATCGTGTAGGTGAACGCTTCCGCATATCGGGACTCCAGGTAGGCAGGGTCCTCTGGTAACACAAATGAAGGCAGCACCTGCAGGGGGCGATCGCTCCCACTCAGAAAGCCCGGCATGCGGTCGGTGTCGAAGGTGCCAAGGCTGTCAATAACCCGAAGCAGAGTCCGCTCGCCGGGCGGCGTGTGTGCATACAGCGCAGTCGATCGCCGGATGATCTCCGGGCCCGGCGCCCACTGCTCGGTGCGCACGTAGCGCCGGTGGGCCACCTCATCAAGGGCGCGGAAGGCCTCGGTGAATCTGTCGGTCGATAGCGTGTCCAGCATGCCCAGCACGGCCTCGCGGTCGTCGGGGGCATTTTCTTGAGCCGTAGAGGAGGTGGGCGCCTCACCGCAGGCCACCAGCAGACCGAGGAGCAGGCTAAACAGCATCCCATGCCAGAGGCATCGGAATACAGACGGAAAATTCCACTGTGGCATGGACACTCCTTTGTGGGTTTGCTTATGATGAGCATCGCGAGGCGTAGGCATCCCGGTTGTAAGCTTCCATTGGTGTGCACCGCCTGCGGTAAAGCGGCCTTTCCTACTGTAGACCTGCTGAGTAGATTCCTGCCCCATGTACACCCATGCCCGCGACGTAGCCATCCGCGCTGCCACGAATGCAGCCCGTCTCATCCAATACCATACCGGTGGCATCGACGAGGAGCGCATCGAACACAAAGGGGTGCACGACCTGGTCACCCATGTGGACCAGGCCGCGCAGGAGGTGGTGCTGGAGACGCTTCGGGCGGCCTTCCCTGAGCATGCCATCCTGGCTGAAGAGGGCGCGACCGACGCTCCGGCCGCGCCGCAGGGGTACCGCTGGATCATCGACCCGATCGACGGCACCACAAACTTTACCCGTGGCTGCCCGCCGTACGCCGTCAGTATCGGCCTGCAGCACGAGGGCGCCATGGTAGTGGGCGTTGTGCTGGAGGTCACCAACGACGATCTCTTCACGGCTGTGCAGGGCGGCGGCGCCTACCAGAACGGACGTCCCATCCACGTGACCGATAACGCCACGCTCGACCGCGCGCTGATTGCCACCGGCTTTCCCTATACGGTGTTCGACTACATGGACACTTATATGGACGTCCTACAGCGCTTTTTGAAGGACAGCCGGGGGCTGCGCCGCCACGGGGCGGCGTCCGTCGACCTGGTGCGCGTAGCCAACGGTACATTCGATGGCTTTTACGAAACGGGCTTGAGCCCGTGGGACGTGGCGGCGGGGATGGTCATCGTAACCGAGGCTGGCGGACAGGTGACGGATTTCTCGAACGACGCAAACGCCCTGTTTGGAAGTCAGATGATTGCTTCGAACGGGGCTATTCACGACGCCATTCTGGACCGGGTGCAGCCGCTACGGGACATCCACCACTAACCCCACACGCCCACAGCTTCCGCCCGTGTGCCGGCTCCATCTGCGCCCTGAACCCTTCCCAACCAGGGTGCGTTTTTCTGGCCGATTGCCGCTTCATGGCTGCCTCAATGCCGCTTTAACGATTCTCACCGTACGCCTTCCTGTCCTATGCCCTCCACCGACGCCCACACGCTCACCTCCGAAGTCGTGCGTCAGCAGTTTCTCGACTTCTTTCAGGAGAAGGGTCACGAGATCGTAGATAGCGCCTCGCTGGTGCCACAAAACGATCCGACGCTCCTCTTCACGAATGCGGGCATGAACCAGTTCAAAGACGTATTTCTGGGCAGCGGCTCGCGGCCCTACAGCCGGGCGGCGGACACGCAGAAGTGCCTCCGCGTCTCGGGCAAACACAACGACCTGGAAGAGGTGGGGTACGACACGTACCACCACACCTTTTTTGAGATGCTCGGCAACTGGAGCTTTGGCGACTACTTCAAGCAAGAAGCCATCGCTTGGGCCTGGGAGCTGCTGGTCACGCAGTGGGGGCTGGCGCCCGACCGCCTGTACGCCACCGTGCATGAAGGCGATGACGTGTTGGGACTGGCGCCGGATGAGGAAGCCGCCGGGTTCTGGCGCTCCGAAACCGGCATCAACCCCGACCACATTCTCTTCTGTCCGTCGAAAGACAACTTCTGGATGATGGGCGACACCGGGCCGTGTGGGCCGTGCTCGGAGGTCCATATTGACCTGCGGCCAGAGGCCGAGCGGGAAGAGACCCCGGGCCGGGACCTGGTCAACGCCGACCACCCCGCCGTCATCGAGATCTGGAACCTCGTCTTCATACAGTACAACGCGCAGGGCGACGGCTCGCTGGAGCCGCTGGCCGATCAGCATGTGGACACCGGGATGGGCTTCGAGCGGATCGTGGCTGTATTGCAGGACAAGATCAGCACGTACGACACCGACCTGTTTGCGCCGTTGCTCGCCCGCGTCTGTGAGCTTGCTCCTCGGGCCGATGTGCGGGGGTACGACAACCTCGCCATCGACGACGCGGCGGAGCGTGAGCAGGTGCGGATTGCTCTGCGCGTGGTGGCTGATCACATCCGGACCTGCAGCTTTGCCATCGCCGATGGGGTGATGCCGGGCAACACCGGCCGCGGGTACGTCATCCGACGCATCCTGCGCCGCGCCGTCCGCTATGGCTACCAGACGCTCGGATTCCGGGCGCCCTTCTTACACAAGTTGGTGGGTGTGCTGCTCATCAAGATGGGGCACAGCTTCCCTGAGCTGGTTGAACGGGAGAGCTACATCATACGCGTCATGCGCTCGGAAGAGGAGAGCTTCCTCGAAACGCTGGGGACCGGCATTGACTTCTTCGAACAGATCGTTCCGCATGCGAAGCAGATCGCCAACCAGGGGGCCAGCGGTGCGCCTCAACAGGCACTGCTGGAAGATCGGGCGGCGATGGACTTGCTGGAAAAGGCTTTTGTGGATACGGACGATCACGAGGCAATGGTGGCGCGTTTTGCCGAGCACGCTGCGCAGGGCCAGATCCCGGGGGCGGTCGCCTTTCTGCTGCACGACACGTACGGTTTCCCGGTGGACCTGACTGAGCTAATGGCGCGGGAAGAGGGCCTCTCGCTCGACCGGCCGGGCTACGAGGCGCACATGCAAGAGCAGAAGGAGCGGGCGCGCGCAGCCTCCGACTTTTCCCCGGCGGCGCCCAACGGCGCGGCCCCCGCGACCGGTGGTGCCGAAGCCACTGCTACCGAGTTCGTGGGCTACGACCGCCTGCGTGTGGACGACGCCGTCATCGTGGATGCACGCACCGTGCAGCACAACGACACGACGATGTACCAGGTCATGCTCGATAAAACCCCGTTTTACGCCGAATCTGGGGGGCAGGTGGGGGATCAGGGGATACTTGAGGTAGGTGAACAAACACTTGAGGTGCTGGATACGCAGCGGCACGGGGCGCAGATCGTTCATCGGGTCAACGCAGCGCCCGAGAATACCGATGCTCCCGTGCGTGCCATCGTAGACGCCGCGCGCCGCAGCCGCATTCAGAAGCACCACACGGCGACGCACCTGCTACACGCCATCCTGCGCGAGGAGCTGGGCACCCACGTGGAGCAGAAGGGATCCCTCGTGGCACCCGATCGCCTGCGGTTTGACTTCAGCCACTTTGAGGGGGTTTCGGATGACGCGCTCCGCACCATCGAAACGCGGGTGAACGAGGCGATCCAGCGCAACATCCCCAAAGACGAAGCCCGCGACGTCCCGTACGAGGAAGCGATTGACCGCGGCGCCATTGCGCTCTTCGGAGAGAAATACGGAGATACGGTCCGCGTCATCACGTTTGGTCCGGACTTCTCCATGGAGCTGTGCGGGGGCACCCACGTTGACGCCACCGGTGAGATCGGGCTTTTTCGGCTTACCTCGGAAGGCTCCGTGGCCGCCGGGGTGCGCCGCGTGGAGGCTGTAGCCGGCCCGGCTGCGCTCCGCTATACCCAAGCGCAGGTCCAGGAGCTGGAGCAAGCGCGCGCGCAGTTCAAGTCCCTGCAGCGCCCGCTGGATGAAGAGGTGGCGATGCTACTCGACGAGCGGAAATCCCTGCAGCAGACGGTAGAGGAGCTCCAGCATGAAAAGCTCGCCCAGCAGCTGGACACGTTCCTGAAGGAGCACACCACCGTCGGCGATGTCACACTGGTTACCGGCCAGGTGGCCTCCACCGACATGGACGCGCTGCGGGCCCTGGGCCAAGAGCTGCGCGGCCGTCTCCCCGCAGAGGCGGTGGGAGTGCTGGGCACGGTCGATCCCGAGGGTGAGAAAGTCTACCTCGTGTGCGCTGTGACGGACGACCTGAAAGAGCGCCTACCGGCTGGCACCCTCGTGGGCATGTTGGCCAAACGCGTCGGCGGGGGCGGGGGCGGACGCCCTGGACTGGCCACAGCTGGGGGGCGCCAACCCGAGCAGCTATCCGATGCCCTCCAGGCCACGGCTGATACCATCCGCGACGTGCTTGCGTGAAGCCGCCGTTAACCGTGGAACCGACCGGCCGCTCAACGAGAAGAATAGCGCTGGAGGGATGCCGGAGCGGTCGAACGGGGCGGTCTCGAAAACCGTTGAGCCCTTCTGGGGCTCCGGGGGTTCGAATCCCTCTCCCTCCGCCACAGCGCCCCTGTCTGCACACCGGTGCGGGCAGGGGCTTTGCTTTGTCTGATGCTGTCGTTCGGTCCCTCTGTAGCACGAAACGAAACGGGATTACGCGTCAACGGCGATCTCTCCAGCAGCGCCGTTTTTTACTGCTCCGGGTATTTGGAGCTGCCCTTTAACTCGGCACGTGCTGCGCGATACTTACAGCGTCTGCTCATCTGCTCCCTGTCTCCATGCCTCTCGGCTTCGCTTCCGTTGCACGCGTCCTGTTTGTCGCCGCCTTCATCAGTGCGTTTGCCGTACTGGAGGCGGCAGGCCAGGACTGGGACGAACGACAGGAGGCAGCGATTGACTCCATCGCGCAGGGCGCGCTGGAAGGAACGCTGGCCGGCGTGCCCCCAGTGGCAGGCCTGAGCATTGGCGTGGCCCGGAACGGGACGCCGGTATTTATGGGCAGCTATGGAATGGCTGACGTGGACGCTAACGTGCCCATGGCCGATAGCACCATCCTTCGCATCGGTTCGCTGACAAAGACCTTCACCGCTGCTACCGTCCTGCAACTGATCGAGGAAGGCCAGCTCGCATTGCAGGACGACATCCGAACCTATCTGCCGGAGGCGCCAACCCACGGGCAAGCCGTGACAGTGGAGCAGCTGCTGAACCACACCTCAGGCATCCCCTCGTACACCAGTCGGCCTGACTATCCGTGGCAGATGGGAGAGGAGCGCTCCCACGATGAAATGCTGGAACGCATCGCCGGCGACAGCCTCGATTTTGCACCAGGGGAGGCCTTCAGCTACACCAACTCTGGTTACTATCTGCTCGGACTCCTTATTGAGGAGCGCACGGGACGCTCATACGCGGAGGTGCTTCGTAGGCGCTTGCTGGAGCCGTTGGGGCTGCAGCAAACGCAGTACTGCCCGGATGTCCCCGACACGCCCGCCCATGCGCAGGGCTATCGCCCGTCGCCCCTCTCCAGCACGCTACAGCGGGCCAGTGGCATCAGCATGACGCAGCCGTTCGCAGCTGGCGCGTTGTGCTCCTCCACCCGCGATATGCTGGCCTGGATGAGGGCGCTTCGAACCGGAGACGCGGTCTCAGATGCATTGTATGAGGCGATGCGCACGCCTACGATTACAGCAGCCGGCGACACGGTAGGGTATGGCTACGGGCTGCAGGCCGCCAAGCGCTTCGGACACTCCTTTATAGGGCACAGCGGAGGCATCAACGGGTTTGCCGCGCAGTGGGGGCATTTTCTGGAGGAAGGGTTGACGCTTGTAGTGTTGGCCAATACCGAGGGGCCGGCGGCGTTTCGGGTAGAGGAAGCCATCGCGCGCCTGCTCCTTGACGTAGCGCCGGCCACGCAGCAAATGAATGTGACCCTCTCGGCAGAGGAGCGACGGCAGTATGAGGGCACCTACGACATCGGGCCGCTGATCGTCCGTGTGTTTTCTCGCGAGGGCGCCCTCTGGGCCCAGAGTGAGGGCCAGCCGGCCTTTCAGCTGCTGGCGCAGAGCGGAGGTGTGTTTTTAGCTCGTGGCGCACCTGATATCCGCCTCGTCTTTACCCTCGACGACGAGAAGGCCTCGGAACTGACCCTGCATCAGGGCGGGCAGTTGTTTCAGGGCCCGCGCGTCGATGATGAGTGAATGGTATCCTATTGATAGCATCATGTCGTAGCAGGAAACAGACCTGTGCAGACAGGCTTAAAGATGGGCTGTTTTTGTTGGGTAGCGCCAAGCGGTGAACCGATCGTTGCCGCTCTTCTGTATCTCTTTTTTCTTGTCTGATGCGTCTCTTCACAGTAAACGGGGCCATGCTGTTGGCAGCATGTGCCCTCGCGCTCTCGCTCTCGGCTTGTGCCTCCAGCGGTACTTCGTTGAATCCCCCCGAAAGCACAACGTCGACCGTCCTTGGCGAAGTGCGCTCGACAGCGAACCAGCCGATTGAAGATGCCACGGTGTTTGTGGACCAAACCACGACACGCGCGGCTTCGGAGGCGGATGGCACGTTTCGCCTCCCGGATGTTGGGCTTGGGATGCAGCGCGTGGTATTTTACCACCCAGACTTTGAGTTTGGAGTGGTGCTCGTAGATCCGGTGGTGCAGGGCTCGGACACCCTGCGTGTGGTCCTTGGCCCTCGGGCAAACGCAGCGCCTCAGGCGTCCGCTGTGTCCGTACCTGTTCCGGGCCCCGGGGAGGCAACGGAGGCGGACGAGGCTCCCTCGGAAGGCCTGTCCTCGACTTCCCCCTCGCGGGCTCGTGCGATCGATCAGTTTGCTCGGCTGTACCTGGGCACGCACGAGGAGTGCACGCTCGATAACCCTGACGTGCTGGATGCCGAAATGGACCGCGACGGCACGGTGCGGGTGGAGAGTGCACAGCCGGTTTCTCTGTCGAATGACCGCCTTGGCTACGACGTAGACATCATCGTGGATCGCGTGATCTTTAACCGTACCCCGAACGGTTTCAACCGACAGGCAGAGGCGCACCTGCAGTTTACGCCGCAGGTCGACGCGGCAGAGGTAACCCTACAGACCCGGGCGGCGCGGGAAGAGGCCTACATCGGATCTTTTCCGCATTTCCTCGCCGCGCTCGTGGAGGGGCGCGTGTACCAGGAGGGCTTGGACCATGAAATTCCGGTGGGCGGTGCGGAGCAGAGCCGCGGCTTGGCGGGCGCCGCGGGCGGCGGAGGGCTCAGCGAGGGCTGGGCTGAATTCCGCAATCCGGATCGGGTGTTTAGTTACATCCCGGAGTCTGCACTGGTCGTGTTTGAATCCGTAGGGGTGCGTCGCATCGTGCACCGCACCCGGGCGGGCCTGCAGCGCGAGTACGCCCGTGAGTTCGTGGGGTCCGCCGATGCACTGGGCCGGCCCGTCTCGTTTTACGAGATACAGACCAACCCCACCCG
>CAYFRR010000027.1:0-23317 GCA_964345505.1 uncultured Rhodothermales bacterium
CTACAGCGCCACCGTCACGCCCGCCTCCAGAACGCGCCCGGCGCCGGGTTCAAAGAAGTTGCCGCGGGCGTTGATGGCAACGGAGCCAATATAGTCGGTGTCGAGGATATTCCGTACGCCTGCGTACGGCTGCAACGAAAGCGGCCCGGCTTCCACGTTCGTCAAGCCTACCTGCACGTCGGCCACCGCGTACCCGTCGGTTTTGACCTCATTGGCATTATCGGCAAAGTAATCGCTTACGGCATCCCACGAGAGCCGGAGGTAGGCCATAGACCCCTCCACCCGAGCAGTGGCTGAGAATCGCTGGTCGGGCAGTCCGGGCACGCGGTTGCCGTCCAGCGCTTCATCTTCGAAAACCACCTGGTTCGCCGTGTAAGCGGCGTGGAGCGAAAGCCAGGGCTCCGGCTGCCACGCGACGGCGAGCTCGCCGCCGCGGTGGGTGTTCGTGCCGAGGTTTCGGAAAAACACCCGGCCCCCGCTGTCGGGAATCTCCTGCTGCACAAGGCGGTCGTCTGCGTGCATGTAGTAGAGGGCCACGTCAAAAGTCAGGTTGGCGGGCGCCCACGCGCCGCGGGTGCCAACCTCCACGCCCTGGGTCTGCTGTGGGCCGAGGCCCTCATTGAAGCCGCCTGGCCGCCCGGGCCGGTTAACGAGCTCCGTGGTGGTGGGCGTCTCGAAGGCGGTGTTGTAGTTGGCAAAAAGCAACGCCGGACCCGTATCGAAGGCGAGCCCCGCACCGGGGCTCACGGCGCTAAACGTGCGGCGGCCTGAGTTGTCGATCCCGTCGGCCAGCATGTTGTCGTCCAGCGAGAACGCGACCCGGTCTACGCGGGCGCCCAGCGTGGCCGTTAGCCGTGTGGTGAGCGGGACCCGCGCGTAGCCAAAGGCGGCTGTGCTCCAGACGGTCTCCTGCTGATCCAGCGTGATCGTGTCCAAGAACGCCCGGTTCGGGATGTCGGTCGCCCGGTTGATGCGGTCGTCTTGCTGGACGTTGACATCGGCGCCGAGATGCCATGCGATGCCTTGCGCCTGTCCACTGAGGGCCGTGCGGCCTCCACCATAGATACGGTCGAAGGCTATGTAGGCAAACGGCAGCGGATTGCGCAGATCCCGAAACCCACCAAACACGGTACCCTCGGCGGCCACGGTGTCCCAGGCGTACACAAGGTTAGCGCCGAGCTGGCCCTGGGCGGTCTGCTTGCCGGCGTCGAACGCGTCAAACAAACCGTTGGCCTGCGAGCGGTCGTCTTCGACCTGTTCACGGGTGAGCGACCCCGGGTTGCGTGCATCTTGGTCGACGAAGGCGCCCATGAGCCGGAGGCGGCCGCGGTCTCGAATGGGGGTCTCCGCGCTCAGCAGAGCCCGGGTGAAGCGGCCATCGCCGTTGGCGCGGTGGCCGTCGCGTCGGAGGTCGCTGAGGGCAAGCCGAACGGTGCGCTCGTTCGTTCGCGCGACCACTTCGGTGGCCAGCTGCTGAAGTCCGTTACCCCCGCCACCGATCCGCACCTGCGCTCGGGGCGCATCACGGGCCGGGCGGGAGTCGAGAAAGAGGGTGCCGCCGCTGCCGTTCCCCCAGAAGAGGGACGAGGGGCCCCGGATCGCCTCTGCACTACGCAGAAAGAGAGGATCTACAATGTCGAGAAAGGCCTGCCCATCAGGCATGGTGAGGGGAATGCCGTCCAGGAGCACCTGCACGCCGCGCACGCCAAAGGGCGACCGCCATCCCATGCCGCGGATGATCAGGCGCTCGCCCAGCGCAAAGTGGCCACGGTCGGTCATCCAAACGCCCGGGACGTCTCGCACGACGTCGTTTACGTAGACGGGCGCTTCCATCTGCAGGGCTGCATCGCTGCGCTGCACCACGGAAACGGCGAAGGGTGCGCTGGCGGAGGTCTCCAGACCGCGCGCTGCTTCTACGGCTACCTCAGGAAGCTCGGCCGCGGCCGTATCGGCAGGCACTTGGGCGTTGGCCGGAGCGGCTACCATGAGGAGTAAAACGACGCTGGCGAGCAGGATCCGAACAGGCATACGGCAACGAAAGGCAGGGATTTTTGAAGGTAGAGGCCCCTTACATACACTGCCGCGAATGCGGTTCGCCCGTAACCCATGCGTCACGGGCGGAGGGCTACCACCCGATGCGCCGGCTCCGCTGCTTCCGAGGCTCGTCGTCTGCGGGTTCCTCCGCCGGTTCTTCTGCCTGCAACGGGGCTTCCGCCAGTGTTGGGGGCTGCCAGGGGGCCACGGGCAGCGAAAGCTCATCGATGGAGGCCAGGCGGACCTCGGTAAAGTAATAGTCGAGGATGTCCGTGTACGCGTAGCCTTGCGCCGACAGCCCGCGCGCGCCATACTGGCTCAAGCCCACCCCGTGCCCAAAGCCACGGCCAGAGAAGACGTAGCGGTTGCCTTCGCGCCGGGCATCAAACCAGGTGCTTTTGATGCCGTGCCCAGAGGCTTGCTGGTTCGCAAGCAGGCGAAACGCATTCGCCTGCATCGGTCGCCGGTTTGTGCCGGTAAGGAGTTCGATGGTGCGGACGCGTCCTTCACTCGACCGGTCACCGATCACGAATCCCCGTACGTTCGCTCCCGCGTGGCGGCTGAGCGCCCGCAGGAGCGCCTGCCGGTTAAGGGTGACCTCCCACGACTGATGGGGCGACGCGGTGCCCGTCGGATCTGGGCGGCCGCGCAGGTACGGCAGCGGCCGCGCATCCCACACGTCTTCGTTGTTGGCCGTATGTCCGCCACTGGCCGAAAAGTAAACGGCTTCGATAAGACTATCGGCGTGCACCAGCACCTGTCCCTGGGTGGCTTGGGTGGCTTCGAGCGAGGTTGGCGTGATGGTATTGGCGCCATCATACTGCTGCGACATCACATGGTCGACGTGGTCATAGGCGTCCCCAAACTTATTGCGTAAGGCGTACGTGCGCACCAACACGGCCATAGCTTTGGCGCCCTCCAGATCCTCAAAGCCGTACTCGCGGGCCACGACGCTGGCTACATAGTCTTCCAGTGGTACGTGGTTAACCAGTTGCAGGGATGACAAAGATTGGCGCTCCGGCTCAATCATCAAGCGCCCCGTATACGCCCGTTCAGCGTCCAGCCGGTTGCTCCTAACGGTAAGCATCTCCTGTTCGTCGGCCATGATGCCAAGCTGGAGGGCAAAAATAGACGAGCCGTTGGCCGCAGCCTGCAGCTCATCCCCGCGCCGGTTGACGTGCAGGGGGGTTTCGGGCGGAACGGTTAGCAAGACGTTGTCCACAGCACCGGCATATACCTTCAGCGGGGCCTCCGCCGTAATGGTGACATCGTCCACCAGGTGTTGATCGAGCACACGTACGCGAAGGTCGGCGGTCTGCGCCGTAGCGTCCAGCAGTAACGCCACGCTTAGCAGGAGTAACAAGCTCGCACTCGCTGTGTAACGAAAACCCATGAGTTTTGGAGAGGCCTGGGGATAAAAGGTAGACTACTGCACCTAAAGTATAACATGAGCACGACAATTGCACGCGCCTGAGCGTCTCAGGTTGGAAGGATGTTGCGCTGAAAAATGGGCACGCATCGCACGGTGCTTCGTAGGCAAACGCCTCTGCAGCTTTTTAGCCCATTTTCTGAACGACGCTTCAGCCCCATGCTCATAGACACGCACGCGCACGTCTACCTCGATGCCTTCGACGACGACCGTGAAGCGGTGTTAGACCGCGCCCGCGAGGCCGGGGTAGAGGCGATCGTGCTGCCTGCCATCGATGTGCCATCCATCCATGCCGCCCTATCGCTTTGTGCCAAACACGATGGACTGTATGCGATGGCGGCGCTTCATCCCTCGGAGACCGAAGAGGCGACGGAGCGCGAGCTGCAGGAGGTGGCCGATCTGTGCGACGAAGAGGCGGTGGTGGCTGTTGGGGAAAGCGGCCTCGACTACTACTGGGACCGGTCGTTCGACGATCGCCAGCAGCAGTTTCTGCGCGCACACATCCAACTCGCCGCGGAGAAAGACTTGCCGCTCATCCTCCACAACCGGGAAGCCACGACCGACCTCGTCCGGATTGTGAGCGAGGAACGGGGGCAGTTAGCCGCTCCGGAGCAGCTGCAGGGTATCTTCCATTGCTTTGTCGGCTCCCGGGCGGAGGGGGCCGCCATCCTTGACCTGGGGTTTCATCTGGGGCTGGGTGGCATCCTGACGTTCAAGAACAGCGATGTCGATGAGGCGGTGACCGATGTGCCACTGGAGCGGCTGGTGGTGGAGACAGACGCGCCGTACCTTGCGCCGGAGCCCCACCGCGGCATGCGCAACGAGCCCGCTTTCGTGCGGCACGTCGCCACGTATCTGGCCGAGGTGAAAGGCGTGCCGCTGAACGAGCTGGCCGCTACGACCACCGCTACGGCGCGCACGCTCTTCGGAATCGACCCGAAAGCCCCTACGCTGCTGAGCCGATGAGGGACAATTACGCGTGGATGGCGCCGTTGGGAGTAGAAGAACAGCTGGGCCGCCATAAAAAAAGAGACCCCAGTAGCCAACAGGCCACCGGGGTCTCTTTGTCGTTACTCCAGGTCAGGCGTGAGCGTTACTTAGGCTCGCCTTCCTCGTCTACGACTTCGTAGTCCGCGTCAGTTACGTCGCCATTCGTAGCTTCACCGTTGCCGCCGCCTTCCGCCTGCGCTTCTTGCGCGGCCTCGGCTGCTTCTTGCTGCGCCTGGTACAGCTCCTGGCTGGCGTTATTCCAGACCTCATTGAGCTCGTCCATGGCCGACTGAATGGCAGAGGTTTCGGCGTCTTCCTGGTCCTTCACCTCATTCAAACGCTCCAGCGTGCTTTCGATGGTGGAGCGGCTCTCGTCGGAGATCTTCTCGCCATACTCATCCAGGTTCTTCTGGGTGGAGTAAGCCAGCGAGTCCGCCTGGTTCTTCACCTCAATGCGCTCGCGCTTCTGCTTGTCCTCCTCCGCGTGCGCCTCGGCGTCCTCCTGCATCTTATTAATTTCCTCCTCGGTAAGCCCGCTGGAGGCCTCGATGCGGATGGACTGCTCCTTGCCGGTCGCCTTATCCTTGGCCGACACGTTCAGGATGCCGTCCGCGTCGATGTCGAACGTGACCTCAATTTGCGGCACGCCACGAGGGGCTGGGGGAAGGCCATCGAGGTGGAAGCGTCCAATCGTGCGATTGTCGCGGGCCATCTCTCGTTCGCCTTGCAGGACATGAATCTCGACCGACGTCTGATTATCCGCCGCCGTCGAGAACGTCTCCTGGGCACGTGTCGGGATAGTGGTGTTGGCTTCGATGAGCTTGGTGGTTACGCCGCCCAGCGTCTCGATACCGAGGCTCAGCGGGGTCACATCAAGCAGCAGCACATCGTCCACGTCGCCGGCCAGCACGCCGCCCTGAATGGCTGCGCCAATGGCCACCACCTCGTCCGGGTTCACCGACTTGTTCGGCTTCCGACCGAAGAACTCCTCGACGGTAGCCTGCACCTTCGGAATACGCGTGGAGCCGCCCACGAGAATGACCTCGTCGATACCGCTCTTGTCGATGCCTGCATCGTTCAGCGCCTTCTTCATCGGCGGGATGGTGCGCTCGATGAGGTCGTCCACCAGCTGCTCAAACTTCGAGCGGGTGATGTCCATGTTGAGGTGCTTCGGTCCTTCCTGCGTGGCCGTTACAAACGGCAGGTTGATCGTTGTCTTCGACGCGCTTGACAGCTCGATCTTGGCCTTCTCCGCGGCCTCCTTGAGGCGCTGAAGAGCCATCGCGTCGTCGCGCAGGTCGATGCCTTGCTCCTTCTTGAACTCGTCAGCGATGTAGTTGATGAGGCGCTGGTCGAAGTCGTCGCCACCCAGTTCGGTGTCGCCGTAGGTAGCTTTCACTTCGAAGACACCGTCGCCGAGGTCCAGGATGGACACGTCGTACGTACCGCCACCGAGGTCATACACGGCTACGGTCACGTCGTCGTCCTGCTTGTCAAGCCCGTAGGCCAACGAAGCAGCAGTAGGCTCGTTGATGATGCGGCGCACGTTCAGCCCCGCAATCTGGCCCGCTTCCTTCGTGGCTTTGCGCTGCGCGTCATTGAAGTAGGCGGGTACGGTGATAACCGCTTCGCTGACCTTTTCGCCTAAATACTCTTCAGCTTCCTGCTTCAGCTTCTGCAGGATCATGGCCGAGAGCTCTTGCGGCGTGTACTTGCGGTCGTCAATCTCGACGCGAGCCGTGCCCCCTTCGCCGGAGGAGATCGTGTACGCGACCGAGTCCTTTACCTCCTTCACTTCGTTATACTTGCGGCCCATGAACCGCTTGATCGAGGCGATGGTGTTCTCCGGATTCGTGATCGCCTGGCGCTTAGCGGGGGCGCCCACGAGCCGCTCGCCGTCGGATTTGAAGGCTACCACGGAGGGGGTAGTGCGCGCGCCTTCTGAATTTTCAATTACTTTGGCCTCGCCGCCCTCCATCACCGAGACGACGGAGTTGGTGGTCCCGAGGTCAATGCCTATTATCTTTCCCATGATTTAATCGTAGCTATGGTCGATAGTCGAGTGTAAACTTTGCTGGCAAGTCATTTGGCTATGGACCAAGAACAATGCCGCGTGCGATGCTGCGTCACATTGGCAGAGCCGCGGCAGGAACGGCGATGCTGACTCAGGTCGCCTCGGGCCGTTACCGCGCGCATCTGTCACCTCTGCAGAACGGCACCGGCGATGCGCCGTTGTAGCCTTTCTATTTACTTCTTTCCCTGATCAACCTCGGATGCCTCGCACGCAGTTCTTTGGCTCCTCACCCCGCCGCGGTATGGTGTACGCACGCCACGTTCCCAATTCCATCACAATCATCCGCATTATCCTCACCCCGGTCGTGCTGGTGTTACTGTTCACCGGTACCTTCTGGGGCGTGACAAGCGCGCTCCTGCTCTTTGTGGTGGCTGCGGCCTCCGACTGGGTAGATGGCAAGCTCGCCCGGGAGCTTGAGGTCAGCTCGCGGTTTGGCCAGTTTCTCGATCCGTTGGCTGATAAGGTCCTCGTGCTGGGCACGTTCATCGCCCTGGCCTGGCTGGAGCCGGCGATCGTGCCCTGGTGGGCAGTAGCGCTCATCGCCTTGCGGGATGTAGGCGTGACCGTGTTGCGCTCGTGGGCCGAGGCGCGGGGATGGACGCTCCAGACGCTATACATCGCCAAAGCGAAAACGGCCGGCCAACTGGCCTTTCTGATTGTGATGCTGGCGGCACTTGCATTGGCTGAACGATCCGATGGGGCGGGTACCCTGGCAGCGTGGTTGCTGTACGACACCACCATTCTATTTTGGCTGCTGATGGTCGTCGTTGCGATCACCGTGTACACCGGGGTACTGTACCTCTTCAACCAAGAACCAGCTGCTTCTGCCAACCCTCATGGATAATGCCGCCGTTTTGACGGATCGTGACCTCGCGCGGACGCTCTTGGAGATTGGGGCAGTGACGCTCTCGCCCGATACGCCGTTTACGTGGGCGTCGGGGCTCCAGTCGCCCATCTATTGCGACAACCGCCAGACCCTTGGCTATCCCGCGCTCCGCCGTCAGATTGCCGCGGCGTTTGCTGCCCGTGTCGCAGCCCACAACTGGATGGTGGACGTGGTAGCAGGCACCGCAACAGCAGGCATCCCGCACGCCGCCTGGCTCGCCGACCGGCTCGATAAACCGATGGCCTACGTCCGTTCGGCCCCCAAAGGACACGGGAGGGAAAACCAGATTGAGGGTGTGGTGCACACGGGCGATGCGGTCTTGCTGGTGGAGGACCTGATATCCACCGGTGGGTCGGCCCTACAGGCGGTCGATGCGCTCCGGGCCGCAGGCGCAGAGGTCGTAGCGGTTGTCGCCATCTTTACGTATGGCTTTCCAGAAACAGCGCAACGTTTCGCCGACGCACAGGTTGACCTGAGCACTCTTTTGGACTTCGAAGCGCTGCAAGCGGTAGCGCTTGCCGAGGAGCTCCTTTCGCCGGCTGCAGCGTCCGTCTTGGCTGATTGGCAGCAGGACCCCGAGGCATGGTCCGCCGCCCACTCGTAAGCATCCCACCCACCCCGTGTGCTTCATGCGCGTTGATATTCTCACTGTTGGAGATGAACTGCTGATTGGCCAGGTGGTCAACACGAACGCGACGTGGTTGGGAGAACAACTCAATACATCGGGTGCGCACATCGGCCGCGTGGTGACCATGGCGGACGATGCGCAGGCCATCCAGGGTGAACTGAACCGGAGCCTGGACGCTGCGGACGCGGTCATCGTGAGCGGGGGCATCGGTCCCACCCACGACGACGTGACGCGGCAGGCCCTGGCCAATTACTTCGATGCGGAGTTGTGCTTCGACGCTTCTGTCTTTCAGCGCATCGAAGAGCGTTATGCCGCACGTGGTCAGAGCCCGCCCGAGAGCAACCGGCGCCTGGCACAGGTGCCGGAGGGCTTCGAGGTGCTGCCCAACCCTATCGGGACGGCACCTGGCCTTCTACACATGGCCTCTGTGCAGGACCGCAGTGTACTCGTGGTGGCGCTGCCCGGCGTCCCCGGCGAGCTGAAAGCTATTGTGCAGGACCACGTCGTCCCGCGGCTCAAAGACAAGGTCACGGTGGCGCCCAGCGCCCAGCGCACCTTGCTCACCGCCGGCATCCGAGAATCGGCTCTGCAGGACGCCATCGACGCTACTGCCTTTCTTTCGCATGATTACTTCTCGCTGGCCTACCTGCCCAGCAGCAAGGGCGTGCGCCTGCGCATCACGGCGCAGGGGAGTACACGGCAAGAAGCGCGAACCCGACTGAAACAGTTCGAAGATCACATCCGGGCGCGGGTGGGAGCGTACGTATACGGGACGGGAACGGAGTCGCTCGAGGCGATCGTCGGGGAGTTGCTGCGTGGGGATGGCCTCGCCCTTGCCGTTGCAGAAAGCTGCACCGGAGGCCTCCTGGCGGACCGGCTAACCAACGTCGCGGGAGCTTCCGACTACTTGCGTGGAGGCATTGTAGCCTACTGCAACGAGGTGAAGCAGGAACTGCTCGGGGTACCGGAGGCGATGCTGGAGGAGCATGGTGCGGTTAGCGGCGCCGTGGCCCGACAGATGGCCATGGGCGTGCGCGAGCGGCTTAACGCAGACATCGGCCTCTCGACCACCGGCGTCGCCGGGCCAAAGGGCGGCACACCGGAAAAACCGGTTGGCACCGTGTGGATTGGTATGGCTACACCGGAGACTGCAGTAGCACATCACTTCGTTTTTACGTCCGATCGCCTGTTCAACAAGGACCGTACCTGTACCGAAGCGCTTAACATACTACGATTGGAGCGCAAAATAGCCGCTGAGCCGACCGTCGGCGCTCCCCTTGCTGCTGAGACGGATACCCCTGAGTGAGCACGCCCTCTGTCCGCTCGACGGCTGGGGGATGGAGGGGATGACAGGCTGTTGTCACCCAGGCGCTGTATACTGTACCTTACACACTGTAGGCATCTGCATGGTAGACCTTGGGGATGCGCCGGCCCGGCTGGTTCAGCATATACTACCACCGGGTACCCACACAACTATTAGATCCTCCATCCGCGCACCGCACAGCAACGCGCTTTCGCTTTTTACTCGATAGATTTCCAGGCCCTATGGCTTCCAAGAAAAAAGAACCTAAAAAGAAGGCGCTTGACCTCGCCCTAAAGCAAATCGACAAGCAGTTTGGCAAGGGGTCCATCATGCGTATGGGCGATACCCCGCCGCTCAACATCGACTCCATTTCCACCGGCTCGCTGACGCTGGACCATGCTCTTGGCATTGGTGGCGTCCCCCGCGGGCGGATTGTGGAGATCTATGGCCCAGAGTCCTCGGGGAAGACCACGCTGGCGACGCACATCATCGCAGAAGCGCAGAAGGCGGGTGGGACCTGTGCGTTCATCGATGCAGAGCACGCACTGGATCCCAACTACGCCCGCAAGCTGGGGGTGAACGTGGACGATTTGCTCGTGTCGCAGCCCGATACGGGCGAGCAGGCGCTGAACATCACCGAGACGCTTGTGCGCAGCGGGGCGTTGGACGTCATCGCCATCGACTCTGTGGCCGCACTCGTGCCGCAAGCCGAAATCGAAGGCGAGATGGGCGACAGCCATGTGGGCTTGCAAGCCCGCCTCATGAGCCAGGCCTTGCGTAAGCTCGCCGGCATCATGAACCGGACGAAGACGGTGCTCATCTTCATCAATCAGATCCGGATGAAGATTGGCGTGATGTTCGGCAGCCCCGAGACGACCTCTGGAGGCCGAGCCCTAAAGTTTTACGCGTCCATCCGGATGGACATTCGCCGCATTGGCGCTATCAAAGACGGAACCGACGTGATCGGCAATCGCACCCGCGTGCGTGTCAAGAAAAACAAGGTAGCTCCCCCGTTTCGGGAGGCCGAGTTCGACATTATTTATGGGGAAGGCATCTCATCCCTCGGCGAACTGATTGACTTGGGCGTGGAGGCCGACGTAATCACGAAGAGCGGCTCGTGGTATTCCTACGGCGACGAGACACTGGCTCAGGGACGCGAGGCCACGAAGGAATGGCTCAAGGAGCACGAAGAAGAGCGGGCGACTATCAAGCACCAGATTAAAGTGGATATGGGCTTGGTGCCCCAGGAAGAGGATGAAGAGGCAGAAGAGGAAGCGGCAGAAGAGACTGCGTGACATGGCACTACGGTTACCTTGGCCGGCCATTACCCTGCTGCTGATGGTGCTGTGGAGCCTTGCGCCGGCGCTGACCAACGGGCAGGGCTCGGAGCACTCGGCACTGGAGGTGCGCGTGCTTCATGCCGTGTACGGGTGGGACAGCCGGCTCGGCACAGGAGCGCTGCGCGCGGTAGATTGGACGGCGTATCCCGTATTTTACGGAGCGCCCGTCGCCGCGGGGGCTGGGGCGCTGCTTACAGGCGCATCGCCGGCACCTGCCTACCGGCTCACGCTGGCCTCAGCCGGTGCGGTGGGCGCCACCATGGTCATCAAGCGGCTCATGCGCCGGCCGCGCCCCTTTTACGTGCATGAAGCCATCACGTCACGGTCGCCAGAATTCCATGCGGGACGACCTGTGTCTGACTCGTACGCGCTACCGTCAGGTCACGCTGCCCTTTCCGCTGCCCAGGCGACATCGTGGAGTCTGTCGCATCCCCGATGGTACGTCATCGGGCCTGGGGTGGTGTGGGCGGTAGGGGTTAGCGTGAGCCGGGTATGGCAGGGCGTGCACTATCCATCGGATGTGATGGTGGGCGCGGTGCTGGGCGCGGGAATCGGACTCACGATACACTGGATACGTGCAGCGCTGACGCCATCCGCATGGCAGGAGTCCCCAACGGCTGCGAGCGCTCCGCTTCTCCCACCGGTCCACATTCGCATCGGCTTGTAGCCCTCAGCGTACCGCGGGCTGGTACGACGGCCCACATATCACGGAAAAGCCGTACAATAAAAAAACGCTCTCCGAGCCGAAACTCAGAGAGCGTGGTAGTAGCGGGGGCAGGATTCGAACCTGCGACCTTCGGGTTATGAGCCCGATGAGCTACCAGCTGCTCCACCCCGCAATAGATTTGTCAACATACTACTGACTGGGACTGAAGTCAAGTGAAGACTTTGTGCGGCATCTTTCGTGCATGAAGCCTGCGCGAATCAGATCCGGCAGTAGATATTGACCCGTGTCCGTTGTTATTTCGAGTTCGTCCGACGTGTGGGCCTTCCGGTGGGTTTCCGAGCCGACAGTCCCCGCCATTCATGTTTGGCAGATGTTCACACGCAGGGCCGCCATTCTTTTCTTTGCTGTTCATATGCTGCGCTTCATGGCTATCTTGCGTCCATTCCGTGCCCTTCGCCCCATCCCTTCTCACGCAGCGGCGGTTGCCTCTGTGCCGTATGATGTCATTGACCTTGCTGAGGCGCGGGTGCTGGCGCAGGGAAAGCCGCATAGCTTCTTGCGAGTGATTCGCCCAGAGTTAGACCTCCCGTCGGACGTAGACGAGTACGACGAGGCGGTCTATCTCCACGGCGCAAAGAACTTGCAGCAGTACAGCGACAGTTCTATCAGCGTACGCGACGAAGCGCCAAACCTTTACCTTTATCAGCTTCAGCTGGGGGAGCACGTCCAGACCGGAGTGTTTGGGTGCGTATCTGTAGAAGAGTACAAAGCAGATGGCATCCTGCGGCATGAGAAGACGCGCCCGGCGAAGGAGGCAGACCGCACGCGGCACATGCTGGCGCAGCGCGCGCATGCCGAGCCTGTGATGCTGTGCTTTCGAGACGACCCCCAGGTGGCAGCGCTGATCGAAGAAGAGACGCGAGCCGATCCACTCTATGATCTCACCACAGCCAATGGGGCGCGGCATCGGATCTGGCAGGTGGCCGCTCCGGGCGCGCTGGTGGACACGTTTGGGACCATCGCGCCGCTGTATATCGCTGATGGGCACCATCGCTGCAAAGCTGCCAGCCGCGTCGCTGATGCCCTTGCCGAGAACGACCCCGCCGCTGCTGCCAACGTGCAGCATTTTCCCGCTGCACTCTTTCCCATCGGTGACATGCAGATCTTGCCCTATCACCGCCTGGTGACGGCCCTGCCGGGCACGCCGGCTGACTTCCTCGAGGCCTGTACCCATGCCCTGAGCGTACGTGCGCTGGAGGAGGAGACCACGTCAACGGGACCGGATGCCCCTGGGGTAGTTCATCTCTACCTGGACGGCCACTGGTACACGCTCACGCTTCCGCCTACGCAGCGCGAGACCGTGGCGGACACGCTTGATGTGGCGCGGCTGAGCGAATATGTCCTGGAGCCCTTACTCGACATCGAAGACTTGCGCCGCGACGAGCGTATCGCTTTCGTAGGGGGCAGTCATCCGCCCGCCGAGCTGGCCCACCGGGTGGACCGGGGGGCCGCGCAGGCAGCGTTTGCCATGTATCCTACCTCGATTGAGGAATTGCTGGCCGTGTCAGATGCCGGTCTGCTCATGCCGCCAAAGTCGACCTGGTTCGAGCCTAAGCTAAGCAGCGGACTACTCGTTCACCTGTTTGACGAAAAATAGCGCAATCGCAGGGCTTCAGGCGATTGGTGAAAATCGTAACACGATAGCGCCTCACGCCAGCCGTGCGTCCAGAACGGGGAGCATGGCATAGCTCCTGTCGTTTGGGCTTAAAAATGTTACCACACGCCACCTCAGTTATCAGACAAACGTTGCCTCCATGGATGTTGCCGATCCGCTGACTGCCCTGCGCGCCCGCTCGGCCGATCAGCGCCTGTACAATTTTTGCGCAGGCCCCGCAGCGCTTCCGCTTCCCGTGTTGGAGGAGCTTCAGGAAGAGCTCCCGGTGTACCACCGCGAAGGTGCGTCGATGCTCGAGATCAGCCATCGGTCAGACGCCTACGACGCGGTAGAGGAATCGGCACGGCATCGCATCAAGGCCCTGCTGGGGCTGGACGACACCTGGCACGTGCTCTTTCTGCAGGGAGGAGCGTCGATGCAATTCCATCAAGTGCCGCTGAACATGCTGCCGCCCGACGGCTCGGCGGATTACTTGCTAACGGGGCGTTGGTCTGAGAACGCACTGGAAGAGGCGCAACTGTTGGGTACGGCTCGGGCCGCCACCAGCAGTGCGGACAAACATCATACGTACATCCCAGAGGTGACGGCCGATGTCCTCGACCCGGACGCCGCGTATGTACATTTCACCTCCAACAATACGATCTACGGCACGCAGTATCGGACCGCACCAGCGGCTGACGTGCCTCTTGTGGTGGATGCCTCAAGCGACTTCCTGAGTCGTCCGATGGATATGGACCGCTACGGGTTGATTTACGCCGGTGCGCAGAAAAATGTGGGCCCGGCCGGCGTCGTAATCGTGCTCGTAAAAGACAGTTTTTTGGAGAAGCGGAATCAGCCGCTCCCCACGATGATGGATTATGGCACGCACGCCCGCAAGCGGTTCAACACACCGCCTGTGTTCGCCATTTATCTGGTAGAAAAGGTGATGCGTTGGCTGGAATCGCAAGGCGGCGTAGAGGCCATGGTCCGGCGCAACGAACAGAAAGCTACGCGCCTCTACAACCGCATCGACCGCACGGACTTCTACACCGGCACCACCCGCATCGCGGATCGCTCCCTGATGAACGCGACGTTCAGTACACCATCAGAGGCGCTGGATGCGCAGTTCTGCCGTGAAGCCGAGGCAGCCGGTTTACTTGCACTGAAAGGTCACCGCACCGTCGGAGGCATCCGGGCGTCCATCTACAACGCCTGTCCGCCCGAAGCCGTGGAGGCGCTCGTGCAATTCATGGATCACTTCGAGGCAGTGAACGGCTAACCCACCCACTCCTGCCGACGCCCCCCATCCACCCCTCTACGCTGTATGCCTGCTACCCTTGGAATTTTACGCGCTACCACCGCCGACGAAACACGCGTGCCCTGTACGCCAGAGATTGCCGGTGAATGGGTAGAAAAGGGCTGGACGGTGCACGTGGAAGCGGGGGCTGGGGCAGAGGCGCTGGCCCCGGATGCGGCCTTTGAGGAGGCGGGTGCCACCATCACAGACCGCGCGGAGGCGGCGCAAGCTGACGTCGTCTGGTGCGTGGAGCCGCCCGATGAGGAGACTATCGGGCAGATGGCCTCCGGCGCTACCCTTGTGGGGATGCTGCACCCGCTTGACGCCCCAGAGATCGCATCAGCGCTGGCCGACGCTGGCGTGACGGCCTTTGCCATGGAGCTGGTGCCGCGCATCTCGCGTGCGCAGCGGCTGGACGCCCTCTCTGCCATGGGTGCGGTAAGTGGCTACAAGGCGGCCCTCTTAGGAGCTAACGCATTGCCCCGCTTCTTCCCGCTATTGTCCACGGCTGCGGGCAGTATTCGTCCGGCGCAGGTGGTGGTCATTGGGGCGGGCGTTGCCGGCCTGCAGGCCATCGCTACGGCGCGGCGGCTGGGGGCGAAGGTGAAAGGGTACGACATCCGCGAGGCTGCCCAGGAAGAGGTGGAAAGCCTTGGCGCGTCGTTTATTGAGCTGGACGTGGAGATTGAGGAAAGTCAAGATGCGGAGGGTTACGGGCGGGCGCTGGCGCAGGAGAAAGCCCGGCAGCAGACCGAGCTGCTGGTGCCACACCTGGCCAAGGCCGATGTCGTCATTAGCACAGCGCTGATCCCCGGGCGTCCGGCGCCGCTGGTGATCACCGAAGCGGCCGTCGAAGCCATGCCCGACGGCAGCGTCATCGTAGACGCCGCCGCCTCCCGGGGGGGTAACTGTGCCCTCACCCGTCCCGGCGAAACCGTCACCGCGCACACCACCACCATCCTCGGGCCGCGTAACCTTCCGGCCCTGCTGCCCGGGCATGCCAGCCAGCTCTACGCCCGCACGCTCGCGGCCTTCCTTACGCTGTCCATCGATGACGACGGGGCCTTTGCACCCGATCTGGAGGACGAGATTATCCAACAGATGAGCCTCACGCGCGAGGGCACCATCGTTAACGACCGCGTACGCTCCTTACTTTCTTCTGACGCTCACCCGGCTTCCACCGACTAATGGAAAACTTAATTATCTTTGTGCTGGCTGCCTTTATCGGCGTCGAGATCCTGACCAAAGTCCCGCAAACGCTGCACACGCCGCTGATGTCTGGGGCCAATGCCATTAGCGGCATCACCATGGTGGGCGCGCTCGTGACCGCCGGCATGGTCGGCACCCCGGTGGCCAAGTGGTTGGGGGCACTGGCCCTCATGGTGGCTACCATCAACGTAGTGGGCGGTTTTCTGGTCACAGACCGGATGCTGAAGATGTTTACCCGCAAGCCAAGGCCGCCGCGTGATGATTGACCTGCCCTCGTAGGCCCCCCAACCTCCTGCCTCTCCAAAGCCCCCACCCCGTGTACACCGTTATTGCCCTTGCCTACCTCGTTTCCGCGTGCCTCTTTATTCTGGGGCTGAAGCGGCTGCAATCCCCCGTCACGGCCCGCCAGGGCAACCAGATGGCCGCTCTGGGGATGCTGGTGGCGGTTGTTGCCACCCTCTTCCTCTACGAAATCCTGACGCCTGTGGAGATGATCGCCGCGACGGTAGTCGGTGGGGGCATCGGAGCCGTGCTGGCGCGGCGGGTGGAAATGACCAGCATGCCGGAGCTGGTAGCCGTATTTAATGGCTTTGGAGGATTGGCCTCCGCACTGGTGGCCTCCGCCGAAGTCGCTCGCTATTTCTCTGAAACACCGGCTGCGGCTGAGGCTGTGGCGGGTGGGACGCCCCCGCTTGCTCCGCTCACGCTTACGCTGGCCGTTACGGTAGCGGCCAGTGTGCTGATCGGGACGGTTACATTTTCGGGCAGCTTTGTAGCTTTTGCCAAGCTCAAAGGACTGATCTCAGGGCAGCCCGCGCAGTTTCTGGGGATGCGCGCGCTCACGGTGCTGTTGCTGTTAGGTGTGACGGCTGCTGTTGGCCTCATACTGTACGGGGCACACGTGTTCGCCCAAGACTCCGCCTTCCTAATGGGCGGGCTGCTGGGGCTGGGTGGGCTGGCCCTGATCCTGGGCATCTTCCTGGTGATTCCGATTGGCGGGGCCGACATGCCTGTGGTGGTGGCCTTGCTCAACTCGTACTCTGGCCTTGCTGCCGCAGCCACCGGGTTTGTGCTCGACAATATCGTGCTCATCATCAGCGGCACGCTGGTCGGTGTCTCCGGACTTATGCTCACCCGCATCATGTGCGACGCCATGAACCGTTCGCTCTGGAACGTACTGCTGGGCGGGTTCGGTGGTGCCGATGACGCCGCCGGTGGGCCCGAGGTGGAAGGGGCGACCGGCGGCACGGTACGGGAAACGTCCCCAGCCGACACGGCCATCTTGCTCACATACGCAGAGCAAGTCGTTGTCATTCCCGGCTATGGGATGGCGGTAGCGCAGGCGCAGCATCAGGTGCAGGAGCTGGCCGAGGTGCTCGAAGCGCGGGGCGTGACCGTCAAGTATGGCATCCATCCGGTGGCCGGGCGCATGCCGGGGCACATGAACGTGCTTTTGGCTGAGGCCAATGTGCCGTACGACAAGCTCTACGAGATGGACGACATCAACCCCGAACTCCCCAATACGGACGTCTCGCTTGTCATCGGCGCTAACGACGTTGTGAATCCTGCAGCGCGCACAAAGAAAGGAAGCCCGATTTACGGCATGCCCATTCTAAACGCAGACGCCTCAGACACCGTCGTGGTACTCAAGCGCAGCCTGCGTCCGGGATACTCCGGTGTGGAAAATGACCTGTTTTACAACGAGAACACCCGCATGCTCTTTGGCGACGCCAAGGAATCGGTAGGTGAACTCACCACCGAAGTCAAGGCGCTGGGATAGCGCTAATCACTCGACCACAGCGGCGGTGCGCTCCTCAACGGCGCCCTCCAGCATCGGCCTGAGCGTCTCCCAGACGGTCGATGCAATGAGCTCTTGGCCCTCCGCTGTCGGGTGAATGCCATCGTCCTGAATGTAGTCCGACACGCTGGCCAGGTCGTCTGGCACGATGGGCACCCGTGGCACGTCGTAGGTCGTAGCCACCTCCTGATAAATCCCGCGGAACCGGGCGGTGTAGTCTTGCCCCATGTTGGGCGGGATTTGCATGCTGCCCAGGATGATCTTGATGCCCGGCTGCTTCTCGCGTGCTGTTTCGATGATCTGCCCGAGATTCTGCTGCGTCACGTTGGGGTCGAGCCCACGCAATCCATCGTTGCCGCCCAACTCGATGATCAGGATGTCGACGCGGTCATCCAGCAGCCAATCGATGCGACTCAGGCCGCCGGCCGAGGTGTCGCCGCTGACGCCAGCGTTCGTGACCTGCACGGGCCAGCCGCGGGCTTCGGCGCGGTCCTGCAAGAGCGCGGGAAAGGCCTCGTCAGGGTCCAGCCCCAGCCCGGCCGCAATACTGTTGCCCAACACCAGGACATGTACTTCATCGGCTGCCATGTCACCGTCCGCATCGGGGCCCTGAGCAGTAGGCGCTTCGGCGGGGACCTCCGCTGGGGACTCGCGCGATGCGGGGTCTGCCTCATCCGCAGATCCGCAGCCGGCAATTGTAAACATGCTGACGACCAGCAGAACACGCAGGAAGTGGGGCAGGTATAGCGATTTCATACACGTTAAGAGCTAAATGACAGAGGTGACACGGCTCGGCGTAGCGGCCAAGATCTGGTCGCGATTCGATGTACGATACCACGGGTACTATGATGCGCGACCCCATTTTACAGACCGCCCAGCTCACCAAGTCGTTTCAGAGCGGTGAGCGCCAACTAACCGTCCTGGAGGATGTCTCTCTGCAGGTAGCTGCCGGGAGCACGACCGCAATTGTAGGGCCGTCGGGTAGCGGGAAGACCACGCTGCTGGGCCTCTGCGCGGGGCTCGACGTGCCCACCGCTGGCACGGTGGAGCTCTGTGGTCAGTCGCTGGGGACGCTGACGGAAGACGAGCGCGCGGCGCTGCGCAATCAGCACGTCGGGTTTGTCTTTCAGACCTTTCAGCTCATCCCGACGCTTACTGCGCTTGAAAACGTGATGGTGCCGGCCGAACTGCGAGGACAGAAGGGTGTCCGCCCGCGGGCTAAGGAGCTGCTGGAACGCGTAGGCCTGGGCGATCGCTTGTCCCATTACCCCGTCCAGCTCTCGGGCGGCGAGCAACAGCGGGTGGCGCTGGCCCGCGCCTTCATCAATCAGCCCGAAATCCTCTTCGCAGACGAGCCTACCGGCAACCTGGATGCCGAGACGGGCGCTGTAATCGAGGACTTGCTCTTCGACCTGAACGAGCGGGCAGGCACAACGCTCGTCTTGGTCACCCACGACCTTGACCTGGCGCGTCAGACGGACCGTGTAGTACAGCTCAAGGCCGGGCGGATCGCGAGTGATGAGGCGTCGGCGGTGCCGCAGCTCCGTGCGACAGGCTGATGGCGCCCCGCTGATGGAGAGGGTGTCGATATGAAATTAGACGCATTAGGCGCATTAGACACAGGGAGAGGAGATATGAGCTGGATCTTGACGATGGCGTGGCGCGATAGCCGCGGAAGCCGGAAGCGGCTCCTCCTCTTTCTGTTTTCCATGGTGCTGGGCATTGCCGCGCTGGTGGCTATCAACTCGTTTGGGCAGAATCTGGAGCAGTCCGTCAGCGGAGAGGCCCGGACGCTGCTGGGAGCCGATCTTGAGTTGCGGTACGAACGGGGCGATGGGGCGCGCGTCGATTCCGTGCTGCAGGACGTGAATGCCGACCAATCCCGCCGCATTACGTTCACCTCCATGGCGCGCGTCCCGGCCACCGGCGATACCCGGCTGGCCACCATCCGGGCCATCGATGGGGAATTTCCGTTTTACGGCACTGTCGAAACGGAGCCAACAGGCGCCGCGCAGAGCTACCAGTCCGACGGAGCGGCGTTGGTCGACAGCGGCCTCATGCGCCAGCTCGAGCTGAGCCCCGGCGACTCCATTCAGGTGGGGCGCACGCGGTATGCCATCGCGGGGCGATTGGTGCGGACCTCCAGCGAGTCTGCCGCGCAGCGCGCCTTCAGCCCGCGCATTTACGTGCCGCTGGCCAAGGTGGACTCCATGCTGTTGGGCGCCGGCAGTCGCGTGGATTATGAGCGCTACCTGCGGCTTCCCGAAACCGCGAGTGCCGACGGGGTGAAGACTGAGCTGCAGGAAGCCTTTGGCGAGGCGCCGGTGCGTATCCGCACGGCAGAGCAGGAGATGAGCAACTGGGGCGCGGGGTTCGAAAACCTGTACCGGTTCCTGAGCTTGGTCGGCTTCATTGCGCTGCTGCTGGGCGGGCTGGGCGTCGCCAGCGCCGTGCACGTCTACGTGAAGCAGCGCCTCGATACGGTGGCTGTGCTGCGCTGCGTGGGGGCCTCTTCGGGGCGCACGTTTGGCATCTACCTGACGCAGGCTGTCGCTATGGGCGTTACCGCAGGCGTGCTGGGCGGCGCCTTAGGGGTGGTCATCCAACAGCTGCTTCCGCTTGTGCTGGCCGACTTCCTGCCCGTCGAGGTGGATGTGTCGCTGGCGTGGTCGGCCCTTGGCGTGGGGATGCTGATTGGGGTTGGGGTGACGGTGCTGTTTGCCCTGCTGCCGCTGCTCCGCGTGCGCAACGTGTCGCCGCTCCGGGCGCTCCGCGCAGCGTATGATGGAGACGGCGAACGCGACCTGTTGCGGTTGGGCGTGTGGGGCCTCATCGGCGCAGCCGTGCTTGGCTTCGCGGTGCTGCAGGCCCCCACGTGGTGGCTCGGCGCGGGCTACGCCGTGGGGGTGGCCGTCGTGTTTGGCCTGCTGGCCCTCGTAGCCAAGGGCCTCATGTGGGCGGCGCAGCGCTTTGCCCCGACGTCGTGGTCGTATCCGTGGCGGCAGGGGCTGGCGAATCTGCATCGCCCGAACAACCAGACCTCCATCCTGATGCTGGCGCTCGGGCTGGGCACCTTTCTGATCCTCACGCTCGTGCTGGTGCAGCGGATGCTGCTCACGCAAATCGAGGTCAGCAGCGGCGAGGGGCAGCCCAACCTCGTCCTCTTCGACATTCAGCCGCAGCAGGTGGAGCAGGTCAGCACGCTCGTCCGCGGGGAAGGGCTGCCGGTGCTGGATGAGGTGCCCGTGGTGTCGATGCGCCTGCAGGCGGTGGAGGGGCGCACGGTGGAGGAGCTGCGCGAGGATCCGGAGGCGCGGACCACCTGGGCGCACCGCCGCGAGTACCGGTCCACCTACCGCGACCACCTCATCGATTCGGAAACGATCGTCGCCGGTTCGTTTACCGCGCGTCACACCGACGGCTCCGAGCCCATCCCCGTGTCGCTGGAAGAAGGGATTGCCGGGGAACTGAACGTTGGGCTTGGGGACAAACTCACGTTCGACGTGCAGGGGCGCTCCATGACCACCGAAGTGTCGAGTCTTCGTGCGGTCGACTGGCAACGGGTGCAGACCAACTTTTTTGTTGTCTTCCCGGAAGGTGTGCTGGAGGCGGCCCCGCAGTTTAGCGTGGTGCTGACGCGCACCGATTCCGAAGAAGCCTCTGCTGCTGTGCAAAGCGCGGTGGTAGAGCAGCTCCCCAACGTCTCCGCGATCGACCTGTCGCTTATCCTTTCAGTAGCGGAGGACTTGTTTGAGCGCGTTGCCCTCGTGATTCGCTTCATGGCGCTGTTTAGCATCCTCACCGGCCTTATTGTACTCATAGGCGCGGTAGCCGTGAGCCGCTATCAGCGTGTGGAGGAGAGCGTGTTGCTGAAGACGCTCGGCGCCTCCCGCGCGCAGGTGTTCAAGATCTTGTTGATCGAGTACCTGTTCCTCGGGGTGTTGGCCAGCCTGACCGGAATCGTGCTGTCGCTGGCCGGAGCCGCGATCCTTGCGTTCTTCGTGTTTGACGCGCCCTTCGTCTGGGCCCCGGATGCGCTGGCGTTGACGCTCGCCGTGGTGACAGGGCTTACCGTTGGCGTGGGGCTGCTCAACAGCCGCGGCCTGTACAATCGCCCGCCGCTGGAGGTGCTCCGCGCCGCCACTACCTGAGCGAAACTCCCGCCCCGCCTGCTCGTGGGCAAGATAGGCAGCAGCAGGTTGTAGTAAGCTATTTCACCGAGAGCGGCCAGCAGTGCCGTTGTGCCATGCTCGAACACGCGTTTCAGTGCCCCTATTGCTGGGAGCAAATTACCATGTTGCTTGATCCCTCAGTGCAGGGGCAGACCTATGTGGAAGACTGCGAGGTCTGCTGCCGGCCCATCACCATTCAGTATCAAGTAGCCGGTGACCAGCTGCAATCGTTCAGTGCCCGGCCAGCGTACCGGTAGGGGAGCTCCGGGCGGGCGTGTGCCGTCCATTGTTGCACCGTCCGTGGTTATGTTGTCCGTTGTTGCGCCATCCGATATTGCATCATCCATTGCTATCCGCTACGCCTATGCCCCAATCCAAGACCTCACCCTCGATCGATGCGGCGGCCCTCGCCGACCGGCTGCGCACGGTGCGCGAACGCATCGAAGCAGCCTGTGCGCGGGCCAACCGCTCGCCGGAGGAAATTACGCTCGTCGGCGTCTCAAAAACCTTTCCGCTGGAGGCCTCGCGCGTGGCCTTCGAACATGGGATCTCCGACTTTGGCGAAAACCGCGCGGGGCCCCTCTCAGAAAAAGCAACGGCATGGCCCGGCGAATACCTCGGCGGGGAGATCCGCTGGCATATGGTAGGGCACCTGCAGCGCAACAAGGCCAAAGACATCGTGGAGCACGCCGACGTGTTTCACGCGCTGGACAGCCCGCGCCTGGCCAAAGAGCTTGACAAGCGCGCCCGCCGGGAGGAGCGCGTGCTGCCCTGCTTTGTGCAGGTCCACATCTCGGGCGAAGAGAGCAAGTATGGCATGGACCCGGAGGAGACCCACGAGTACCTCGACGGACTGAAGGATTTTTCGCATCTCCACGTCATCGGGCTGATGGGCCTGGCCTCGTTTGTGGACGATCCCGAAGAGATTCGTCCGCAGTTTCAGCTGCTGCGCGAACTTCGGGACACCTACGACGACAGCGACAACTCGGTCGTCAAGATGAACGCGCTGTCGATGGGGATGTCGAACGATTTTGAGGTGGCCATTGAAGAGGGCGCCACCCATCTGCGCCTGGGCACCGCTATCTTCGGTCCGCGCGACTACTGAGTCGTCAGGCTTGAGGGCGTCTATGAAGCAAGTGCGGAATTTGGGCATATAAGGCCTACTAAAGATAGGGACGCCCCGGCAGTTGTTGGATTCCATTCCTGCACTTGCTATGTTGCGGTTGTATCGCCATTCCAGATGTATTTGCTTACCTGACGCCACCCGCTCATGCAGTTGACGCCGCTTGACATCAAGAAGCAGGACTTTACGGGCCGCTCGTTTGGAGGCTACGACAAGGACGAGGTGAAAGCCTTCCTGGACACCATGGCCGGCCAGTGGGAGCAAGTGCAGGTCGACCAGCGCCGCTTGCAGGACAAGGTGAAGGAGCTGGAGAACAAGCTGGACCACTACGAGAAGGTGGAGGAGGCGCTGCAGGAAGCGCTGCAAACGGCCCGCGAGACCACCCGCAAGGCCGAGGCGCAGGCGGAGAAGCAGGCGGAGCTTATCATCCGTGAGGCCAATGCCGAAGCGCAAAGCATCGTGTACCAGGCGGAGCAGGATCACGATCGGCTGGAGCTTCAGGTGGATCGTCTGCAAGACCGGCGGGATGAGGTGGTAGCGCGGCTGCGGGCCTTTCTCACGTCAGAGCTGGAGCTGCTTTCGCACTTCGACCAGGGCGTGTCCATCGGCGCCTTCGAGCCTGCCAAGCTGCTGGCGCATCCGGAGGAGACCACATGGACACCGGATGAGGACGAAGCGACGTCTGCCCCTGATGATGCCGTATCTGACGTCGC
>CAYFRR010000028.1:0-23015 GCA_964345505.1 uncultured Rhodothermales bacterium
GAAGCTGGATACCAATAAAAAAGGGCACCCCGGTCAGGGATGCCCTTTTTGCGTTTGTGCCAGTCGGAGCGCACAATGCCCCAGTAGCCCTCCGCGTGTTACTCGCTGCTGGCTACCTGCACCAGCTCGCGGCCGTTGGATTCGGTGTTGTGCAGGCGCTTCTCTTGGTCGGACACGCTGAAGAACGCCTCGGGATCGGTCTCGACCTCGCGTTCGAGGAGCGCGTCGATGGCATTGTCCATGCGCTCGACGTATGTAACCTCCAGTCCTTCCAGCGCCTTGTCGTTGATCTCCCGCACGTCCTTCTCATTCTTGTGGGGGAGCAGCACCTTTTCGATGCCCGCCCGCTTGGCGGCCAGCACCTTCTCCTTGATGCCGCCTACCGGGAGGACGAGCCCACGCAGGGTGATCTCGCCCGTCATGGCCACCGTGTGCTTCACGCGGCGCTGCGCGTAGATGGAGATAAGCGCTGCCAGCATGGCCACGCCCGCCGACGGCCCATCCTTGGGCACCGCGCCAGCCGGGACGTGCACGTGGGTGTCCCAGTAGCGGAAGGCGTCCTGCGGAATGCCGAGCTCATCGGCGCGGGCTTTCACGTAAGAGAGCGCGGCCTGCGCCGACTCCTTCATCACGTCGCCCAGCTTCCCGGTCAGGATCAGCCGCCCGGTGCCGCGGGAGACGGAAGCCTCCACGAAGAGAATATCGCCGCCTGTGGGCGTCCACGCCAGCCCCGTAGCTACGCCCGGGACCTCCGTGCGCTCGGCGACGTCGCGGAAGAACTTGCGTCCGCCAAGGTATTCTTCCAGGTCATCTTTGTCGATGCTGGCGGCCTCGGCTTCGCCGACGGCTACCTTTTTGGCCACACCGCGGGCGACGGAGCCAATGGTGCGCTCCAGCTGCCGCACGCCCGACTCGCGGGTGTACGCGTCGATAATGTGGGAAAGCGCGTCGTCGGAGATCTCAAACTGCTCCTCCTTGAGCCCATTTTCTTTGATCTGGCGGGGCAGGAGGTATTGCCGGCCAATCTGCAGCTTCTCGTGCTGCGTGTAGCCGTTGATCTCAATGATCTCCATGCGGTCGCGCAGGGGCGCTGGAATCTGCCCCAGGTAGTTCGCCGTGGCAATGAAGAGCACCCGCGAGAGGTCGTAATCGAGCTCCAGGTAGTGATCGTTGAAGTTGTCGTTTTGCTCGGGGTCCAAGACCTCCAGCAGGGCGCTGGACGGGTCGCCCCGGAAATCCGAGCCGAGCTTGTCCACCTCGTCCAGCATAAAGACGGGGTTGGACGTGCCGCCCTTGCGGATGCCTTGGATGATGCGTCCAGGCAGCGCGCCGACGTACGTCCGGCGGTGCCCGCGGATTTCAGCTTCATCGCGCACGCCACCCAGACTCATCCGCACAAACTCGCGGCCAAGCGCCCGTGCAATGCTCTTGCCCAGGCTCGTCTTCCCGACGCCGGGCGGTCCGTGAAAGCACAGGATAGGTGCCTTCATGTCGCCCTTCAGCTTCAGTACCGCCAGGTACTCAAGGATGCGCTTCTTCACTTTCTCCAGGCCATAGTGGTCTTCATCCAGCACCCGGTCGGCCCGTTCCAGGTCGAGGTTGTCCTCCGAGTACTCGCGCCACGGGATGTCCAGGATCGTCTCCACGTAGTTACGCGTGACGCCATAGTCCGGCGAGGCGGGGTTGATGCGGGTGAGGCGGTCGAGCTCTTTCATCACGACCTGCTCCGCGTGCTCGGGCAGGTCTTTCTCCTTCGCTTTCTTGCGTAGCTCACTAACGGCGTCGTCGCCTTCGCCCTCACCCAACTCATCTTGGATAGCCTTCATTTGCTGCCGCAGAAGGTATTCGCGCTGCTGCTGGTCCACGTCGGTTTTGACGCGTGAGCGGATTTCCTCCGAAAGCTGCAGCACTTGAATTTCCTCGTTCAGGTGCTCCATCACGAGGTCGGCCCGTTCCACGAGCGGTACGGTTTCCAGCAGTTCCTGCTTCGGCTCGACCTCAATCTGCAGGTTCGAGGCAATAAAGTGGATGAGGAACGCCGGCGACTCGATGCGCTGGATGGCCTCTGCCGCTTCGCTGGGCAGGTTGGGCGAGAGGTTCACAATCTGGATCGCCAGCTCCTTGATGGAGCGAATGCGCGCCTGCAGCTCTACATTGTCGCGGTCCATCTGCTGCGAGGCGATCGGCGTTACCTTGGCCCGGTGATAGGGCTCAGTCTGCGTAAAGCCATCGATGGTAAACCGTCGCTTCCCCTGAATCACGATGGACTTGGAGCCATCGGGCATTTTGATGAGCTTCAGGATTTCGGCTACGGTGCCGGCCTCGTACAGCTCATCGGGCTCAGGGTCTTCCACCTCACTGTCGCGCTGCGCCACCACACCGATGAGCTTATCATCGTTGAAGGCATCCTTCACCAGGGCCAGCGACGTATCGCGGCCTACGGTGATAGGCAGCACCACACCGGGAAACAGCACGGTGTTGCGCAGGGCCAGGATGGGAAGGGTCTCCGGCACGTCCGAGGTGCTCATGGCCTTCTCCTCGTCCGGCGTCGGGAGCGGAATGCTCTGCTCAGGCGACTCATCGTCGTCAAGGCCCAGCATCCATTCGTCGTCTATGTATCTATCGTTGAACATGGTCGCTGTCAATTATCAGCAAAACAAACGGACGGAATCGCATGATGCCGCCGTTTAGGATTCAATGCAGGGCTCAAATTCTGAGCCAACGCCCGGGCTCTGCCAATGTGACGTGCAGCGCAGTGGATGGATTGCAGGGTCTTCACTGCAAAACAAGCAAGCGGGGGGCGGGCAGGAGTCCGCGGCTGCGCTGTGGAGCAACGGATTATACGACCTCCTGGATGGTAGCCTCCAGCACATCCAGCTTGAAGGGTTTAGAGAGCACCACATCGAACTCGCGCTCTGGATCGCTGATGTCGGTGTCGCCTGTGAGGAGGACAATAGGCAGGTCAGGGAAGTCCTCGCGGAGGTGGCGCGCAAACTGCCGTCCGTTCATGACCGGCATGGCCTGATCGGCAAAGACCACATCGAAGGGTTGCTCGCGGGCCCGCTGAAGCGCCTCGGCGCCGGAGCTGGCCAGCGTCACGTGGTGGCCACGCAGGGAGAGGAGGCGTTGCAGTACGGAGCGGACCATCTCCTCGTCATCTACCACCAGCACGCGGACGGGGCGTTGGGCGGGAGCCTCCGTGGAGACCTCCTCCGGTTCGGCGTGGCGGTCAGCCAGGGGGAAGGCAAACCGAAAGGTGGTGCCCGCGCCCAGCTCCGAGCTGACGTCCACCGTGCCATCGTGCTCCTGCACAATCCCATAGGCCACGGCCAGGCCCATGCCGGAGCCCTCGTCGCCCTTCGTGGTGTAGAGCGGCTCGAAGATCTTCTCCTGCACTGAGGGGCTCATGCCCACCCCATCATCACCGATGGTGGCCATCACGCCCTGATCTTCCTCGACGAAGGTCTTCACGGTAAGCATGCCACCCTTGGGCATAGCGTGCACCGCATTCAAGATCAGGTTGATGAACACCTCGCGCAGCTCCACGGCCGAGCCCATGATGGCCGGCGTAGGCTGCAGGTCCTCCTGTAGCTCAATCGCAATGCCCTGTCGCCTTGGCTCGTTGTACCAGTAGGGGCGCGTCAGCGCCAGGCAGTCCTGCAAAATCGTCGGGAGGTCAACCGCCTCAAAGCGGGTGCGCTTCTCCTGCCGGATGTACTCCTGAATCTTTTCGATGAGGCTGCTACCGTCATCGGCCGCCGTCTGGATCGTTTGCAGGCTACGCACGAGGGAGGGCACGTCGATCGCCTCGGCCGGCGTCTGCGGATTGATCTCGTTGAGCAGCAGCTCCGTGTAGCCGAGGACGCCGCTCAGCAGGTTGTTGAAGTCGTGCACCATGCCCATGGTCATCCGGCCCAGCGACTCCAGGCGGTGGCGCTTGGTTTGTGTGCCCGTCCACGAGGACGGCTCCATCATGGCTTCGCCGGTAATCACCACGGCGGTGACCTGGGGCGCAGCATCCGGGGCAGCATCGGGCGGCGGTGGCTCGTGGACGGGCAGAAAGTTGAGCAGCACCGGCACGGGCTCGTCCCGGGTGGGGGGCTGCACCATGAACACCTCGTTGGTGACGAGCGAGCCGCAGCCGGCTTCCTGGATACGCTGCTCGGCCAGCTCCACGTCGGGCGGGGCCAGGCGTTGCCACAGGTCGCCCCGGCCCAGCAACTGTTGCCAGGCGTCGTTTCGGTGCACCACGGCGCCGGCCACCGTGCAGGAGGCGGTCAGGACCTCGGTTTCTACCGGGCCAAACGCAGCATCTATGGGTTCCGTCATCGCAGCGTGGTTGTGTATCCGTGTTCCATCAGCAAGTGATCACAAGCAAAGGGTATGCAGGCTATGCTACAACCAGTCGCGGGGCTCCGGCTGTCGATCCTCGCAGCGGTTCCTCCGTATCATACCAATGATGGCCCACAGCGCACCGGTCGTAGCCCTGATCATCAATCAATCCCAACGGTCGATTACAGCGCGGCAAGGAAGCTGCTTCATGCGCCGGTCGGTACACCGATCACACCTCATTTGGCCGCCGTGGTCTTCCTACGATATACAACATTTCTACCTCACATAAAAATTGCACGCCTCCATGTGGTACGATAACATTCTCGGTACGGTTGGACAGACGCCCCTTGTGAAGCTGAATAGCGTTACGGAGGGCCTGCCCTGCACGGTGCTGGCGAAGGTCGAGTTTTTCAATCCGGGTGGTTCAGTCAAAGACCGCATCGGGCAGGCCATGGTCGAAGATGCCGAGGCGCGCGGCTTGATCAAGCCCGGCGGCACCATCATCGAGGGGACGAGCGGCAATACGGGCGCCGGACTGGCGCTCGCAGCCATCGCGAAGGGCTACCGCTGCATCTTCACCACCACCGACAAGCAGAGCAAAGAGAAGGTGGATGTGCTGAAGGCGCTGGGGGCTGAGGTGATTGTATGCCCGACGGCAGTGGAGCCGGACGATCCCCGCTCGTATTACTCCGTCGCCCGGCGCCTGGCCTCGGAAATCCCGAATTCGGTCTACCTCAACCAGTACGACAACCCGGCCAACGAGCAGGTCCATTATGAGACCACGGGTCCGGAGATCTGGGAGCAAACCGAGGGCCGCGTGACGCACTACGTAGCCGGAGCCGGCACGGGCGGCACGATTTCGGGTACGTCGCGCTACCTCAAAGAGCAAAACCCAGATCTGAAGGTCATCGGCGTCGATCCGTACGGCTCGGTCTACTATTCCTACTTCCACACGGGTGAGTTTAAGCATGAAGACATCTATCCCTATCTCACTGAGGGCGTGGGGGAGGACATCTTGGCCGAGAACATGAAGTTTGACATCGTGGACGACTACGTCCGGGTCACGGACAAAGAGAGCATGCTGATGACGCGCCGGATGGCACGCGACGAAGGCCTCTTCATCGGGCAGTCCTGCGGTATGGCTGTGGCGGGTGCGCTGCAATGGCTCCGGGATCACGCAGACGAGGTGGCGGAGGACGATGTAGTGGTCGTGGTTCTGCCCGACTCTGGGTTCCGGTATCTTTCCAAGACGTACAACGACGAGTGGATGCAGGACCACGGCTTTGTGGAAGATCAGCCGACCATGACCGTGGATGAAGTGCTTACCAAGCGCAAAGGGGCCAAGATGGAGGGTGTGATCGCCGTGACGTCCAGCGATACCCTGGGCACCGCTATCACGCGCATGGCAGAATACAGCATCTCGCAGCTGCCCGTGATTGATGACGGGGAGGTCGTTGGTAGCCTGACGGAGTCCCGCATCTTGAATCAGCTGATTGAGGAGCCTGATGCCCGCGAAGCGCCAGTGGAAGGCATCATGGGCGATCCCTTCCCCATTGTGCCGCGCTCGCTACACCTGACGCACCTCTCGGCGTTCATCGAAGAAGGGGCAGGGGCTATTCTCGTCGAACCTAACGGCGACCACGCCTTCGAAATCATAACCAAGAGCGACCTCATTGGCGCCCTCGCGGCCAACGGAAATGGCAAGGGCACGAAACCGCGCGCCGGCTCTTCCGTGGGGGCTTCCACCTGATGCAGCACCCGCGTCTTATCCTTCATCTCGTTTATACATCCCTCGTATGGCCAACAACAGCTCAAAAAGCAAGAAGCAGCTCAACATCGAACTAACTAAAGACGTCGCTGAGGGCGTCTACTCCAACCTTGTAATGATTTCGCACTCGCCTGAAGAGTTCATTCTCGACTTCATTCGGGTCGTGCCGGGGGTGGAGAAGGCGCAGGTCAAGAACCGGATCATCGTCACGCCACAGCACGCGAAGCGCTTGCTGCGGGCGCTGCACGAGAACATCGAACGGTACGAGCGCTCCCATGGTGAAATCCCAGAGCGCTCTACGGGGCCCGGCGGCCACGACCACATTCAGTTTGGCGGGGTGAGCGGGGAGGCCTGAGTTTGGACGCCTGACGGTACAGAGCTAACCTTCGATTGGACGACAGCTACTTCCGTGCGCGTATGAGCAGCAGCAGCCCGACGACGAAAAAGAGTAGGTGAGGGGTCCACGCGGCCAAGAGGGGGGCGATGGTGCCGGTGTGCCCCAGCGGCTCAAAGATTTTCTGCACGGCCAGGTACAGGAAAGCCGTAGCCAGCCCGAGCCCCAGCTGCACCGCCTGGCCGCCCCGGCGGCGCACCGAGGCCAGCGGAACGGCGATCAGGATCACGATCAGGTTGGCCAGTGGGTACGAGAACTTGATGTAGTATCCCACCAGCGTAATTTCCATCTGGTCAACGCCGGAGCGTTCCAGCGCGGCCACGTAATCGGCCGCCACAGGAATGGTCATGGATTCCACGTCGCGGTCGGTGCGGGCGAGGTCGCGCGGATACACGTTCAGGAGGGTGTCCATCTGTGTGAGCGCGCGGCGCTCCTCGGCGCCGTCCGGACTAAAGCTGCGGACGGTGACGTCGCTCATTCGCCAGACGCCCAGCGAGTCGTTCCACCACATGCGCCGGGCGTCGATGCGCTCGCGCAGGGTGCGCTCGGCGTCGAACTGTTGCAGCGACACGCGATGTGCCATCTCGTCGCGGCGGTCGTAGAACGAGACGGTCACCACGCTCCCCGGGCCGTTCTGCCGGTGGATGTCGCTGACGTCCAGCTGTGCCGGGCCGCTGGCCAGGTACTGATCCTCAAAGTCGAGCGCGGTCTCGTTGGTGAGCGGAACGACCCAGCCGTTGAACCAGAACATAAACCCGGTGAGCACCAGCCCCACAAGCAAATACGGCTGCAACAGGCGGTACAGGGATACGCCGCTCGTCTGCAACGCTGTCAACTCCAACTGCTGCGCCAGCTTACCCGTCAGGTAAACGCAGGCCAGGAAGATGGCCAGCGGCGATATCAGGCGGATGATCTCAGGCATCAGCGCCGGGTAGTAGACGAGAAACACTTCCCGCATCTCGGCCCCGCGCTCCAGAAAGTCGTCGACGTGCTCCAGGTAGTGAATAAGAATATAGAACACCAGGAGGCCGCCCGTGAGGAGAAAAAAGCCCCCTAAGAGTCGGCGGATGATGTACCAATCGAATGTCGTCACAGCAGGCGCGCAGGGCACGGTGAACAGAAAATAGACCGACCCTTCCGCAGGGGAGAGGGCAGGACGGGGAAACATCCCCATGATTTCATCCAACCTGCGAGGCCTACAGTTGGCACTTTGCGGCTGGATGCGTAGCTTAATCTGGCGTAAGATCAATAAGCCAAACGAACGTCGGGCAATGCGGGGTCCAGCCGCTCGGCCCGTGTGTACCTCCAACAGACGGCACTCAACTGACCAGCGACCATGAAAGTACACGAGTATCAGGCAAAGGATATCCTTGAGTCTTACGGCGTAGCCATGCAGCCGGGCCGTGTGGCACGGACCGTAGATGAGGCCGTGGAGGCCGCGGAGGCCATGGCCGAGCAAGGATCGACCATGTTTGTGGTAAAGGCCCAGATCCATGCAGGCGGCCGTGGCAAGGGCGGTGGCGTAAAGCTGGCCAAGGGCATCGAGGAGGTGCGCACCCACGCGGAAAACATCCTGGGCATGGACCTCGTCACGCATCAGACCGGCCCGGAAGGCCAGAAGGTGCGGACGCTGCTGATCGCGGATGCGGTGGATATCGCCCAGGAGTACTATGTGGGCGTGACGCTCGACCGCCAGTCCTCCATGGACGCCATCATGGTCTCCACCGAAGGGGGCGTTGAAATCGAAACCGTGGCAGCCGAGACGCCGGAGAAGATCAAGAAAGCGTTCATCGACCCGACCATCGGGCTGCGGGCCTTTCAGGCGCGGCGCCTGGCGTTTGGGCTCGGCCTTGAAGGGCAGGCGTTCAAAGAGACGGTGCAGTTCATCATGGCGCTCTACGAAGCCTACGCGAATGGCGACGCTACGCTGGCCGAGATCAACCCGCTGGTGCGCACAGAAGACGGTGCCATCGTGGCGGTGGATGCCAAAATCAACTTGGACGACAACGCGCTCTTCCGTCACAAAGACCTGGCAGCGCTGCGGGACGTGGATGAGGAGGATGCGCTGGAGGTGAAGGCCAGCGAGCACGACCTCAACTACATCCGCCTGGATGGCAACGTCGGCTGCATGGTGAACGGCGCCGGACTGGCGATGGCGACTATGGACGTGATCAAACTGGCCGGCGGCGAGCCTGCCAACTTCCTGGATGTCGGGGGCTCAGCCAGCGCCGAAACCGTGGAAGCTGGCTTCCGCATCATCTTGGACGACCCGAACGTAGAGGCGATCCTGGTAAATATCTTCGGCGGCATCGTCCGGTGCGACCGGGTAGCCAACGGCGTCGTGCAGGCTGCCAAGAACGTGGACATCGACGTACCGCTGATTGTGAGGCTGCAGGGTACGAACGCGGAGGAAGGCCAGCAAATCCTAAAAGACAGCGGCCTGCCCATCGAGACCGCGATCCTGCTGAAGGAAGCGGCCGACAAGGTGACGCAGGCGCTGGGTGCCTCGCAGACGGCGTAGCGCGTTCGTCCTGTCACAACCTGCTGCCCGCCGCTGCCCGCTTCGCTATCTATCCGCGCATCTCCTCTGTGGCCTATGGCAACGCCTGATGTTTCCTCAATCGATGATGTGACGTTCCGGGAGGGGCTGGAGGGCCTCACGCCCGCCCGGATCGCCACGCTCTACCGGCGGGCGCCGCTGCTCCGCCCCGTCAGCGATCTGGAGCAGGTATGGACCATGTTTGAGCAGTCCTCGCTGGTGCTGACGGCGCACTTCCGCGGGGAGCTGGTGGGCATCGCCCGCGCCCTCACCGACGGCGTCCTCAACAGCTACCTCTGTGATCTCGCCGTGGCACCCGACGTGCAGCGGCTTGGCGTGGGGCGAGCGCTTATCAACCAGGTGTTGGAGCGCTGTGAGGGCACCGAGCTGGTGCTGCGCGACTCCGATATCTCCTCTGGCTTTTACGAGCGGCTTGGATTTGCACGCGTGGACAATGCCTGGGCGATCCAAGCCTCCGAGGTGTAGTCCCCAGCGTACAGCCTTTGTAGGGAAGGGGAGAGGCCGTGCGCGATGCCGGTGCCCTTGGCCAGCGCGGCCGACAGAGCCCCCGTAGAGCAATGGACTTAGGATGTGGGAACGAGCGGTGTCGATTGCATCTCTGCCACGTGTTGTCCTGCAAGGGTCACGTTGGACCGGACCTCTGCGACACCGGGCACTTCTTCGATGAGGGAGAGCATGAAGGCGCGGTCCCGGCTGGAGGCCATGGTGCCCACCACGGTTACGGTGCCATCTACGACATAAAACTGCAGCCCTGAAGCTCCAGCCAGGTCGATGGTTTCCTCCAGCATCGCATAGAGCTGCTCGGCCACGGCGCGGTCGCGCTGCGTGCGCGGCGACCGATCGCCACGGAGGCGCCGGTAGAGCGTGTGGAAGGTCGTCTTCATGGCATGACTCGTCTGTGAGCGGTAGAAACCGCGGTAGTGCATGTAGCCATCGAAAAGAACGCCTCGAACCTTGGTTCCCCCGAATGGTAGCCTGCGCGAGAAGACGAGGCGTGCTGCGCGGCAAGTGAAGGTCTCCTGAGCCAATACGCACCAGACAGGGGTCGGAGGTGGGGCAGCCGTTTAGAACGGCGACCCTCCGCGGCCGCCGGTAAGCCCATCAAAGCGCCCGCCGGCATCGCGGCTGGGCTCCTGCAGGCGCAGCAAGTCGCGCAACCGCCCGCTCCGCACCTGCAGGGTAAAGCCGTACGACTGGAAGCGCCCAAACGGGATCCAGTTAAAGGAGAGCTGCCACGCGCCCAGGTCACGGAAGAAGCGGACCTGCGTCTGTGAGAGCTCCCAGTTGACGAAGTCGTAGCCTGTATCGCCGCTCACGCGCCACTGCGGCGTGAGGCCCATCTGAAAGCTGGTGTTCACGGTCGCCGTCCGGCTCACCCTCTGCGGCGTGGTGCGGCGTAGGCTGTAGCTGACGCGGAAGTTGGCCGACCACGGGATTTTGAACTCGTCCGGCGTGCCGTCCACGGTTGCCTCAAAGGCAGGGTCCGGGGCGGGCCCTGCGCTGCTCGGGCCGCGCCGGGTCGCTTGGGGCGGCGCCTGTTGCCGCCCCCGGGATCGCGGATTCCCCCCGCGGCTGCCGGGCCGGGCACTCTGCCCACTGCCGCCACCCCCGCTAACCCGAAAAGACGTATTGGCACTGATGCGTGTCAGGCGGGCAAACCGCAGGCGGAGCGGGTCAAAGATCAACTCGTCGATGCGGCCGGTTTCGTCCTCGTTCAGCTTGTAGGGCGAGAGCGACGCGCTGGTGTTGATGCTCACCCGCCGGGTGATGGGAATACGCCCGCGCAGGCTGATGTCCGACAGCTTAAACTCGTCTGCCGCGAAGTTGTACCCTGTAGACGCATTCAGGGTAAGAAACTGCACAGTGTCGGAGCGGCGTTCGCCAGTGGTATCCACCACGCTGATGCGGCGCGTCTCGAAGGTGTTGTTGAGGCTGACGTTGAGCGACCGCTGTTCTCCGCGCGAGATGCCGCGGACGATCGGGTACCGCACTTCTTCTACTTCACCTTCGTCCCCCACGGGCCGCTCAAACGTCCGGGTATAGCCCCAGCCTTCGGCAAAGTAGTCTGGGCGGTAGTTAAACCCGATGGACGGCCGCGCCGTGTGCCGGACGCCATCGAAGCGGCCTACACGCACGGGAAAGGTGCCAAAGAACGACGTGTTCATGGACAGCCCTGTGTTGAACTCCCGGAGCGAGAAGAAGCCCGGGATGTCCTCTTGCTCCACCCGGCCGGTCTCCTCATTAAACCGACGGCGCTCGGTGCTGATGAACCAGTTCTCCTCGTAGTTTAGGTTGGGGGTAAAGTTGAGGTTAATCGGACCGATCAGCGGTAGGCGATTTACGGAAAAGCTGGCGCTTACTGGCACCCGGTGTGTGGCCCGCAGGTCAAACGGGACATCTTCGCCGGTGCCCTCGCGGAAGGCGCTTGGGGAGAAGAGGCCATCGAACCACGCGACGTCCGGCTGAATGGGATCGCCGGCCGCGGTGGTGTCGCCCCGGGCGATGAGCTCATTATCGGAGATTGGGTTGAACTCGTATCGGTTGGTGAGGGAGCCCGTGTAGCGCACCTGCAGCCGCTCGTACCACGCCTCGCTGACGCCTGGCAGGCGTTCGCTGCGCTGAAACGGACGCAGCGAGCTCTGCCGAAAGTCGATCTGAGGCAGCTGGATTGATGCGGCGCCCGTATTGAAGGTCTGCCGCTGATTGGCTGAAAGGGTAATGGAGCGCCCCACCGAGCGCCAGTTCTTCTGGTACCGAATGGACGAGGAGGCTGTTTGCCGCACGCGGTCCTGGAAATCCTGCGTAGATTGCTGCAGGAAGCCGGCTGTGGTGAGGTCCACATTGGCGTTGAAACTGGACGTGGGGTTGATGTCCTGGCTATGGGACCAGCGCAAGCGCAGCCGGTTGTTCTGCGCAAAGTTCGGGTCCTGCCGTTCGCCGCGGCGCGAGCGTTCAATCTCCAGGTTCAGGTCGCCGCGGTAGCGGTCGCGGCGATTGTATCGAAAGCGCGGATTCAGCCGCCAACTCCCGGAGGTCCAGATACCCCCGCGCACCTGAAAGTCCATCAGCTCGTTCATGGCCCAGTACCAGCCCCAGTTTCGCAGAAAGAAGCCGCGGTCGTCCTCGCCATAGTCGGGCGGAAGGGGGCCGCTGCGCCGCGCGTCGGAGGCCGGGAGAAAGCCAAACGGTAGCCATAGCGGGGTGGGAATGTTGAAGATATACAGCTGAATGGGTCCGGTGTAGATCCACTCATTATCAACGATCTTCATGCGGGAGGCGCGGAGGCTGTACGACGGCGTCTCGTCGATGGGAACGTCGGCCGTCGTGTACGCCCCGTCCTTGATGAAGATGGTGCGCTCGTCCTCCACGCGGGTCACCTCCGCCCGGACGAAGCCATCTTCGATCTGGGAGAGCCCCCGCACCACGCGCCCCCGCTCGGTGCGAAAGTTATATGCCAGCTCGCGTCCCTGAAACGTGTCGTCACGCCCTTCTTCCTGAAACGTCGGGATACCGCGCAGGCGCGGCCCAGAGGCATCGGCGCGAGCCTGCATCTCATCCTTGGCGAAGAGCAGATCAATCTCATGCGCGTCCATCTCCGATGCATTGTAGCGCACGTTGGCCTCTCCCTTCAGGCGGCCAATGTCGCCGCCTTCTCCGTCGAAGGTGACCACGAGGGAATCTTGCGCCGAAAAGTAGACGACCCCTTCCTTGGGCTCGCCGTCGTCAGAGCGCCGGGCGCCGGGCGGTGCGCGGCGCGCCTCACCCGTGCGCGCGGCCTGGGCCGCTTCCGGATCCTCTGGCGCACGCCGTGCCCTACGAGACGGCACGGGCGCGATTTCGGGGCTGCTGAAAAGGGTGTCGGCAGCAGCTGTGACCGACGGATCGTCGGGTGAGACGGGGCGGCCTGAGGCTTCTGTGGTGTCTACGACGGTCGTATCTACAGCCGTCGTGTCGGTGACGGGCGTGTTGGCAGCTGTCGTGTCGGCAGCCGTCGTATCAGGAGCAGAGCGTTGCGCCTGCGCCGTCGGGGGGAAGCAGAGCAGCACCAGCACCACGAGCCAGTTCCCGGCGCACCAGCGCGCCCCAGTCCCACGCCACTTAGGATGCGCCAGAGGAGGGGGCATACGAATCCAGGTACTGAAAGGCGAGGCGTGCAGCGCCCAAAATACCTGCCTCATTTCCGAGGGTTTCTTGCACGATCTCGATGCCGTCCTGCAGCGCGGGCGTCACGTAGTCGGTAACCGTGTCACGGGCGGGCTGGAGAATAAAATTGCCAGCGGCTGAGGCGCCCCCGCCGACCACCACTGTGCGAATGTCCAGCAGGTTGATGGCAGAGCCCAGCACACATCCGAGCTTGTGGCCGGCCCAGGCCAGCACCTCGATAGCCGGCTCGTCGCCTTTGCGGGCGGCTTCGCTGAGCGTCTTGGTCGTGACTTGGGAGAGATCGCCATCGGGGAGGAGATCAGGGACGATGGTGTCTTCGTTCAGCAAACGAAGCTGGGCATAGCGCGCGATGAATTCGTGCCCGAGGTAGCCCTCAATGGCGCCGGCCACGCCCGAGCGAGCCAGTGGCCCTTCGTAGTCGATGGTCATGTGCCCAATCTCTCCCGCTCCGCCGGTGCTACCGCGAAAGATCTCGTTTTGGTAGATGATGGCCCCGCCCACGCCGGTGCCAAGGGTAACCATGATAAAGTTGTCATGGGCCCGGCCTGCGCCGTGGAAGGCGGAGCCCAGCCCTGCCACGTTGGCGTCGTTGCCCACCACGATAGGACCGTCAAACCCGAGGCGCTCGGTGACGCCCTGCTGTACGTTCACGGTGCCCCAGTTGGGGAAGTTAGGCGAGCGCGTAACCGTGGTCCGGTCCCAACTCACGCCTCCGGGAGCACCGACGCCGATGCCCTCCACCTCGGGCCCATCAGCGCCCAGCTTGCGCGCGACATGAGCGATGCGATCCAGCACATGGGAAGGGCCCTCTGCAGCCTCCGTGGGGACGCTGTGCTCTTCTACCATTCCGGCGGCTTCGTGGACGCGAGCGGCTTTAATACTGGTACCGCCGAGGTCAACTCCTATGGCAACGCGAGGCATAGAACAGATCGTGAGTGAAGAAGCATGACGAAAAAGAGGAGGGCGGGACTACGGGTTGGGTGTAGTGAGCGGGTACACCGTTTCGCCCGCCCGTTGCATCCCGTACTCCTCGCGGGCCATTTGCTCGACGAGTTCATCAGAGAGCGGGCGTTCCAGCCGGTCGCGAAGCGTATCGATCTCGGCCTGCAGCCGCTCGTTTTCAGCAGAAAGCGCTGCATGCTCCTGATGCCAGCGGACGCGGTCCACCACGCTGTGGCTGTCCAGCAGCAGTACCCACACGCACACGCCCAAGAGCGCGCCGCCGATGAGCAGACGGCGGCTCTGCGCGATAAGGGAGAAGACAGACGCCATGCGTAGGGGGGGCCTGAGTAGGGGAATCGGCGTTAGGTACCAGCGGAGGGTAGGCTGCTCACACCAGGGCAGGGTTGTTTAGAACCGAAAGGCGTCGATGCCCGGGTAGTAGTCGACCCCTTCCAGCTGCTCTTCAATGCGGAGCAGGCGGTTGTATTTGGCCGTCCGGTCGCTACGGCTGGCTGACCCTGTCTTGATCTGGCCCGCATTGGTCGCTACCGCCAGGTCAGCGATCGTCGTGTCTTCCGTCTCGCCCGAGCGGTGGCTGATGACGGCCGTAAACTTGTTCTGGTGCGCCATCTCAATGGCCTCCAAGGTTTCGGTCAGCGTCCCGATCTGGTTAAACTTGATGAGGATGGAGTTGGCCGAGCCCTCATCGACGCCGCGCGCCAGCCGTTCGGTGTTGGTCACAAACAGGTCGTCGCCTACAATCTGGAGTTGATCGCCGAGCGTCTCGGTCATAAGCTGCCAGCCGTCCCAGTCCTCCTCATCCATGCCATCTTCGATGGAGATGATGGGGTAATCGCGCACCCAGCGCTCCCAGTAGGCGACCATGTCTTGCGAGGACCGCTTGGTGTCCGGATCACTCTTCCAAAAGGTGTAGACGCCGTCGTTGTACATTTCGCTGGTGGCGGGGTCCAGCGCGATGTGCACGTCGTCTCCCGGGATGTAGCCCGCGCGCTCAATGGCCTGGAGGACGACCTCGATGGCTTCCTCGTTAGATTGCAGGTTGGGCGCGAAGCCGCCCTCGTCGCCCACGGCCGTGCTGTAGCCCTTGTCTGTTAGCACGCTCTTCAGGTTGTGGAAGACCTCGGTGCCCATGCGCAGCGCGTCGGAGAACAGGGAAGCGCCGGTGGGCACCACCATAAATTCTTGCATGTCCACGTTGTTATCGGCATGCCGGCCGCCGTTGATGATGTTCATCATCGGGACGGGCAGGGTACGCGCGTGGACGCCGCCGAGGTAGCGATAGAGGGGGAGCCCTACGGTAGCCGCGGCGGCCTTCGCCGTAGCCAGCGATACGCCCAGAATGGCATTGGCGCCCAGCCGGCTCTTGTTGTCGGTGCCATCGAGCGCGATGAGGGTTTCATCTACCTCCGTCTGGTCCAGCACGTTAAACCCCTCGAGTTCGGCCGCGATGGCGTTGTTGATGCTTTCGGCAGCTGTTTGCACCCCCTTCCCCATGTAGCGGTCGCCGCCATCGCGGAGCTCTACGGCTTCAAACTCACCGGTCGAGGCACCACTGGGCACCGCAGCCCGTCCCATCACCCCTTCCATGGTGATGACATCTACTTCAATCGTGGGGTTGCCCCGGCTGTCAAGAATCTCTCGTCCGATCACTTCTTCGATATAGGCCATGCGCTTGGAGGGGTTGTAGAGGGAGGAAAAAGGGAGGGTAAGCAGGAGCTTGTAAGCTCGTGAACACCAGACGCAATAACAAGCCGTATTTCCCTCACGTGTCAGGGAAGGTGTGATCCTCTGGCAGGCCGCCGTGGGGCTGGAAGCGGAGCCACTTGTCCCCAAACACAGCCCTCAGCCCTCAGCACACGGCCCCTAAAACAAAAGCGCCGGCACGGGAAGGTGCCGGCGCTTGGAGGCGGGTCGAGTGGGGGGCACGAGGCCCTGTGATTCCGCGATTAGGCGGGGGCACGAACCGTTGTAGACTCGTTGATCCAGCTGTAGCAGCCGTAGTCGATACGGAAAGACTCGCCTACTTTCCAGTCATCCCGGAAGAAGAGCGCCTCCTGGTTGGGGAAGAACCGCCGAAAGGTTTGGATTTTTTGGTTGGCCGCACGCTCCATCGCCGGGTCGACGTTGCGGGCGCGCTCGTAGTACTCCACCGCCAGCCAGTAAACGGCCCGGTCCTCGCGTTCCATCGGCCCCTCACAGTTTGCTACGGCCTGTGTGTACAGGTCGCCGATGGCCAGGTAGGCAGCGCCGTAGGAGGAGTCGACATTGAGCGCATTGCGATAGTGCCGGCGCGCCTGCGGGAGGCGGTCTTGTTGCCGGTATGCGTTGCCCATCTCAAACTCCACATCGGCACGAAGCTCGTCCGACAGGTCGTCTTGCTGCAGGGCGCGCTCAAAACGGGCAATGGCTTCATTCTGCTCGCCGTCTTCGAGGTACATGGTGCCGACATCAAAATACGCCTGTGCGGACGGCTGGAGGTCCAATAATTTTTCCGCGGTTTCGTACATCTGTTCGCGCATCCCCATGCCCTCCTCAAGGTTGTAGCGCTCCTGGAGAAGCTCGGGGTTTTCGGGGTTATCTTCCAAGCGGCTGACGACAAACTCGTAGCGCTCTTCCGGTGAGGTGAACAGGTCATCGCGCGCATCCGTGATCATCTGCATGACCTCTGGATCGTCCCGTTCGTTTTCGAGGCGGTCCATAAAGTCCAGCGCCTCCTGCCGATCCCGCTCTGTGAGACCTTCGACGATGCGGTTGATGTAGTACGGATCCATCCGCTCCGGGTCCATCTCGTACGCGCTGAGGTAGGCATCGACCTCCGTTTGGGGCAGCTCGTCGTCATCGAAGTAGCGGGCATTGGCCTGAAGAAACCGACCATACAGGCGCGCCCACCGGTAGGCGTCATGCTCCAACCCGAGTTCCTCGATGCGCTCCGGGGCGTTTTCGAGAAGGTCAAGCGCCTCGTATAGATGCTCCATGCGCTCTTCCTCGGCGTCCGCCCGTTGGGCCAGGCTCTCGTGGGCGCGGACGGCACGACGGAAGTTGCGGTCGTCGTCTCGGGGGAACTGGGCCGCATTTTCGAGAATCCATTCCAGGTTGGGAAGCGCCATGGCATAGTTCTCATTCTGGAAGTCCTCCCAGTAGAGGCTATAATAGCGCCGGATGTCACTCTCGGAAGGCTCGTCGCCACTGTTCTGCGCGACGAGGGGCTGAGCCCCCACCGTGGCAACCAGGAAAAGCAGGATCAGGGCTGTGGCCGGTACGCCGAAAAAGCGAGCGTGTGGGGATGGGGTGCGGGTCATGGCAAGGTTGTGTGGATAGCGTCGAGGTTGGTGGGCGCCGATGAGTCGGGGACTCATCCGAACGGCGTTTTCTGCAGGAATCTGTATGAAGACGGTGTGCACATGTAGACACAAACATGCTACCGTAGTTTCTAAACGCCCTAACGGAGCTGTCTGCGCAGGAACCACCGTTCGCCGATGTTCAGTGTAGCGGACACGGTGTAGAAGGTATCACGCACCAGGTCGTTTTCCGTGGTGCCGCGTCGCCCGACAGAAAAGGACAGATCAACCCGTGTGCCGCCAGACATGGTAGGGAGGCTGAGGCCGCCCGTCAGCGCTACGGTGCTGATGTCCTGGGCCCCCACCGGTGTGGCATAGCCCTCGTCCCAGTACGCGCCCAGCCGGTAGGAGACCCGGCGGACGAACGGCGCCAGGTTGTCAGTCCCGGCGGGGGTTACCTCGGCGCCGGCCGAAAGGCGGACGCGGTCGTTTAGCGCGGCAGCCTGGGGGAAACCCTGGAAGGTGCTTTCGAGCGAGGTCCACGGTTCGTATAGTCCATCGGCGACGAAGTACCAGCGGTTGTTGGGCTGATACGCTACGCCCGCCTGCGCCCGGTACGGGAGATCGACCTGTCCATCCGGTTGCGTGCGGAGGGTGTCGCGGTCCAGACTGAAGCCAATCGTTTCCACCAACTCGCCGTCCAGCTCCGTGGGCAGCGTAAAGGAGGCTCCAAACGAGAGCATATCGTTTTCGTTGCGGAGGCCCTCCACAGCATAGATGGCGCCCAGCGTGCCAGTGAATCCGCGGAGACGGGTGGCGTCGGTTTGCGTGGTGGGTTCCAGCCCGGCGCCAGCGCCAAACAGCGTCTCCCGGCCTTGCTCCAGAATGCCGAAGATCATGGAAGCGTTGGCGCCCACGCTCAGGTTGTCCGTAATGCGGTAGCCGACGCCGCCGCGCAGCTGTTGGAGACCGCCGGAGCCTTGCAGCGTCGTCTGAAACGGAATGGCCTCGCCGGCCAGTGGACTGTTGGTGAGTTCGCCCGTTTGCTGCACGCTGTAATTCATGCGCGAGTACGGGGCGAAGGAGAACGCCATCCCCAGCTGGCGACTGAGGATGGGGAAGCTAAACTCCACGCTGTTGAGCGTCGCGCCCTGCAGCTGGCTGGAGTTGCCCGCGGCATCTTCAATCAAGACGTTCTGGTAGCGCAGGCTCCCGGAGGCCCGGGTGAGCACCTGATAACCCCAGGAGGCAGGGTTGTCGTGGTTCAGATAGTTGAGGGAGAGCGTCCCGGTCCCCGCTCCGCCCATGGCATCCAGCTGAGAGGAGGGGAAGGTGCGCAGCTCGCCGACTCCAAACCGCGAGTACAGGGAGCCATCGGGGTTTGTCTGGGCCTGGGCGCTGTACGGCGTAAGGCCGAAGCAGATCATCAGCACCAGGCAGCCTCCAGCAAGAAGGCTGTCAGGAAGGCTGTGCATCAGACCATGCTGGGGTGTACGTTGGTTAACCATACTACGGGGTGAGCATACGAGGGCAAGAGAGTGCACCGGTGCGGCCCAAAAAAGCAAAGGGGAGCGCAGCTGATGCCGTTGTGGGACGCAGAGGGCTCTATGGCGCAGGAGCTATTCTGTCGTGAAGGTCACGTACAGGCGTGGCAGCAGGTCAGGAGGCGCCGTGGGGCCGTACAGGATGACCGGGTTGATGGTATTGCGGCTGGTCGGAAAGCGCAGTTCCAGGCCGGCTACGGCGTCGGGGAGGGCGTCCAGACGGGCTTCCTGCACGTAGCGCCGCAGCGAGCGAGCAGAGTCGGTAGCCGGCTCTCGGAAGCGGAGCTGGCCATCTGCCGTGAAAAAGACCCGGGCTTCAAAAGCTGTCACCCGCCCCTGTTCGTCATCAAACACGACGTTGCCCTCGGTGTCCACGGCGACGAGCCGCAGGTCGTTGGGGCGGGGGCGTACAAAGCCTGGGGCTGTGGCTGCAAAGGTTGTGGTGTCGGCGAAGAGCCGGAGGTCCGCGCCATTGAGGGCCGTCTCTGGGAGCGACGCGACCGAGAAGTCAATCGAAAAGAAGGCGCCGTTGGGCACGTTGAGGTCTTCGGAGGGGCCAAATCCATCCTGGAGCAGCACCCGATCCGCAGGGAGGGTCCCGCCACCCCGGCGCTCCAGGTTTGTGATGGGGGACTGCGGGCTGACCTCCGTGCGCCGCGCCTGCGAGAAGATCGACAGAAGAAGGCCCTGCTGCCCGGCTCCTACAATGGCGCCGGCTGCTTCTCGGTTGGCCGTCAGCTTAAATCCACGAAAGGCCTCGTTGAACGTGGCGGGGTCAGAGACCAACACGTCCTCATTGGCTGCTATCCAAGACGAGGGAAGGCGCACCGTGACGAGCGTATCCGCCGCAGTAAACGTCGTGCTGGTAATGATGTCGCCGGTGGCCAGAGAGGTATCGGAGCGCGCGCCCTGGGCCGACCACTGCTCCTCCGTCTGGATGTCGAACAGCTCCAAGGTGAGGGCGGCGGTTGTGTCGCCGTAGACATACCCCGGCTCGAACTCCAAGAAGACGCTGTCTACCGGTGTGGTAGGAGAGGTGAGGTCGTCTTCATCCCGGGCAAAGTTGATATATCCCTGGGCCTCCATCACACCCAAGACAGGGTCGTCCACCGTGCCCACCAGCAGTTGATTGGTGTTTCCCGTTACCGACGCCCGGTTCAGTGCGGTGACCGCGTCAACGGTGAGGGTGTCGGTGCGTGGGGTGACGTCGTCGCCCACCAGCCCGAGCCCCACGCTGGAGGGGTCTTCACAAGCGGTCGTTCCGATGAGCGTGGATACGAGCAGTGCAGCGAGGAGGGGAAAGCGCCACTTCATCCGATACAAAATAAGGTAAACAGCAGGGAGACAGCCGCGCCAAACGTGGGAAGGCAGCGCAGGCCGGTGGCAGCGGCGCATCAGTGTAGGTGTCGTGCAGCGCCAGCCATTGAGCGTGACGTATGCAAAACGGTGGGGCAGGTTTCCCGTCAGCAGGCGCGGGAAGCCGGGGACGCGATTAAGCCGGGACGCCGTCGCGCACCTTCGTGTACAGCTCCAGCACTTGGGCGGTGCGATCGTCCGCGTCAGCAGCGAACGTGGTCTCGCCGTTCACGCGAGGCAGATCCGAGGGGAAGATAGAGGCATCGGCGTAGGAGAGGGCAGCGGTGCTCAGGCGCTCGCCTGTCATGTCGCCGTTGGTGCGTAGCCCTGCAGCCTTGACGAGAGTCTCCGTAAGCTCGGCCTCCGCATCGATCCCATCCGGGGTGTAGATGACCTTCGTACCCTCAAACAGCTCCTCATCGGCGTACTCGGACCGAAGCAACAGCGGGACAAAGCTGCTGACCCAGCCAAAGGCATGGACCACGTCCGGCTGCCAGCGAAGCTTCGACACCGTCTCCAGCACGGAGCGGCCAAAGAAGAGGGCGCGCTCCGCGTTATCTTCGAAGAGGTCCCCGTTCTTGTCTTCATGCAGCCCCTTTCGCTTAAAGTACGTTTTGTTGTCCATGAAGTAGACCTGCAGACGCACGCCGGGGATGGACGCCACGCGGACCTTCAGTTCCTCGGTGGCTTCCCCCATGGCGATGTCGGTCCCCGAGAGACGTATCACCTCGTGCAATCGGTTCTTGCGTGGGCTGATGGTGCCGTAACGTGGCATCATGATGCGCGCGTCCATGTCGGTGCTGCCCATGAGCTGCTCGGGAAGGTTGCGGACGAGCGCGGCAGTGGGCGATACGTCGGCAAACGGTGCAACTTCACCGGCAACGAAGAGAACGCGAGCAGGGGTGGACATAAAGTGGGCGGGGCTCATGAGCAAGAAAAGGGGTGAAGCGTACGGGGCGACAACCAAGCATCGCCGCTGCACATCAGCCTAATGTACGTCAAATAGGGCGTAAATGCAACCGTATGGCCCGTCCAAAGCTCTCTACAGGGCACTGAGTGCGGGAAAGATGGCATGCTTCAGGGGGTGTGCGGTAGCCTTTGGTAGGGTTGCAGGACGCCGGGCGGAAGCCTATCGTGCGCCTGTTCGTTAGGTGACTACGGTTTGAAGGATTTGCCCCGGTTGCCTCCATTCATCCCCGCCCCTCATGTCGTCTGCTGTCCCTGATACTTCGTCGCCTGAGCCGAAAGCGCCATCCGAGGCGCCCGCCGCACCGTCCCGGCGGCGCTATCCGTTTGGCGTTGCGCTGGGTGGGGGCGGGATGAAGGGGTGGGCGCACCTCGGGGTGCTCCATGTATTGGAATCTCATGGCTTGAAGCCCGACGTGATGGCGGGCTGTAGCTCTGGAGCGCTCGCGGCGGCGTTCTATGCGGCCGGGCACTCGCTGGAGGACCTGCAAGAGCTCATGCAAGAGCACCAGACGAGTGCGCTCTTTTCCATCCGGTTTGACGGGCGGGGCCTGCTCGGCAATGACGACTTCCGGGACTACCTGCAGCATCACCTTGGCGGACTGCACCTGGAGGACCTGCCTATTCCCCTCAGTGTCGTCTGCACCGACCTACAGAGCGGCCGCGAGGTGGTACTCAACCGGGGCCCGGTAGTGGAAGCCATCATGGCGTCGACGGCTATTCCGGGCGTATTTGCGCCAGCGCGGCTGAACGACCGTCTGCTGATTGACGGCGGGCTCACGAACAATGTGCCTGTGAGTGCCCTCGTCAACCGCGGCGCCCGCTACACGCTCGGCGTGCGGCTGCACGAAGGCGTGACGGCCCTGGCGCAGCCCCCGCAACGCCGGATGCCGGAGGGTGAGCAGGGAACGCTGTCGGCTTGGGCCGAGCGCCTCACGCGCACCCTGCGCAGGGACCCGGAGATGCCCAGCGGACTGGAGGTGCTGGGCCGAGCGCTCGACATTGTCATCTCGCAACTGGAAGGCTACCGGTTGCAGGCGTACCATCCCGACATTCTGATCGTGCCGAAGGTGGATCACGTCGGCACCCTCAGCATGTCCGAAGATCCCCGCGCGATCTACGAGCTGGGCATCGCCGCCGCGCAGGTGCACAGCGAGGCCCTGGAGCGCCTGGCGATGCTGCTGCATGGCACGTCGGGCGCGGCATCGGCCGATGCCGAGGTGTCGTAACCCCTGGGTCTTTCAATCGGGCAGTGGATCTTTCGTGCGAAGGTCGAATAGCCATCTTGTGGTCCAGTTGCCATCCCGTGACCGTATTCATCAGCCCGCTGCCCCATGGCGTCCTCTCCTGCTGCTGCCACCCTTCACACGAACGGCCACGCGCACCCCGCCGACGTGCCCGATCCGCTCATTCTGTTTGATGGCGTCTGCAACCTCTGCAACGGCGCGGTCAACTTTGTGATTGATCATGACCCCAGGGCCCGCTTTACCTTCGGCGCGCTGCAATCGCCCGAAGCCAAGCCGATTCTGAACCGCTATGGAGTGTCGGCCGATTACCTGGACAGCCTCGTGCTTATCGAAGACGGGGTGCTCTACCAGAAGTCGGCCGCCGCGCTGCGGGTGGCACGCCACCTGACGGGCGCGTGGCCCCTACTGTCGGCGTTCCTGGCGGTGCCGGCTCCGCTGCGCGA
>CAYFRR010000029.1:0-4078 GCA_964345505.1 uncultured Rhodothermales bacterium
GTATCATGCCGGACGGGCGTTACGAGGTGCAAGACGGCACGTACGTGAGTCGGGGCGCGCGGAGGGGTGTGGTGCCTCCGGAAGAGCGCCGAGCACTGAGAGATGCGATCCACCAGTTGCCTCCAGCTCCTGCGCCCCCTATCCCGGCCGGGGCCGACGGCTTCATTGGCCACCTCTCCATCCGTGATGAATCGGGCGCGCGCACGATCACCTTTTGGGGACCCGTGCCCGACTTGCCCGACCCGCTCCGTCAGGTGCTCACCCTGTTGCGGAGGGTAGGGAACAGCGAATGACAAGCTACAGCAACCGAAACGCATCGCTGGCAGCCGCTTTCGCGTCGAAGGTCACGGCTGTCTCGCACCCCGCGGCCTGGTTGCGTTTGCCGATGAGAGCATCCACCACGCTTGCGCCGGTACGTTCATTCGTCCGTACGTTTAGTTTGCCCGAGTTGACGCATGCGCCGGCAGCGTCTTTGGTCTTGCAACGACGCACGATCGTGCGTCGCAGTGGGTCGCTTTGGTGTCTCGAAATGCCCGACCGGCGATATTACGCGGGCACGGCCTCTTTATCCAATCGCAGCCGGCCGGTGATGGCTTGCGCGGCTTCGAGAGAGGGGACATCCTGGATGATGGCGCGCAGCGTACCCTTCCGGGTTTCCTTGAGGACGTAGCGCCGATCCAGCTCGCTGAGCTTGGCCAGGAGGTCGTGGAAAACCGCCTCGTAGAAGTACGGGTCGGCGTCTTGCGTGGGAAAGTAGAGGAAGAGTCGCTGGTTTTTGTACAGCACCTTCGTGAGGCGAAGGTTATGGATTTGGAGCTTCAGCTCGGCCGCTCGGATGAGGTTGTCAACTTCCACGGGAGGGGGCCCAAAGCGGTCGGCGAACTCGTCGCGCAGGGCGTGAAGCGTTTCTTTGTCCGTCGCCTCGCTGATGCGGCGGTAGAGGTTGAGGCGCTCCACGTTGTTGGCGAGGTAGTCCTCGGGGATGTGGGCGTCTTCCTCCACATCCACCTGCGTTTCGGGCGCCGGAGGGATGGCCTCGTCGCCGTCGAAGACCTCGGCAAACTCCTCGGCGCGAAGCTCCTGCACGGCGTCATCGAGGATCTTGTGGTAGGTGTCGTAGCCCACGTCAGCGATGAAGCCGCTTTGCTGCGCCCCTAAGAGGCTGCCGGCACCACGGATGTCCAGGTCGCGCATAGCGATGTTAAAGCCACTGCCGAGCTCGTTGAACTCCTCCACCGCCTGCAGCCGCTGCCGCCCCTCGCGCGTAAGGCTGTGCACCGACGGCACTAAGAGGTAGCAGAACGCCTTCCGGTTGGAGCGGCCCACGCGTCCCCGCAGCTGGTGCAGCCCCGAGAGCCCGAAGCGCTCTGCGTGGTTCATAATAATAGTGTTTGCGTTCGAGATGTCGAGCCCGTTCTCGATGATGGTGGTGCTGACGAGCACATCGAACTCGCCATTGATGAACTCCAGCATCACCTCTTCCAGCTCCTTGTTGCCCATCTGCCCGTGGCCCACGCGCACCCGGATGTCGGGCACCAGGGCACGGATGAGCTCGGCGATCTCCTGGATCGTCTGCACCCGGTTGTGGATGAAGAACACCTGCCCGCCGCGGCTGATCTCCTGATGGATGGCGTCGCGGATGAGCTCGTCATCGAAGGTGTGGATCTCGGTGACAATAGCCTGCCGGTTTGTTGGCGGCGTGGCGATGATGGAGAGATCGCGCGCGCCCAGCAGCGAGAACTGCAGCGTGCGGGGGATGGGGGTGGCGGTCAGCGTGAGGGTGTCGACGCTCACGCGGAGCTTGCGGAGTTTCTCCTTGGCCTTCACCCCAAACCGCTGCTCTTCATCAATGATAAAGAGCCCTAAATCGTTAAATGCTATATCTTTCGAGGTGAGGCGGTGCGTGCCAATCACGATGTCTACCGTCCCGGCCTTCAGGCCCTTGAGCACTTCTTTTTGCTCGGCCGAGGTGCGGAAGCGGGAGAGGAGCTCCACGTTTATCGGGAAGGCGTCCAGCCGCTTACGGAACGTCTCGTGGTGCTGGGTGGCGAGGATGGTGGTGGGCACAAGCATGGCCACCTGCTTGCCGTCCTGTACCGCTTTGAAGGCGGCCCGGATGGCCACCTCGGTTTTCCCAAAGCCCACATCCCCACACACGAGACGGTCCATCGGCACAGGCTCTTCCATATCGCGCTTCACCGCCTCGGCGGCTTCGGCCTGGTCGGGGGTGTCCTCAAACTGAAACGAGGCTTCCATCTCGCGCTGCCAGACGGTATCGGAGGAGAAGGCGTACCCCTGCGAGGCTTTTCGCTTGGCGTACAGCTTGATGAGGTCGCGGGCAATCTTCTTGACCTCCTTCTTGGTCTTGGCTTTGGTCCGCTCCCACTGCCCGGAGCCCAGTTTGGTAAGCTTCGGCTGATGCCCCTCTTTGCCCGTGTACTTGCTCAGCTTGTAGAGGGCGTTGACGTTCACGTACAGCACGTCGTCATCGCGGAAGTACACCTTTACAGCTTCCTGCTGCTTGCCCCGCACGGTGATTTTCTGGAGCCCCGAGAACCGCCCAATGCCGTAGTCGATGTGCACGACGAAGTCGCCAGGGTCGAGGTTCTTGAGTTGCCGCAGCGTAAGCCCGCTGGTGCGCTGCTTCTTTTTGCCGGCGGTGGGGCGGTGGTAGCGATCGAAAATTTGGTGATCGGTGTAGACAGCGAGACTGAGCTCCGGCACCTCGAACCCGCTGTGGAGGGAAGCCACCTTGAGCTGCACCTGGCCCTCAAGCACCTCTTCTTCAAGGAGCTCCTGCAGGCGGTCGCGCTGGCTGCGGCTGTCGCAGAGGATAAAGGTGTCGACGTGGGCACTGTCGTTTTCCCGAATCTGCTGCCGCAGGAGTTTCATCTTGCTGGCAAAGGCCGGCTGCGGATTGGCATCCATGGGGTAGACATCGGCTACCTGGGTGCCGGCAAACGTGCCCAGGACGAGCCGCGGATGCTGCAGGAGCAGGCCGCTCAGCGCGTCGGGGGAAAGGAAACGGCTGTCAGGTTCGGGGAGGCTGGCATCCTCGTCAGCTGCGGTCTCCTGGCGGGCTGCGTAATTGGTCGCTGCCTCCTCGAACAAGGCCTCCACCTGTTCAGCAAAGCCGTCTTCGTCGAATGTGACGAGCAGCGTGTCGTCGGGCAGGTAGCTGGTAAGCGGGCGGTGATCGGCATCTCCGGCGTGCGTTCCCTCAAGGTCTGGGACGATGCGGGCGGACGTTTTCCGGCTGACGGAGCGCTGGTTGGCCACATCGAACTCTCGGATAGAGTCGATCTCGTCGCCAAAGAACTCGATGCGCAAAGGGTACGTGCTGGCAAAAGGGAAAACGTCCAGGATACCGCCACGGAGGGCCATTTCGCCGGGCTCTTCCACAAACTCGACCCGCCGGAAGCCCTGCCCGGTGAGCCGTTCCACAAGCGCCTCCGGGTCGTGCTCGTCGCCCAGCTGGAGATGCAGCGTCTCGTTGCGCACGGCCTCGGCGGGGGGGACGAGATCGAACGCGGCTTCGACGCTGGTAACGAGCACGCCGTCGAAGCCTTCGCTGAGCTGCTGCAGCGCATCGGCGCGCTGGATGACGGGCGTGGTGTCCGGCACTTGCTCGGTGTTGTAGGGCGCCTGGCCCGTGGCCGGGAAGCGCAGTACATCGGTGGCTTCCGCAAGACCAAGTTGCTGGAGGTCGCTGTAGAGAAAGTCGGCGTCATCAGCATCCGGGACGAAGCAGCAAAGGGGGCGATCCAGCGCCTCGTGGAGCCGATGGAGCAGAAAGCTGGGCAGCGAGCCCGTGAGCCCCCGGAGGTAAAGAGCGTCCGTCTGACGGGCGTGAGCGGACCAGTCGACGGCCTTGGAAAACGCGTCGGCGGAGCCCAGCCGGGCACGAATAGAAGAAAGCGACACAGCAAGAGAGAGTAGTGGAAGGACGTACGTCGAGCCGTAGCCCACCTCAAATGGGAGCTACGGCGTGGATTTGGCCAACGGCAAAATCACAATGCGCTTTACAATGCCCCAAACAGGCGGGTCCGGGTAAAGCCGTAAGGAACGTGAAAAGAAT
>CAYFRR010000029.1:4178-23007 GCA_964345505.1 uncultured Rhodothermales bacterium
TACAATGCCCCAAACAGGCGGGTCCGGGTAAAGCCGTAAGGAACGTGAAAAGAATAGCTGCCGGCTTGGTGCTGGGGCGCACAGCTGGGCGCCCGTACTATATTGTCAATATCGGCCCATCTCTGGTGGGTTTGGAGCGCCTTGATGTTTCACGTGAAACGTTTCCTGCCATAGATTCGGGCGGTTGCCCGGCTTTGGGCTCCCGGCGTCATTGGGGCTTTGAGCGCACGAACGTGCGCCCGTACAGGGCTGTGAGCTTTGGATGCGCCTTGATGTTTCACGTGAAACATTCTCCACCACACATCCGGGCGATTGCCTGGCTTTGAGATCCCGGCTTTGTTGGAGCGGTGGGGCGCAACGAGCGAGGCTGCAGCCCCGGCTATTAGATTCCTGGCTTCATCAGGGGCGTTGGGGCGCACGGCCGTGCGCCCGTACAGGCCTGTAAGCTGTGGGTCGGCTCTGATGTTTCACGTGAAACGCCGTAGATCGCCGTTTAGCGCGCCTACGCGCCGATCGCGTCCCGCACGAATCCGTTTGTGGCCTTTAGGCGCCGGCGGGCTTCTTTGGCGTCCACCGCGGCCAGATGCATCACCAGGGCTGTCTTGACGTGCCCCTGAGCGCGCTCAAGGAGCGCAGAGGCCTGCTCGTATGAAAGGTCCGTCACAATCATCACGGTGCGCTTCGACCGCTCTTCCAGCTTCTGGCTCGTCATCTGGAGATCCACCATCATGTTCTCATAGACCTTTCCGCGCTGAATCATGCTGACGGTGGTGAGCATGTTGAGCACGAGCTTCTGCGCGGTGCCACTTTTCATGCGGGTGGAGCCCATGATGACTTCCGGTCCCACGACCGGGCACATGGCAACATCTACCGGCACGTCGACAGAGGCCCGCGGAGCACAGGTGACAAACAAGGTGGCGCAGCCCACCGCGCGGGCATGAGCCAGCGCCCCCAGCACATAGGGCGTACGGCTGCTGGCGGCAATGCCGCACACCACATCGCGCGACGCAACACCGACGGCTTCCAGCGCCTCGGCGCCGGCGCTCTCTACATCTTCCACCCCCTCACGTGACCGAAAGACGGCCTCCTTTCCGCCAGCGATGAGCCCCTGCACCATGTCCGGCGGGGTGCCAAAGGTAGGGGGGCACTCGGAGGCGTCCACCACGCCCAGGCGTCCGCTTGTGCCAGCGCCGACGTACAGCAAGCGCCCGCCTTCCGCAAACGCGTCGACGGTCAGACGAACCGCGGCGGCGATGTACGGGATTTCGCGACGCACAGCGATCGGCACGAGGTGGTCCTCTGCACTAATAATATGCAGCGCTTCCTCAACTGACGCGTCATCGATCGCCATGGAGTGCGGGTTGCGCTGCTCCGTGGCCAGTTGAGCGAGGGTATCGAAGAGGGCGGTACTCATGTAGAAAGCGACCGCGGGCGGCGGCGGTAGGCAAAAAAGATGATGAACAGGAAGAGGGCGCCTCCCAGAGCGAAGGTCCACCCGGGCAGGAGCGTCTGTGGGCTCAACTCCACCGCCCCCGGTGCGCCGTAAAGGACGGGCGCCGCCCAGAAGAATGGGCTTTGGTGCCCCCCCCGGCCATCCTCCAGAAACTGCAGCTGGGCCTGTTGCAAGGCTACATCCTTCGTCTGGCCCTCGCGGAGGTTGCGGTAGAAGTGCTCCATGAGCGTGGCTGAACTTTCGTCGTCAACGAGCCACAGCGTGGCCAGCGAACTGCGCACCCCCAGCGCGCGAAAGCCCATCTGCAGGCTGGCCATGCCCTCGCCCGCCCGCAGCGGTCCGCGGGCGGTGTCACAGCCGCTGAGTACCACGAGGTCGACGGGCACATCGCGCTGGCCCAGCTTCGAAAGGGTAAACTGCCCGTCCAGCCTCCCGCTGGGGTCGTCTTCATCCGGATATAGAAAAATGGAGTTGTTGAACGGATAGGCAGCGTTTAATTCCACATGAGATGCCAGATGGACGATCTTCGCATGGTTGATGTGCTCCATGAGCACGCGCTCAGTCGCCTCCTCATTGAGCGCGGTGAGTGTTGAGCGGAAGAGGGAGCGAATGCTTGCCAGTTCTGCACGGACGGCGGGGAGGGGGGCGAGGCTGGCCCGCTGAGGCATGGCCGCTTCCGTACGGCGGGCAGGATCGGAAACTTCATCAAACGCCGACCGCCCCAACGCGAGGACGTCTACCTCCGTCAGGGGCTGGGGCTGGTCGTCTGGAAGGAGCAAGCGCTCGGCTACTTCAACAGAGACGGGATGGGAGCGCAGGAGGAAAGGGGCTTCAGCATATTGAAAGCGGGGCGCCGGTTCCGATAGCAGCAAGCCGAACGGCAGCGCAAACAGGTCCCGGTCGGGAATCACGACCAGCCGCTCCCTCTCGGAGAGATGCGCCTCTACAGGCGCGACCAGCAGGCGGTACAGTTCGTGCAAGGGCGCCAATGCAAATGCGGAGGCATTGAGGGTTAGGGCGTCGCTGCCCTCGGTGAGCAGGGGGGACACCTCCGTAAGCAACCGCCGGACCTCTTCATTCGATGTGTGAACGGGGGCGGTTACCACGGTATCTGCTGAGATCAGGAAGACGTGCGAACGGGCTTCGTCCCAGCCGGCGACATGGTCGGATGGGGAGGTGAGGAAGTACGAAAGCAAGGTTTGATCGCGAGCGCCGAGGGCCTGCTGCAGTTCATCGATGGATAGCGAAGCAGGGAGCTGCTCCAGCTCCACCAGGGTGTCTCGCGCAGCCACCAGACGCGCTTCCTCGTTTAGCAGCTCCAGCCGCTGCGCGGGGACTGCGTCCGCCAGCGCCTGCCGTACCTGAGCCAGTTCATCCGTGAGCGCATCAAAGTGCACGCGCTCGTCTACCGGAAGCTCTTCAAGCAGACGCGTCTGGAGGCGGAGGTCGTACAGATGGCGAGCCCGCGTCTGGGCCAGCGTCGCGATCGCCTGCTCATGCTCGCCCATGGCCATATACACGTGTACCAGGAGGCGATACGGGTCGTGCCATTCCGGCCGCAGCGAGGACCACTCCGTCGCACGGAACGCGCTGCGCTCGGCCTCCGCGTGCCCAATGGCTTCCTCCAGATGCGGCACTGCGGCAGCCAGGCTGCCCTCAACATAGTGCGCACGGCCTCGCTGAAGCGCGATCTCGCGTTGCGTGCTGTAGTCTGTCGGTGTGGCGCGGGCTTCGGCGGTATCCAAGCGCTCATGCGCCGCGCCTATGCGGCGCTGATCGAGGTACAGCCGTGCCTGCTCAGTACTAATGACGGACGCCTGTTGCGCAGATTCTTGCCGGCGGGCGGCTTCAAGCGCCGTTGCAAAGTGGTCTTCGGCCGCGGCAAAGTCGCCCTGGAGGCGAGCGATCTGGCCCAGACGCAGGAACGACGAAATGCTTTCGTGGTGATCCAGCCGGTAGTCGATCTGCTCAAGGAGCGATTCGACTACAGCCTGTGCTTGCTCCACGCGTGCAGTGTCAAGGGGCACGGCCATTTGGGCTTGATCCAGCAACAGCGCGGCCTGCGTGCCACGCAGGCGCAGCAAGACATTGTCCATCTCCTCTGTGCCTTGCTCGTCGGCTTCATCCATCAGATCGAACCCGCGTTCCAGATAACGCCCGGCGCGGGCATAGTCTCCAAGCCGGTAGTAGATCAGGCCGACTTCGCCAGCGATGAGCGCTGCGTGTTGCGGCGCGTACGTACGGGCATGGGGCAGCGCACGCGCATAGGCACTGGCGGCGCGCAGGAGATCGCCCGTGAAAAAGTATATATAGGCCCGCCACTGGTGCATGCGGTAGTCCCAGTTGGCTGTATCTTCGGCGAACGAGCGGAAGCGCTCGAAATAAGCGTCTACCGTATGAAGAGCCTCACCCCATCGCCCGGCATCTACCAGTTGACCGGTTCGCTGGTGGTGCAGCCGGTAAACGAGCAGCGCGGTGTCGGAGGTGGGCGCGCCGAAGCACTGCAACGCTTCATCGGCCCGGGCCAAGTAGGCATCGGTCGCCGCGGGTGGATCCTCCCTGAGGGTCGTGTAGAGGGCCTCGCAGTCATCGGTCTCGGGGGCGACAACTGCAGATCCAAGATCAAACGAAGGCACGCCCAGCAGCAGGGCGAGCAGCAGAGGAATCATGGGAGCAGTGTGTAGATGGCAGGGATCTGATAGTGTAGGCGCAGGCAGTGAAAAAGTCCAGTCTAACCTCCTGCGTTTGTTAAGCAAAGCCCGCCTGCCGTAGCTGATCCGAACGAAGGTTGTCGCCCCCGCGTTGAGACCCTTCGCACTTTTTCAAGCCGTGCCGGCCGTCCATGCAACTCAACCACCTTCGGCTCCTCACCTTCCGGGCACACGATGCCACGGAGGTAGCCTTCGCCCCGGGGATCAACTTTATCTTTGGGTCGAACGGAGCTGGCAAGACCAATCTGCTGGAGGCCATTCACTACCTATGCCTCACCAAAAGCTTCGTCGCATCGAGCGATCGGTACGTCTTGCAGCAAGGCGCGCCCCATTTTGAAGTGGAAGGGCAGTTTAGTGGAACGCGCCGGAGCGAGCTCCGCGTGCGGTTGGCCTACGTGCCGGGGGAAGGCAAGCGGGTGTTCGTGAACGGCGCCCCACTGGAGCGGCTCTCCGAGATCGTAGGAATGTTGCCGGTGGTGTCGTTCTCGCCCGATGACCAGGCGCTGACCGCCGAAGGCCCAGACGAGCGGCGCCGCTTTCTGGATAACATCATCAGCCAGGCCAAGGCGGCGTACCTCGAAGATCGTATTCAATACCGCCGCACGATGAAGCAGCGCAACGAGCTGCTCTCGCAGATCGGGCGGAGCTCCAGCCCGGCCAATGCCCGCGTACTGGCCTCGTGGGATGCCGAGCTTGTGCGCTTGGGCAGCCGCGTCATCCACATGCGGCATCAGTTTCTGCTTGACTTTGCTACGTTCTTGGCGGAGGCCTACGGCCGCATTGAGGACGTCGCGGAGCGGCCGACCATTACGTACGACACCATTGTCCCGCTCTCGCCTGATACCACCCGCGCCGACATTGAGCAAGCCTACCGCGACGAGTTGGACCGGGTGGCCGACAACGAGCGGCGCCGGGGCCTCACGCTCATCGGGCCCCATCGTGATGAACTGGTGTTCGAACTCAACGGCCTGGAGGTGCGCCGCTATGCCTCGCAAGGGCAGCATCGCACGTTTGGGATGGCGCTGAAGCTGGCTAAGTACTTCTACTTGTATGAGCGCCTCGATGAGGCGCCGCTGTTTCTGCTGGACGACGTCTTCGACCCGCTGGATCCTGAGCGTTCGGAAGCCTTTCTAACACTCCTCGAAAGCGATGCCATCGGGCAGAGCTTTGTTACAGCGACGCATCCGAAGCGGTTTGCTGGGATGGTATCGCTGGATGCGCCCGACCACCGCGTTATACAGGTGGAAGCGGGTCAGGTCGTCACGCCTGCCGCCGCCTCCTAACGCAGCCCCCTCTCCATAGCTGATCCCCTCAAGCGCTATGTCCTTATGCCACGCATCATCCGTGATTTGCCAGCAGCGGTATGCTCACGTCGCCGCGGCTGTAATTGCCCTTATCCTTGCGCTGGTAACCGCAAGCTGTGTGGTGCAGCAGAACCCGGTCTCGGGGCGTCAGCGCGCCTATGCCTACAGCTGGAAGGAGGAGCTACGCCTGGGCCAGGAGGCCGATCAGCAGATCCAGGCGCAGTTTGGCGTTTACGATGACGAAGCCGTGGTGGCCTACGTCGATAGTCTGGGCCAGGTCGCGCTCGCCGAAAGCCATATGCGCCGCCCCGACACGCCGGAGAAGTTTCGGGAGACGGAGTTCACCTTTCGCGTGCTGGATAGCCCGATTGTAAACGCATTTGCGTTACCTGGTGGTTACATTTACGTCACGCGGGGGCTCCTCACACACCTTAACAACGAGGCCCAACTGGTGGTGGTGCTGGGGCACGAGATCGGCCACGTAGCGGCCCGGCATGCCTCAGCCCGGGCCGTGACGCAGCAGTTCACCCAGATCGGCCTGCTGGTGGGCGGTGTAGCTGCAGGCGAGTTCCTGGGCCAAACGGCCGGCGAGATGGTGTTGGGGCTGGGCAGTACGGCGGCGCAGTTCTTCTTCCTCAGCTACAGCCGTGACAACGAGCGGGAGTCGGACGACTTGGGCGTAGAATATGCGGTGCGCCTCGGCTATGATGGCGCCGAGGGAAGCGCCTTCTTCCGGTCGCTGGCCCGCATCACCGAGCAAGCGGGAGGTGGGATCCCGGCCTGGCAATCTACTCACCCGGATCCAGGGGAGCGGGAGCGCCGCATCCCGGAGCTTGACCGCGCGTGGCGCGAGCGCCTGGGCGGCATTGAAGAACGCCGTGACGAGCAAGACCGCTACCTGACCGCCGTGGCCGGAACGGTGATGGGCCAGAACCCGCGCCAGGGCTTTGTAGACGAGGACGTCTTCTATCACCCAGACCTCGCCTTTCGGTTTAACGTGCCAACCAACTTCCGCACGCAGAATGAGGCGCGGCAGGTGGTGATGCAAAGCAACGACGAGGACGCGGTGATGGTCTTTACGTTTGCGCAGAACGCCAGCACGGCCCGAGAGGCCGGCCGCAACTTCGCCCAGCAGGAAGGCCTCACGGTGGTGGAGGAGGGGGGGCTGCAGATCAATAACCAGCGCGCGTACAACGTCATCGCTGACGGCCGCACGCAGGATGGGCAGGATGTCCGCATCCAGTCGAACTTCATCGAGTACGGCGATAACGTCTACGCCTTCATTGGCTACACGCTGCGCCAGCGTTTTTCCGACTACGCGCCGCGCTTCCGCGGCGCCATGCGCAGCTTCGACGAGCTCCGCGACGCCGGCATCCTCAACATTCAGCCCGACCGCCTGCAGCTCGTGACTACCGACCGCTCGGCCCCATTCCGCGCCTTCGTGCCCGACGACCTGCCGCGCGGGTTGTCGGCCGAGGACCTGGCAATTATCAACCAGGTGGGACTGGAGGAACGCATCGAGGCGGGGCGGCGCTTGAAGCTACCCGGCCGCTAACTGCTTGCCGAAGTGGCGGACTACATTTCAACCTTGCCGTCGTCCGTTGGGGGAATGAGCGTGCCCTCGCCCCCGAGCGCCATCTTGCCGCCGGTGTACACGTAGATGCGCACCTTCACGTGCTTCCGTTTTTCGATCTTCTCGGCGATCTTTACCTCCACCGTGATCTCCGAGCCCACAGCCACAGGGCGGAGAAAACGGCAGGAGATGGCAACCGCGATGCTGCCGTAGCCCGGGAAGTCGCGCCCCAGCACCTTGGAGATAATCCCCAGCAGAAGCACACCATGCACAATCGGCTTGCCAAACTGGGTATCCGCCGCGTAGTCCGCATCCACGTGAATGGGGTTATCGTCGCCGGTGAGGTCGGCAAAGGTGTCGACATCCTCCCGCGTGAGGACGCGGTCGAACGTGAAGGAGTCTCCGATTTGTAGCGATTCGTACGTATTCATAAGCAGGTGAGGGGCTCCGGTGCGGCTCGGTGAAGACAACGTAGCCGCAAAATAAACGAATCGGAGGTTAAGCGAAAACGCAATTTCGGGCTGGCATAAGGATTCCGTGTGGAGGCCCCATCGGGGAGTGGTCGGGAGAGCGTCCATCGGCTGCGGCTCGAGCAGAACCTGAGCGGCAGCGGCACAAGCCACGGGCTGTTCGGTTCATCGGCTGGCCCTTTGCGGCACGGTTCTTCTGATTCCTGGCCTCTACGCCCCGCTTTCCCCCTTGCCCACCCTCGCTACGTACTTCCGCGCACTGCGCCGCTCGCTGCGAGCTTGGTCCCGTACGCCGCAGGGGCAGCGGGTGCTAAAGATCGGGCGCTACGCGCTGACGGCCGGCGTGATTGGCTTTCTGATCTACCAACTGGCCGCCATTGGGTGGGGCGATGTGGCGCGTTCCATCCCCACAGAACCCTGGTTCTACGTGCTCTGGGCCATTGCCTACGTGCGGCTCCCGGTCATCGAGATGTTTATCTACCGACGGGTATGGAAAAAAAGCCGGTTGGCGTTGCTGTATGCCTTCCTCCGCAAACGCGCCTTGAATGCGGACGTCATGGGCTATTCCGGTGAGGTGTACCTGCTCGCCTGGGCACGCAAGGCGGTGCCCGAGCCCGCGGATCGCCTCTGGAAAGCGATCAAAGACAACCTCATCATGTCGTCGCTGAGCTCGGTAGGCACGGCAGTCGTGATGCTCGTTGGCCTGGCCCTGTCAGGCCTGCTGGATCCGTGGTTAAGTGGGACGTGGGGCTGGTATGCCTTTGGCACTGTTGTGATAACCGCGTTCATCATTTCGCTGCTGGTGCAGTTTAGAGGTACGGTCTTCAGCTTTCCGCCTGCTGTAATTGCCTGGATGGGCGGCTGGCATAGCGCACGCTTCTTCATTGGGTACGTGCTGTGGATTGCGATGTGGTGGGTGGTGCTTCCGGATGCACCGATGGCGACGTGGGCACTGTTGCTCACCCTATTCATTCTCACCGACCGCATCCCCGTTATTCCCTCGCGGGACCTGCTGTTCGTGGGCGTGAGCCTCGAGTTGTCAGCCACGATGGGGGTGCCGGAGGCCGCCCTGGCGGGCTTGCTGCTCACGCAAACGGTGTTGAGCAAAGTCGTGAACTTCATCTTTTTCCTGTCGCTACCGGTGTACTGGTACCTCACAAATCAGGAGCGGCCCAAGGTAAATATAGAGAGTACGGTGCAGGTATCGGAGCAGGCTGAACGTGCGCACGACGCGGCTCACCGCAGTGCTGATGCTGAATGAGTAGACAACACTACAACGAGGCTACGCCGTCTCTTTAGAGGAATACCTGATCTCACCCGATGATATCAGAACGTGACGGTCGTTACTCCTGAAAATGCGTTGGTCCAATACCAAAGGCCTCCATTGTGGCCTGCAACTGCTCGTTTTTGTACCCGGTTTGATCATTGTACTGTTGCAAGGAGGCATCGTACGATCCACTGATCTCTAAGAGGGGAAAGTACGTGTTGGATCGCATCCTCGGTACGCCGGCTGCTGCTAAGGCGCAGGCTAACCAAATGTCATCGCTGTTAGGACAAATGGAAAGAATCCGATCAGGCTCCAGCGCATCTTTAGGGAGCCAGCGCTGATGTAGCACCTGTCCTCCACAACCCGTGGCGAATAAGGACGGCGAGGTTTCACCATATGCAGGGACATCCTTCGTCCATTCCGCATACGGTGCGACGTCCCCTGAGGCGTCAAACGTCATGCGATGGCACCGATGCGCGACAGAGACCCGTCTGTCGTCACGGTGATCTTTCATCAGCCACCGCAGCCAGTGACGCGGATAAATGATGTCGTCGTCTGCTGTAACGACGAAGTGGTCGCTCCGCTCCTGCACGGCATTTAGCCATTTCTTGTGCGAGCGGTAGTCCTCTGATGTCCGGAAGGTAACGCCGAGGCTTGAAAAGGCAGAATGTACTCGCGCTGGGATCAGGCAAAGGTCTTCTTCCGTCATCCAGATCTCAGTGGAAGCGGGCCTGGCAGATTGCTCGACGAGCGTGAGCAACGTGAGGGGAAGGATGTCGATGCGCGCATGCCACGAGGTGAGCGAAAGTACGACGTCATCTAACACCTCTTCCGGCTCTCGCACAGCTCTTTCGCCAGAAAGCACCTGCTCCAGTCGCCGGCGCATATAGCGCTCCTTGACGAGCCCTTTTCCCACGGTAACCCTGCTTAAGGTCGTAGCATAGCGGAGGAGCTCGTTCCGTATCGTTTGAAGCGCCATAGACCACGCGATTATGTTCGTTATGTTACGCTGAGACGTTGAACGGGTGCATATACAAAAGTTTACAGCGACCCTCGAGGGCGGACGTGCAACGGTGTAAGAGCAGCCCTTCACGAGCCTTCAGCTAACCCGATCACTGACCAGCTTGCCCGCCGGAGGCTGAGGTACCCACTGGTCGATCCACCGCGCCCACGGTAGCGTCAGCAACACCAGCAGCACCACATTCATCCAGAAGGTGATGTGCAGCATCAAAAAGATGCCAGCGTGCATGCCCAGCAGCGCGAGCCCTGCGTAGAGGCGCGTGGGCTTGAGCCAGAAGAGCCACGCGAAAAACTCCGTGAGCAACCCTCCCAGCAGAAATAAAGAAGCCAGATAGTAATGGCTGAAGGCCAGGTCTTGCAACATGTTGAAGCTGTGCTGCCCCTGCAGTGCCAGCGTGTCGATGGCCTTCTCGTGGAGCCAGAGCCACAGGTGACGGCCGTCAATCCAGTGCGGGCCCGTACCGATCAGCTTCGACCACGCCGCCAGCGTGTAGGCGAGCCCAGTGTAGAAGTACGCAAACCCCAGCACGAAGCGCCGCCGCGCCATGCCCTGACGAAAGGCCAACGCCGCAATCGCCAGCGCCAGCAGGACCATCGCGGTAAGGTTGGTACCGTGGGAGATTTCACCCAGCGTGTAGCGCGCGGCATACTGTAGCAACAAGAGCCCAAACGCGACAGCATAGGCGCCCCGGTGGAGGCGCCAGTAGCCTGCCAGCAGTAGCCCCGTAAGCGCGGCGGCGTTTACAAACGGCCAGACGCTGTCAAACATAAAGGTGACGTCCAGATAGTTTGCCAGCCCCAGCGGCAGGACTACGTCGCTGATGGTTTGTATGTAAAAGGCCCAGCTCCAGAGCTGATACAGCAAAATACCGAGTACAACCGCTTCGAAGAGCGTAAAGAAGACCACCTCCCCACGGGTCTCGTGGCGGTCAAAGTCGAACAGCTGATCGGCCAGGCGGTGAAGCACAGACGGCATACCAAAACGGAAGGCGGGTTACGGAAGGTCAGAGCGCAGGACGGTTGTGTCGGGGGCGAGGTAGGCATACGGGATGAAGCGGACCCGGACGTTGTCGCCATCGGCGAGACGGCCCCGTACCCGGTACACCAGCAACGAGCGCGCCTCCAGCGGTTCGGCGAGCATGCGCCGAAGGCCTTGGACCCGCCTGTCGTCCCAGTGCTCGGTGCGAGCGATAAAGTTTGCCAGGTCGTGGCGCAGGCCGTAATCGGTGAGCGCCAGCGGCGCGCCCGGCAGCTCCGTCCGCAGCAGGGGCTCCCAATCGGTGGGGGCATCCTCCCGTGCCACCTCCCGCACCACGGCCCGCGACCACTCGCCCCCGGCCTGCGAAAACATCGGAAAGATGCTGAAGGGCCAAAACTCTCCCTCGTGGGTTGCCACCAGCACGCCGTACAGCACAAACGTGCCCAGTAAAAGCCGGAGGGCTCGCGTACGAAGGTGATCCATGAGAACGAGGGGTAGACTCACAGGAAGATAAAAAAGACGCGCACGCCGGGCCCCAGATCCGCGCTGGTGTTAAGCAAAGCCGAAAACACGGGCTGATGGCACGGGCCACTGGTTTTTTGTGACCACATCAGCATTCCTCGCGGCTTCCTCAAGCCCTGTAAGGCCCTGCCAAGCCGGCGACGGTCAGCTGATGAAGGTGGCCGTTGTTTAGTAAATTGCACACCGGTCGCCTCCCCGTGCATCAAGACTGTACGGTGAGTAGCGCAGCGCTGCCTTTCGTTTCAGCACGGCCGCGGTTTTTCGTCGTTTGGCCAGGGAATACTCACTCTTTTGAATACCAGACCAACCCCGGAGGTTTGGCACTCCTCTTGTTGTAACAAACATATAGTGTATGCGCCACCCCGCATTTACTCGTCGCTCTTCGTTTCCGCCCTTTTGTCTCCATGCTGCCGTTCACTGCTGTCCGTTTTACCGCCCGCGTTGCCTTGCTCACCGTCATCATGCTGTACGCTGCTGTCGTTTCGGTCCAGGCGCAGCCGGAGCGCGTTATCGTGGAGGATTTTCAAGATGTACCGGTAGGCGAGGTCCCGGAAAACTGGGGCTACGCTGAGCGCGATGGCTCCCTCACGTCCATGGAGGAGAAGATGGGCGACGATGTCCGCTTTTACGTTGTGGAGGAAGACGGCGAGAAGATGTTGCGGGGCGAGTCGGACGGGCGGTCGCTGCGCATGTCGCTGCCAGCCAACGGCGAGCATGGCGGTATTCGGTGGGACCTCGAACAATACCCGCGGCTTCGCTGGTCGTGGCGCGCGCACGAACTGCCGGAGGCCGCCCGTGAGGACCGCAGTGGCTTCAACGATACCGGGGCGGCCGTTTACGTGACGTTCGAAACCAACTGGCTGGGCCTGCCCCGAAGCATCAAGTACACCTACAGCAGCACACTCCCGGTGGGGACGGTGGTGGAGTTCACCGGGCTGCGCGTGATTGTGGTCTCCTCTGGGGCCGATGACCATGGCGACCGCTGGCTCACCATTGAGCGCGACGTCGTTCAGGATTACAAGAACGTATTCGGCCGCACGGCACCTGAGGTGCCTATTGGAATCTCAGTATGGACTGACTCGACGGAAACCGATACGTCGTCCGAAGTAGACTTTGGTACCATTGAGCTCCGGCCCGCGCCGCAGCGGCCCTCCGGAGGCGCCCGGTAACATCGGCCCGGTCTGCCCTACCTATTGCATGTAATTCCCCCGCTTTGATCTTGCTGTTCCGCTTATGAATCGACTCTTTCAATCCCTGCGTCCGTTCATCCGGGGGGTCGTACAGTATGCCTACGGTGTGCTGGTGCTGGCCCTCATCGCCACGGCGCTGGGCGTTTATCTGGCTTCCGGGCTGCGGATCGACACCGACCTCTCTAACCTGATTCCCGCAGATTACGAAAGCGTGCAGGCCCTGGAGCGGTTGCAGGAAACAGTCGGCGGGGAGAGCGAAGTGGCGGTGGGCATCAGCAGCTCCTCGTTTGAGGCCAACCAGGCGTTTGCTGAAGATTTGATCCCGCGAGCGCTGGACCTGCAACGCACCAGCGAGCAGCCCTACCTCTCGCGGGTGGAGTACCGGCGCGACACCGAGTTCATGGAGAATAACACCCTCTACTTTGCCACGGAGGAGGAGCTGGATGAGGTCACGTGGTACCTGGAAGACCTCATTGAGGAGGCCAAGCTGGAGGCCAACCCCTTCTACTTTGGCATGGACGACGAGGAGGAAGGGGCAGCAGAGGAGGACCGCATCGCGGCGCTGGATGCCGTGTACGATGATCTCGTAGGACAAGAATACGCTCTCTCTGAGGATAGCACCACGCTCGTGGTGCGCTTCTACCCGACGGGGGCGCAAACTAACATCGGCTTCATCGAGGACCTGTACGCGGCCCTGGATGAGCTGGTGGCCGATATGGAGCCGCGGACGTACGCGGGCGATATGGAGGTGACCCTGGCGGGCCGGCTGTACCGACAACTCGCGGAGGTCCAAACCATCACGGACGATGTGACGAACTCCTTTGGGGCCGGGGTGCTGGCGGTATTGCTTTTCGTCACGCTCTACTTTGTGTACAAGTCGTACCGGGCTCGTGCAGGGTATGCCTACTCTGGCCGTGCGCTCTCCACCTCGCTCTTTCGAGCCCCTGTGCTCGCCCTGGTGATCGGGCTGCCGCTGCTCATGAGCCTGACGTGGACCTTTGGGCTGGCCTACGTGCTCTTCGGTAGCCTCAACCTGATGACATCGACGCTCGGGCTGGTGCTGTTTGGGCTGGGGATCGACTACGGCATTCACTTTTACGGGCGCTACACGGAGGAGCGCGCAGAGGGGGCGTCCATCCCCGAGGCGGCGGAAACCACCTTTGCGGGTACAGGCCAAGCCATCGCCATTGGCGCGCTGACGACCGCTGCGGCGCTCTACATCCTCTACTTTGCCGACTTCAAAGGCTTCAGCGAGTTTGGCGTCATCGCTGGCAACGGCGTCCTGCTGGCCCTGCTGGCCATGACGGTGGTGATGCCGGCGCTGCTGGCCGTGCTGGAGCGCTGGCGCCTGCTCAACTTCACCGCCGGTGACGCCGCGTATCAGGTGACCCGCAACGGTGGCCGACGCTACCCCGCAGCGCGCGGCGTGCTCGTGGGCAGCTTGGTGGCGGTGGTGGCTGCGGTGCTCTTGCTGCCCCGCGTAGGCTTCGAGTACGACTTCGGTACGCTGGAACCCGAATACACGACCTATGAAGAGAAGCGCGACGTTATCCGAGGCGCCGAACGCTCCTCAAGCCCGCGCAATCCGGCCTATGTGGTGGTCGATTCTCCCGAAGAGGCGGACGCGGTGATCGAGGCGGTGCAGCAGCGCAAGGCTGAACGGGGGGATGACTCGCTGGTGGAGGAAGTGCGAAGCCTCCAGCAACGCTTCCCCATGCGTGAGGCGCAGCAGCAGGAAAAGCTCAACCGGATCGCCGAGATCCGGGACCTGCTGAACAGCCGCTATCTCCAGGATACCGATGATGAAGACCTGGAGCGGCTATGGCGCGCAGCACAGACCACGGAGCCGATTCAGCAATCGCAGGTCCCCGACTACATCCGTGAGCGGTTCGAGTCGCGGGATGGCGAGATCGGCAACTTCGTGATGATCATCCCGAACGTCTCGCTGGCCGACGGCCGCAAGTCCATGGCCTTTGCGGAAGAGGTAGGCGCCATCGTTACTGAAGACGGCACCACGTACCACGCAGGCTCGACGTCCATTGTAGCGGCCGACATGCTGCGCCTCCTGCAGCAAGAAGCGCCCTGGATGATTTTTGCGACCTTCCTGGCCGTGGCACTGCTGATGTGGCTCAACTTCGGGTCCATCCGCTGGGCTGCGGTGGCACTGCTGCCGCTGGGCGTAGGGATGCTCTGGATGCTGCTGGTGATGGAGGCCTTCGGCCTCATGTTCAACTTCTACAACATGATCGTTCTGCCGGCTGTGGTAGGTATCGGCAACGACGCGGGGGCCCACCTCGCGCATCGCTACCGTGATGAGGGGCCCGGCTCGCTCTGGCGCGTGCTCCGCTCCACGGGCGAGCACGTCACCATCGGTGCGCTTACCACCATGATCGGGTTTGGCGGGCTCCTGCTTAGCTTCCATCCTGGCATCAGCAGCATCGGCGTGCTGGCCGTCATCGGGATTGGCACCACGCTGTTCTCGGCGCTCCTCTTTCTGCCGGCACTGCTACAGTGGCTGGAAGATCGGGATCAGCGCCTGCATGATGTGGAGGCGACGGATTCCACCCGCAACACGGTTTCCGGAGACGGCGCGGGGGCAGAGGTGGCGCCACAGGCCAAGACCCCTGCAGAGGTAGACTGACTTACCGCGCGGTACACGCGATGGTACAGCACGTAGCACAACATGCAGTACCGGACGTAGCCTACCACAACACTCACGGGCCGTCCTGTCTGAGAAAGCCGCAGGTTTTTACCCCCCGGATGTCCACACGCGCTCACTATCCAGCAGGGTAGGCTCGGAGGCCCCGTCGCCGCCGGCAATGCCATCGCCAGAGACGGGAACGGTGGGATGCAGGAGGGTGCGCAGTACCGCAATATAGCGCCGCGCAATCGCTTCCCAGCTAAACGTGTCAGCGGTGTACGAGGCTGCTCGGTCGGCGGCTGCCTGCAGCCGCTCCGGCTGGCGATGGTAGCGGAGAATCTCTTCAGCAAACGCCCAGGCGTTCCCACTCTCCACCAGGCGACCGTTCACCCCATCGTCTATGACGTCGGTGATGCCCTCCAGGCGGGCCGCCACCACTGGCAACCCCGAGAGGCCGGCCTCCAGCATAACCACCCCGAACCCTTCCATGTCTCCCGCTACGGGGATGTTGGGCATGACGAACAGGTCGGCGCCTCGGTATAAAAGCCGGAGCTCACGCTCCGGAATACGGCCCAACAGACGCACGCGGTTGCCCAGCTGCTTGCGCGCTACGGCGGCTTCGAGGCTTTCCGTTTCTGGACCGGAGCCGGCAACCCAGTAATGCACATTATCCGGCAGCAACGGCATCACCTGGTTGATGAACCAGCTAAACCCTTTGCGTTCTACATGGCGGCCCACGCTGCAGAGTAGCAGCCCTTCGTCAGGGGTGTGCGGGAGGCCGTTCCGGTTTCCAAAGCCCTTGATGAGGGCGCGGCGAGCTGTTTCGCGGCTCCGGGGCTGGTCGAAGCGGGTAAGGTCTACGCCGTTGGGCACCACGGTCACTTTCTCCGGAGCGATGCCGCGCTCCAGGCAGGCCTGGGCCGTAGCGGTACTCACGGGGAGCACCGCATCAACCGCCGCGAACGTCCGCGGCACCAGCCACTGATAGGGCGAAAACGGCAACGTCACGTCTTGCCCGTGGGCAATGATGGTCATGGGCACGCCCAGAGGGCGCAACACCGACTGAAGGGCTACCGCCAACGAGCCCGTTACCATCGAAGAAAATACGACGGCGTCGATGGTGCCTTCGCGGGCCTTCTTGCGAATCTGAAAAATGGCCTTGGCCATGAAGGGAATCGACAGGAGCGGCGTCCACCGCCAGGTGCTGCGCAGGACCAGCGGTTCCACATCCACGGCCTTGTGTCCATCCAGCGAATGGAAGAGCTCCATCGCCACCCGCTGCATGCCGCCGACATTTGCCATGGGGCGGCCCGCAGGGGGGAAACTGTGAGATACAAAAAGAATGCGCACGGGGTGGGGGCGTTAGTGGTCAACAGAGAGAGCAGGAGAGACAGGCGCCGGCGCAGGCTGCGGCAGACCAACGGCCTCGTGGTAATGAGCCAGCAGGCGGCCGAGCACGCGATCCCATCGGTAGTTTGTGGAACGCTCCAGGGCCGCTTCGCCAAATTGACGACGCAGGGCATCATCCAGAATAAGGGTCCGGAGCCGTTCGGCAAAGGCGGGCGTGTTGCCGGGCGGGACGAGGAACCCCGTCTCGCCATCGCGCACCAGCGAGCGGCTACCGGTGGCGTCGGCGCAAACCGCGGGTAGGCCGCTGGCTGCAGCTTCCAGGACGACGTTCCCAAACGTTTCGGTGTCGCTCGGGAAAAGGAAAATATCGGAGGACGCATACGCCGTTCCCAGCGCGTCGCCGCTGAGGTAGCCGGTGAAGATCGTACGGGGCAGCCGAGCACGCAGGGCTTCGTACGCCGGGCCATCGCCCACCACGACGCTGCGGTGCGGGACGCCATGGCGCTCCAGCGTTTGCAGCGTATCGGCCAGCGTGTTGAGGCCTTTTTCCCAGACGAGCCGCGACACAAACGTGACGACCACCTCATCGTCGGCAATGCCATGGCTACGGCGCCAGTCCATCGAGCGCTGTTCTGGGTTGAAGGTCTCCACGTTAATCCCCCGCGCCCACAGGCGAAGGTCGGACGTAAAGCCTTGCTTCTCGAGAACGTCCATCATAGAGGGGGAGGGCACGTATACCTGCTCAAACTGGTTGTAAAACCAGCGCAGGTAGCTCCACACCGCCGGCTCCAGCAGGCCCAACGTGTAGTACCTGAGGTACGAACTGAAGTGTGTGTGGTACGACGCCACGCGAGGGATTCCCCAGCGCTTTGAGAGGCGGAGCGCCTGGAGCCCCAACAGGTCGGGCGTGGCTACCTGAATGAGCGTGGGGTTGAAGCGGGCCAGTTCCTCCTCAATGTCGCTGGAAAGGCTGTAGGTGAGGCGATAGTCCGAGCGCCCGGGGGCAGGAATGGAGGGAGCCGGCAGGAGCGTGCCGGCATGGTCCACGGCGGGGCTGTTGGTTGTAGGTGCCACTACACGCACCGGTACCCCCTGGGCCTCCAGGTACGCCACCAGCCGGTTCAGGGTCAGCGAGACGCCATCCGCCACATGGTTGTAGGCCCCAGCGAAAAGGGCCAGCCGTAGCGCAGACGGACCGGCCCCTGTGGTGCTGCTGGAAGCCCGATGTTGTGGGGAAGTCGTCATGGCAAAGCCTTGATGAATAGATGCTGCGCCGCTACAGGAAAGGCAAGCAGCCGTCCCAGCGCACCGTCCACACCTGGTAGCGATGTACTGTACAGGTAGGCCAATGTAGCCGCAGACCCCTGTTTAAAAGTAACGCGAGGTACAGCGTTGTTACATTGCAGCCGAAGGTGGTAGCCGCCTTCCGGCTGCCTATGCCTTCTGCTTGGCCTTAAACGTCTCCCGGAATTTCCGCAGCTTCGGCTTGATCACCACTTGGCAATAGGGCTGCCAGGCGTTGTTCTGGTAGTAATCCTGGTGCGTGGTCTCGGCCGGGTAGAAGGTGTCCAGCGGGGTCAGCTCTGTAACGACGGGGGCATCGTACGCGCCGGAAGCATTGACCTCCTCCATCACTTCTTTCGCAATGGCCTTCTGCTCGTCGTTATGATAGAGGATGATGGAGCGGTACTGCGGGCCCACGTCGTTGCCCTGGCGATTGCGCTGCGTGGGATCGTGAATCACGAAAAAGATCTCCAGGAGCTCCCGAAACGAAATCACCTCCGGGTCGAACGTCACCTGCACGACCTCTGCATGCCCCGTGGTGCCATTGCATACGGCTCGGTAGGAAGGGTCCTCGACGTGCCCACCGGCGTATCCGGAGACGACCTTTTGTACTCCGGCCACTTCCTGGTATACGGCCTCCAGGCACCAAAAACATCCACCGCCGAGGGTTGCCTGCGCTGTTGTTGACATAAGATAGATCTCCTAAAAGTGCTTGTAAATACGTATATTTTCCTCAACGAGTGAAGCGCTGTAGGGTGGCAGGCTTCGGCCGTGAGACGTGTATCGAAGCTGTCATTTCCCCACGGAACGTTTTTTGTTCTTATGAGCGCGTCCTGTGCATTCTATCCTGTGTTATGCGCCACATCCTATTCTACATCTTGCTGAGTGTCGCGGGCCTGGGGGCTGGGCTATGGGTGGCTGGGACGGGTGTAGCCCAGGATGGCACCGGGGCAAGGCCTGATGTGGCGTGTGACGCGCCGCTCACGTATCGCATCGGGGAGGTAGATCCGCGCTTTGGGCTTTCGACCGAGGCGTTACGAAAGGTAACGCGCGAGGCGGTAGCCC
>CAYFRR010000030.1:0-5161 GCA_964345505.1 uncultured Rhodothermales bacterium
CCGCCGGAGCTGCGCCCACTTGTACCGCTGGATGGGGGCCGCTTCGCGACGAGTGACCTGAACGACCTCTACCGGCGCGTCATCATCCGCAACAACCGCCTCAAGCGCCTCATCGACATCAAGGCGCCCGAGGTCATCCTGCGGAACGAGAAGCGCATGTTGCAGGAGGCGGTCGACTCGCTCTTCGACAACAGCCGCAAAGCCAATGCCGTCCGCTCAGACAGCAACCGCGCCCTGAAGTCCCTCAGCGACATGCTGAAGGGGAAGAACGGGCGGTTCCGCCAGAACCTGCTTGGGAAGCGCGTCGACTACTCCGGCCGTTCCGTCATTGTAGTGGGCCCTGAGTTGGAGCTCCACCAGTGCGGGCTGCCCAAGGAGATGGCCGTCGAGCTCTTCAAGCCGTTTATCGTGCGAAGGCTCATCGAGCGCGGCATCGTCAAGACCGTGAAGTCGGCCAAGAAGGTGGTGGACCGCCGGACGGCCGACGTCTGGGACATCCTGGAGAAAGCCATTGAAGGGCGGCCGGTGTTGCTTAACCGTGCGCCAACGCTGCACCGCCTCGGCATCCAGGCCTTCCAGCCGGTGCTCACAGAGGCAAAGGCCATCCAGCTGCACCCGCTCGTCTGTACCGCGTTCAATGCGGACTTCGACGGGGACCAGATGGCCGTGCACGTGCCGCTGAGCCATGAGGCGGCGCTGGAGGCGATGGTGCTCATGCTGTCCAGCCATAACATCCTAAGCCCGGCCCACGGCGGACCCATCGCCGTGCCCACGCAGGACATGGTCCTGGGCCTCTACTACCTCACCAAGCCGATGGATGGCGGGCGAGGCGAAGGCAAGCGGTTCTACGGCCTGGAAGAGGTACGCCAGGCGTATGATCAGGGCATCGTGGAGACACACGCCAAGGTCAAGGTCCGGGTCGATGGCGAAATCATCGACACCACTGTGGGGCGCGTACTCTTCAACGACATGGTGCCCAAGGGGCTGCCCTTCATCAACGAGACACTGACGAAGAAGGCCTTCCGTCCAATTATTGGTAACGTGCTGAGCGAGGCCGGCTTTACGAAGACGGCCAAGTTCCTCGACGACATTAAGCGCGCGGGCTTCGAGCGGTCGACGACCGCGGGGCTTACGTTCTCGCTGTCCGACATCGTCGTGCCTGACGCTAAGCACCAGCTCATTGACGACGCCGCGAAGGAGGTCGACAAGGCCCAGGCGAACTACGAGATGGGCTTTATCACCGACAACGAGCGCTACAACCAGGTCATTGACATCTGGACGCGCACCAACAACAAGGTCTCGGAGGTGCTCTTCAACACGCTGAAGGAGCACCGCGAAGGTTTCAACGCCATCTTTATGATGGCCGATTCCGGCGCGCGTGGCTCGAAGGAGCAGATCCGGCAGCTCGGCGGCATGCGTGGCCTCATGGCCAAGCCGCAGAAGAGCCTCGTCGGTTCCGCGGGTGAGATCATCGAGAATCCCATCCTGTCCAACTTCAAGGAAGGCCTCTCCGTACTGGAGTACTTCATCTCCACCCACGGGGCCCGCAAGGGGTTGGCCGATACGGCCCTCAAGACGGCCGATGCTGGTTACCTCACGCGTCGCCTGGTCGACGTGTCACAAGACGTCACCGTGACGGTCGACGATTGCGGCACGCTCCGCGGCATCTCGATGGGTTCCCTCAAGGACAACGAGGAAGTCGTTGAGCCGCTGGCCGACCGCATCCTGGGCCGCGTGTCGCTGCACGACGTGTACGATCCGTTTACGGACGAGCTCATCGTTGGGGCCAACGAGCTCATCGACGAAGAGAAGGCCGACAAGATCGCGGAGACGAACCTCGAAGAAGTGGAGATTCGCTCCGTGTTGACCTGTGAAGCCCGCCGCGGCGTGTGCACCATGTGCTACGGCCGCAACCTCGCCACGCAACGTATGGTGGAGGTGGGCGAAGCCGTCGGCGTCGTGGCTGCACAATCGATCGGTGAGCCGGGCACGCAGCTGACGCTCCGCACCTTCCACATTGGTGGTACCGCCAGCCGCATCGAATCCGAAAGCACCATCCAGGCCAAGTTTGCCGGCACGGTGGACTACGAAAACCTCCGGACCGTCACACTCGAAGACGACGAGGGTCCGAAAGACGTGGTGGTCGCCCGTCAGGGTAAGATTCGCATCCTTGATGAGGATAACCGCGAATTGACCAGTTACGTGATCCCCTACGGCGCCGAAGTGCTCACCGAGAACGGCCAGGAGGCCGAGAAGGGTGAAGTGCTGGCCAGTTGGGATCCGTACAACAGTGTGATCCTTTCCGAGCTTGGCGGAACGATTGCCTTCCAAGACATCATTGAAGGCACTACCTTCCGCGAAGAGTCGGACGAGCAGACCGGTTACAAAGAGAAGGTCATCACCGAGAGCCGCGACCGCTCCCTGACCCCGGCCATCGTGGTCGAGACTGATAGCGGCCAGCGCGAGCTTCCGCTGCCGGTTAACGCCCGCATCCAGGTGGATGAAGGGGACGAAGTGCAGGCCGGCGAGGTAATTGCTAAGATCCCGCGTCAGACGGCCAAGACGAGTGACATCACGGGTGGTCTGCCACGTGTGACGGAGCTCTTCGAAGCCCGGACGCCAAGCGAGCCGGCGGTCGTCAGCGAGATTGAAGGCTACGTCTCGTACGGCGGACGGAAGCGTGGTTCGCAAGAGGTCATTGTGACCAGCCCGGATGGTGTAGATGAGCGCACCTACATGGTGAAGCTCTCGAAGCACATCCTGGTGCACGAAAACGACTACGTGCAGGCTGGCGAGGAGCTGTCCGATGGACAGATCTCCCCGCAAGATATCCTGGCCATCAAGGGTCCCCGGGCCGTGCAGGAGTACCTCGTGGACGAGGTTCAGGAGGTTTACCGCCTGCAGGGCGTGAACATCAACGACAAGCACATCGAAACCATCGTGCGCCAGATGATGCAGAAGGTGCGCGTGGTGGAGCCGGGCGACTCGAACTTGCTCGAAGACGACAACATCAACCGGTTCGTCCTTGAGGAAATAAACGACGAGCTCTACGACAAATTTGTCGTGACCGACCGAGGCGGCGCTGCTGAAGGCGAGGTTGACGTTTCGCTGGGCGACGTCGTGAGCCGACGTGGACTGCGTGAGGTAAACTCGGAGCTGAAGCGTCAGGACCTGCCCACCGTGCAGGTGCGCGACACGCAGCCTGCTGTGGGAGAGCCTATCCTACTGGGCATCACAAAAGCCGCGCTGGCCACGGAGTCCTGGGTCTCGGCTGCTTCCTTCCAAGAGACGACCAAGGTGCTCACCGAGGCGTCGATTGCTGCAAAGAAGGACGAGCTGTACGGCCTCAAGGAGAACGTCATTGTGGGGCACCTCATCCCGGCAGGGACGGGGCAGCGCCGCTTCCGCGACGTGGTCGTGGGCTCCAAGACGGAGCTGGCCGAACTGCAGGCCGCTCTTGGCGGAGAGGACGAGGAGGAAGATATCCTCACGGCCGCCGAGCGCGCCTCTTCGGGCGACGGCGCCACCGAGTCCGTCGAAGCTTCCTAACGTTGCGCAACGCCTTCACCGGCGGTTAGCGCATGAACCAGACAGCAATACCCATACAAACGCCCCGGCTGCCTCTTGGCGGTCGGGGCGTTTTCATATAGCCGGTGCGTGTGGAGCAGCACCCTGTCTACCAAGGGGCGCTACAGCACAAAACGCCGAAAGGCCGCCATCGTCGGTTCGATAACGGGCGCCGGTGTGCTCCGAGCCATGACGGCTGCCAGCGCATCCGGTACTGGCACTGTCTCCTCAATGAGCGGCTCGACCACCGTGTCGAACTTAGCCGGGTGGGCGGTGGCCACGAGGATCCAGTGGGCCTCGTCGACCCGTTCCCGGACCGCTGCCGCCGTGGCCGTGTGCGGATCCCAGACCGTATCCCACGTGGAGGGGCCGCGGCGAATCTCACATTCAATGGCTTCGTCCGTGACGAGGTGGGCCTCCACTTCCGCACGCACCGCGTCGATGGTGGGCCAGTGGTGGCGCAGGCGCTCCATGTTGCTGGGATCGCCTACGTCCATGGCGGTGGCCAGCGTCTCCTGTGTCGGTGTCGGATTCCAGTTCCCCTCCGCGAGGAAATCAGTCACGGAGCGGTTCGCATTGGTGGCCATCACCACGGGCCGCATGGGGCTCCCCATGGCCCGCGCATAGAGCGCCGCTACGGCATTGCCGAGGTTGCCGGAGGGCACGATGAAGCCGGGTACGGCGCCGTGGCGCGCAGCGTACCACCGACTGGCCGCCGCATAGTAGGTGAGCTGCGGCAGCAACCGCCCAATGTTGATGCTGTTGGCCGAGGAGAGCCGCTTCTCGCGCGACAGCACATCATCCTGAAAGGACGCTTTCACGAGCCGCTGGCAGTCGTCAAAGTCGCCCGCGACTGCCACGGTCCGCACGTTCTGATCCCACCCCGTGAGCTGCCGCTCCTGCCGGTCGGAGACGCGGCCCTTCGGGTAGCAGACCACCACCTCCACGTTGGGCTTGCCGTGGAAGGCAGCCGCGACCGCCGCGCCGGTGTCGCCAGATGTCGCCACCAGAATGGTCAGCGGCTGATCGGCGTCCTCGTTCAGATAGGAGAGGGCGCTGGCGAGAAACCGCGCGCCCACGTCCTTAAACGCCGCGGTCGGCCCATGGAAGAGCTCCAGCACGGCCGTCTGCCGCCCGAGGTTGCGCAGCGGAATAGGGAAGGCGAACGTGTCCTCGCACAGTGCATCGAGGTGGTCGGCCAACGGATCCCCGGCGAAGAAGGGCCGCAGCATGTGCGCGGCAATCGCCGGAAGCGAGTCCTCCGGCACGTCACGGGGATCTACCGATGGAAAGTCCGCCGGCACGTACAAGCCGCCGTCGGGCGCGAGTCCGCGGGTGAGGGTTTCGGAGAGGGTAGCGCGGTGAGCGGTATCGCGGGTGCTAACGAAGTGCATGCAGGTGCGGAGCGGTGGGGCGAGAGGAACTGCGGGCCGTCACCGGACGGGAAAGTCCGGCTTCGTAGGTTTTCAAGTTACGCCTCCCGGCGCGTCTCGCTCCATCCCGCGTACAGCCCGTGTACAGCGCTCGCCCCTTGCTCAATCCATGGCACGGACCTCTCCACTCCCCAATATCCCGCGTTCGATCTCCGGGTTGC
>CAYFRR010000030.1:5261-22981 GCA_964345505.1 uncultured Rhodothermales bacterium
CATGGCACGGACCTCTCCACTCCCCAATATCCCGCGTTCGATCTCCGGGTTGCCGGCATAAATCACATCACCCGAACCCATAATGCTGGCGCTTAGCTGATCGCGTGCGTGCACATAGCAGTCGCCGGACCCGGCAATCTGTACTTCTGCGCGTTCCACCTGCAAGTCCCCAGCCTGCACGTCTCCTGAGCCGGCAATGTTCGCCGAGAGACGTTCGGCGGTGCCACGAAGGCTAATCGATCCTGAGCCGGCAATGCTCGCGGATACGGTGGAAGCCTGCAGTGGCATGTCGATGTCGCCCGACCCGGCAATCGCCACGGAGAGGCGGTCGCTGGTGAACGTATCCTGCACAATCACGTCCCCCGATCCTGCGACCGATACGCCGTCCAGGGAGGGCATCGTCACGTAGACGTCGGCTGTCACCTCACGCTCATTCCCACCCCACAACCAGCTAAGCCAGCTGGTTTCTTGTGTGCTGCGGACCCGAAGGCGTCCGTCCTCGACCACCGTTTCGATAAATTCGAGGATTTCCTCATCGGCCTCGATTTCAACAACATGAGTTTCGCCCTCAGAAACATAGAGCGTACCGGAGATGGCAAAACCGACGGATGTGAACGGCTCCGCCTCGCGGGTTTCACGGCCCTGAGCGTGGGCGTCGGGCGCAAGGAGGGACCCGCACAGAAGGGCAATCAGGAGTGCGAGGGGAGCAAGGCGGGTAGACCACATAGCAGCGGAGAGCAATTGAAGAGAAAGCAGGCACACATGCTCTGCAGACGAAAAGGTGGCTGCGAAGTTACAGTGAAGGGCTGACGGCTTGAGAAAGGGCTACGCCTCCTCCGATGAACCATCGGTTATCCGCCGGGCCCCCACGCTGGCCACCGGAGCCGTCCAGATATCTGCGTCCAGTTCGACGGTGGCAAACGCCTCCGACATGGCCGCTCCCACACGTTCGGCGATCGCCTCGGTCGCGCACCAGGAGAACACGCTCGGGCCCGCGCCTGAGATCGAGCCTCCCAGTGCGCCGGCCTCCCGCGCAGCTTCCATCACATGGTCAAACCCTGGAATGAGCCGCGCTCGGTACGGCTCAATGAGTACATCGTCCAGCGAGCGGGCGATCAGCGGGAAATCACCCTGAAAGCAGGCGGCAATCAGCGCAGCCAGGTTGCCCGTTTGTTGCACGATGGCCTCCACCGGAAACGCCTGGGGCAGCACCGCGCGGGCCGAGCGGGTGGAAATCTGCATGTTGGGATGCGCGAGCACAGCGTAGAGGCCGTCGGGCACCGCGATGGGGACGACATCCAGCGGGTCCAGGCTGCGCGTCAGGACGAGCCCGCCATGCAGCATCGGCACCACATTGTCGCCGTGGAGTGCGCCGCTGGCTACGGCTTCGCCCTGGAGCGCGTAACGCAGCACCTCATCGTCCGTGAGTGGGGGATCCACGAGCACCTGCGCTGCCTTCATGGCCGCCACCGCCGAGGCCGCAGAGCCGCCCACGCCCGAGCTCAGGGGAATGCCCTTGTGGATGTGCACGCGGAAGCCATGCGTCAGGTGGCGGTCGGCCACGAGGTCAAGCAAGCCTTTGGTGGCGGTGTTGGCTTTCGGCTGTCGCGGCAACTCGGTAACCGTGCCCGTAATCGTGCCGACCTCCACCGTGGGTGAGACGATGCGCTCCACGCGCACCTTATCAAACACGGCGTCAAACGCAGCGCCCAGCACATCATAGCCGACGCCCACGTTGCCAATGGATCCGGGGGAGCGCGCGGTTGCTTCGGAGGGGAGGCCGTCGTTCATGAGCAGGAACGGGGTAGCTGAGGGAAGAAGAGGCGGGTCAGGACTGAACGATGCGCAGCAGGTCGGCGAAGATGCCGGCAGCCGTCACGGCCGGTCCTGCGCCAGGACCCTGCACGATGAGCGGGTTTTCGCGGTAGCGGGCGGTCCGAAACTGCACGATGTTATCCGTGCGGTGGATACGGGCGAACGGGTGGGTGTCATCGTAGCGGCCGAGCTTCACGGTGGCGGCCCCCGTGTGGTCGATGCGGCCGACGAACCGCAGCACCTGCCCGGCCGACTGCGCGTCCCGCAAGATCTGCGTCATCGTCTCGTCGTGCGCCGGCAAGCCTGCCATGAACGCAGCCAGCGGGCCATTGACGAGGGCATCCGGTACGAGGCTTTCCACTTCCACATCCTCGAGGCTGACATCCACGCCCATCTCCCGGCCAAGGATCACCACCTTGCGCGCCACATCCATGCCCGAGAGGTCGTCGCGTGGGTCGGGCTCCGTGAAGCCATTGGCCTTGGCTTCTTGCAGGATCTCCGAAAAAGCTCGCTCGCCATTGAACGCGTTGAAGAGGTAGGAGAGGGTGCCGGAGAGGATGCCCTCAATCGCAAGGACGCGATCGCCCGTTTCGACGAGGTTGCGCAGGGTCTGGATGACGGGCAGCCCGGCGCCTACCGTCGTCTCGTACAGGTAGCGTGCCGACCCGCCGCGCCGCGCCGTGTGCAGCGTGCGGTAGGCGGGCAGGGGCGCAGTGTTGGCCTTCTTGTTCGGGGTGACGATGTGGATGCCCCGCTTCAGCCAATCCTCGTAGCGACCCGCTACGGCACTGCTGGAGGTGCAGTCGATGAGCACCGCATGGGGATGATAATCGGTCTGGATATGATCGGCGAAGGCTTCGAGGTCGGCCGGTGTAGACGCGTCGCCCAGCGCCTCGGTCCAGGTGGCGAGGTTCAACTGCTGTTCGGTGAGCAGCATGTGCTGGCTGTCGGCGATGCCGCGCACGCGGATGTCGATGCGGTGCTGGGTGCGGAGGCGCTCGGCTTCGGTGGCGAGCTGATCCAGCAGCGCGCGGCCTACATTGCCCGGCCCGATGATGCCGACCGACAGGGTATGATTGGAGAGGTAGAAACCGGCGTGGGCGGCGCGGAGCGCACGGGTGGCGTCCTTGCTGTCGACCACCGCCGTGATGTTGCGCTCCGATGAGCCCTGCGCCATCGCGCGGACGTTCACGCCGGCCTGCCCGAGCGCACCGAAGAAGGTGGCCGCAATGCCCGGGGTGCCGGCCATGTTATCGCCCACCACCGCCAGCACGCTGCAATCGTGGGTGACCTGCACCGGTTGCACCTTGCCCTGATGCCGCTCGGCGTAAAACGCCGTTTCGGTAGCCTCGCGCGCCGTGTTCGCCTGGGCGTCCGGCACGGCAAAGCAGATGGAGTGCTCGGAGCTGCCCTGTGAGATTACCATCACCGACACGCCGGCTTCTTCCAGTGCGCTGAAGAGCCGCCGTGCGATGCCCGGCACGCCCATCATCCCCGAGCCTTCGAGGTTGATAAGCGCCAGGTGGTCGATCGCCGCGAAGCCCTTCACCGGCCGCTCGGCATCGCCCGCGGCATGGATGCGCGTGCCGGGGTCTTCCGGATCGAAGGTGTTGCGGATGTAGAGCGGGATGGTCCGGTCAAACGCAGGCGCGAGCGTCTGCGGGTGGATGACGCTGGCGCCGAAATAGGCCAGCTCCATGGCCTCAGGGTAGGAGAGGACGCTCAGGCGCTGAGCGTCGGGCACCTGGCGCGGATCCGCCGTCATGACGCCGTCCACATCCGTCCAGATGTGCAGCTCCTGCGCTTTCAGTAGCGCCGCGAAGATAGCCGCGGAGAAGTCGCTGCCGTTGCGCCCCAGGGTGGTCGGCGCGCCCGTGGGCGTGCGCGCAATGAAGCCGGTGATGACGAAAACCTCGGCATCGGTCTCCGCGCGCCACGCGTCAAAGCGCTCGCGGGTAGTCGCCCAGTCCACCACGGGCCCCATCGCCTCGTGGCGCACGACGAGCACGTCGCGCGCGTTCAGGAATGTGGCCTTGACGCCGTCCGCTGCAAGGGTGGCGGTGAGTAGCCGGGCACTCCACAGCTCGCCAACCCCCGCGATCAGCGCTTCCGCGGTTTCGGACACCGCCCCGAGCACCTCGGTGGCGCGCAGCACCGTGCGCATGGTCTCGACATCAGCCGAGAGCGCGGCGGCCACGCCCTGGGCGGCGGTTCCTGAGAGCAGCGCCTCATGAGCAGCCTGCTGACGCTCAGCCAGCGCGTCGAGCACAGCAAGCCGCTCCGGCAGCGGGGTTGCCGCATCCACCAGCGTCAGCAGCGCATCCGTCGTCCCGCCCATCGCCGACACCACCACAGCGGTCAACGGCCCACGGTCGGCGACGAGGCGGGCCACATGACGCACATGATCGGCATCTTTCAGGCTGGATCCGCCAAACTTGTGGACGGTCCAGGACGAAGCATCGGGCATGGGAATAAAAACGTTGACGGCAGAAGGTCAAACAAGGACCGCTTAACCGAGACGCTTCGGGTGGGTTGCAGTTGGGTTTGGGAGTGTGGGGGTGTGGGAGTGGAACGGGCGGAGTCATTTTCACAGCCGTTAGCCTGAGCGTAAGATCGCGCTGCGATCTGAAGACGAAGGCGGGGGGCCTTAGGGGCACCTCGGAGACTCCGGACGTGGAGAAACGTGGATCACAGGTAGAACGCGGCCCCTGTGTTCTACCCGTCGTTTTACCTGCTATTGCGCAATCCCCTACCACAAAAGGGTTTGCAGAGAATGGAGGTGGGCCCGGAGGGATTTGAACCCCCGACCAATCGATTATGAGTCGACTGCTCTAACCGCTGAGCTACGGGCCCGGAGGGCTGCCGCGTACCATGCAGTATCCGGATGGCGCAGCACAGGCTACAAAAGCGCCCTCCCTTCATCCGTTCCCTGAAGCACGGGGCACGCGCAGGGAAGGAGGCACAGGAATCCTTGCCCACCCGGTCTGTTGTAATTATGTGAAATCAAATCCATTCACCTTGACGACTTAAAAAAATTAGGCTATGTTCGGCATCAAATAAAATAACGCAATCCCTACCGTATGGACCGAATCGACGAAATCGACGCTAAAATCCTGGAGCTCCTGCAGGAGCGCGGCCGCATGAAGCGCAACGCCGTCTCCGACGTGGTGGGGCTTTCCGTTCCGGCTACCAGCGAGCGGATGCGCAAACTGGAAGCCGCTGGCGTGATCCAGGGCTACGCAGCCATTGTGGATGCTAAGCGCCTGCAATACGACATCACGGCGTTCATTCGCGTCAACGTCGACGGCTCAGAGCACTATCCGGCCTTCGTGGAGGCGGTGACCCCAATGGACGAAGTGCTGGAGGCCCATTCCATCACGGGGGATGGGTCGCACATCCTCAAAGTCCGCACGCGCAATACGACCACGCTGGAGCGCCTGCTGGCGCGTCTGCAGGCCCTGCCGGGCGTGGGCGGGACCTCCTCCAGCATTGTGCTCAGCACCTTCAAGGAAACGCGCACGGTGGCTACTGAGCCGATGGAGCTATTTACCTACGACAACGCCGAGCTGCCAGCCCCGTAACCCCGACGGTCCCGCCCGTAGCACGCATTCTCACCCGCATCATCCCAACCAACCACTCAGGTTTCAACGATGACCAAGGAAGACATCTTAGCGTCCATTGAAGAAGAGGGCGTCCAGTTTCTGCGATTGCAGTTTACGGACATCCTCGGCACCGTCAAAAACGTGTCGATCCCAGCCGATCAGGCAGAGAAGGCCTTCGGTGAAGGCATTTACTTCGATGGATCGTCCATTGAGGGCTTTGTGCGCATTCAGGAATCCGATATGCGCCTGGAGCCCGACCCCGAGACGTTTACGACCTTACCGTGGCGTAGCCGCCGGTCGGATGGCACCGTCACGGCACGCCTCATTTGCAACGTCATCAACACCAGCACCGGGGACTACTTTGAAGGCGATCCCCGTTATGTGCTGCAGCAGGCCATTGCCCGGGCCGATGCCATGGGCTTCGAAATGAATGCGGGCACGGAGCCGGAATTTTTCATCTTTGAGAAGGACGCTGCGGGCCGCGCCACCACGCAGACGCACGATGCGGGCGGGTACTTTGACCTGGGCCCGAAGGACATGGCACAGGAGATCCGGGCGGAGATCATCTACGCCCTTCAGGCCATGGGCTTTGAAGTGGAAGCCAGCCACCATGAAGTGGCCCGGGGGCAGCACGAGATTGACTTCAAGTACGCCGACGCCCTCACCACAGCCGATAACATTGCCACGTTCCGCTCGGTCGTTCGCGCGATTGCGGAGCTGCACGGCGTGCATGCCACGTTTATGCCCAAGCCCATCGCCGGCATTAACGGCTCAGGGATGCACACGCACATCTCCCTGTTTAAGGACGGCAGCAATGCCTTCCACGACGATGACGACGAGTTCAACTTGAGCACCACGGCCTACCAGTTCCTCGGTGGTATCCTGACCCACGCGCCAGCGATTACGGCTATCTGCAACCCCACGGTGAACTCTTACAAGCGCCTCGTGCCCGGCTACGAAGCACCCATCTACGTAGCGTGGAGCGACGTCAACCGCTCGGCCTTGGTGCGCAAGCCGGCCGCCCGGGTACCTGCCGCTTCCCGCGTCGAGCTGCGCTCGCCCGATCCCTCCTGCAACCCGTATCTCGCGCTGGCGGTGATGCTGCACGCGGGCTTGGACGGCATTGAGCAGGGCATGGAAGCGCCCGGACCGGTACGCGAAAACATCTACGGGTTCACCGAAAAGGATCGCATCGAGCGCGGCATCGAAACGCTGCCGTCGACGCTGGGGCGTGCCATCGAAGCACTCAAGGCGGACGACGTGATCCTGGACGCCCTCGGGTCCCACGTGAGTGAGAAGTTCATCGAGGCCAAGACGCTGGAGTATACCGACTACCTTGCGTCCGTCTCGGGCTGGGAGCTGGAGCGGTACCTCGAGACGTTTTAGCGTCCGCGGTACCCTCTCCACCCACCACGGCTGCTCTGCCGCAGTCGAGGCCCGCATCGGACAGTTCTGGTGCGGGCCTTTCTATGCATGATGAGATCAGGGGCTGCGAAGACCCTCGCGCCAAAGAAAAGATTAGCGATGCCGTCCCGTTTTTTCTATCTTCGCCAACGACGTACGTCCCAGCGGGGCGCCATTTTTATTTTGTGTTGAAGTACGTACCCGGTTGCATGTCACAGTCGACGCCCGCGTCTTCTCCATCCGAATCGAGCGAACAGGACCGGGCATACGTGCGCCGGGCGCTCGACGGTGACGAGAGTGCCTACACCGCGCTCATGGAAAAATACCAGCGCGCACTGTACTATCACATCCGCAAGATGGTGCGGGACGAGAAGGAGCTGGAGGACCTCGTACAGGAGACGTTCATCAAGGCGTTCAACGCGCTGCCTTCCTACTCGGAGGAGTATGCCTTCTCCACGTGGCTCTACCGGATTGCTACGAACCACGCGATTGATTACCTGCGGAAGAAAAAGCTGAAAACGCGCTCCATCCACAAGCCGGTGAAGACGAAGGAGGGCACGCTTGAGATGGAGTTGCCGGACGTCACTTACCGGCCGGACAAGCACGTGGTAGACGACCAGCGACGCGAGCTTATCCAGGAAGCCATCAACGACTTGCCGCCGAAGTATTACCGGGTGATCGTGCTGCGCCATCAGCAGGAGAAATCCTACGACGAGATTGCTACAGAGCTGGACCTGCCGCTCGGCACGGTGAAAGCCCATATCTTCCGCGCGCGGAAGCTGCTCTATAAGAGCTTGCGACAAAAACGCGGGACGTTTTGATGATGCATGGGCGGCGCTTAACCTTTTCCATACAACCCTTTGCAAATAGATGATTGCGCGGTATACCCGGCCGGAGATGGCCGATCTGTGGAGCGAAACACAGCAGTATCAGTCGTGGCTGGATGTGGAGCTGGCCGTGTGTGCGGCGTGGAGCGAAGCCACCGGGGTGATCCCCGAGGAAGACGTTCGCACGCTCTACGATAATGCTGATTTTGACGTCGAGCGCATCCACACTATCGAGCAGGAGACGCGCCACGACGTGGTGGCCTTCACGCGGGCGGTGAGCGAAACGCTGGGCCCGGAGCGCAAGTGGGTGCACTACGGCCTGACGTCCTCTGACGTCGTGGATACAGCCTGGATGGTGCGCCTCAAGCGGGCCAACGGCTTGCTCCTCAGCGCGCTGGATCAGCTCATCGAGACGGTGGCCACGAAAGCGCACGCCCACAAGCACACGCTCATGATGGGCCGCACCCATGGGGTGCACGCGGAGCCAACGACGTTTGGGCTGAAGATGGCCCTCTACTACAGCGAGCTGCAGCGGCAGCGCGAGCGGTTCGTCCGCGCCGCAGAGGAGATGCGCGTGGGGAAGTTGTCCGGGGCCGTGGGCACATTCGCTCACATCCCGCCCGATGTGGAGCGCCTCACCTGTGAGCGCCTCGGCTTGAGGCCGGCGGCTATTTCCACGCAGGTGCTGCAGCGCGACCGCCACGCCCATTACCTGGCGGTAATCGCAGGGATTGGAGCGACGCTGGAGAAGATGGCCGTGGAAGTGCGGCATCTGCAGCGCAGCGAGGTCCGCGAGGTAGAAGAGTCGTTTGGGAGCGGGCAGAAAGGGTCCTCGGCGATGCCCCACAAGCGCAACCCGGTCGGCTCCGAGAACATCACCGGCTGCGCGCGGCTGCTGCGGGGGTTCATGGTGTCGGCGTATGAGAACGTCGCCCTGTGGCACGAGCGCGACATCTCGCACTCGTCGGTGGAGCGCGTCATCCTGCCGGATGCCACCACGCTGCTGCACTACGCGCTGCACCGGTTCGCGGGCATCATGGAGCGGTTGGTGGTCTTCCCCGAACACATGCGGGAAAACATGGAGCGCACGTATGGCCTCTACAACAGCCAGCGCCTCATGCTGACGCTCGTGGAAACGGGCCTTAACCGGGAGGCGGCCTACGACCTCGTGCAGCCCCTGGCCATGCAGGCCTGGGAGTCGGGCGAGCCGTTCGAGTCGATCGTCCGCGATAGCGGGGCGCTGGCAGCGCACCTGTCGGAGGAGGACATCACCCGAGCGTTTACCACCGACGTGCACCTGCGCAACGTGGATACGATCTTCCAGCGCGTAGGGCTAACGGATTGATGTTCTTCTTCGATTGTCCGTAGTGCGACGCAGCGCGCTGCGTCGCACCCTCGAACGACGACAGAACAGCGCCCCCACCCATCAAAGCCCAACCGCCCTCTAATTAAATGCCGCGCGCGACGCCTTGAAAGCCGCCGGCGGGGCCGGCGTACCTTCGACCAGGTACGGGCGGGCGCCCAGCGCTTCGTCGAAGAAAACGTAGAGGCCGGCCTCGTTTGGGTCGTACGTTTGAAACTGGTCGTCCAGCCATTGCGCCACCGCTGTATCCAGCGCGGCCGTGAGCCAATCGTTCAGGTGGGTGGCAAACCAGACCTGGTAGGTGGGGAAGGGGTGGTCCGCATCGGCTGTATCATCGCCGCGCTTCTTCACGATGATGGCGCCCGCGCCATACGTTTTGAAGCCCTGAAACGACGCTGCGGCCAAGCTCGGCCAGTGGTCCACGATGAACTGATGATGCGCCCGCTCAATATCGTCGCGCGTGGAAACGGACTTGGCCATGTGAATCGCGATAAGATACCCATCGTCTGTGTACGTGGTCGTGCGCGTGGGCATAGTAAAACAGCATCTGTATGAGGACCGCGGGGCAAAAGTAGAGTCGCGCTGCCGCAGGCGGTTCCGGGACGTGCGGCCGGCGCCGCACGCGCACCGGAGGTGTTGCTGTATCGTCACGGCCCCAGCACGCGACGGACCGACATGAAAAAGCCCCCGACCGGTGACCGGGCAGGGGCTCATCAGGGCATGGGAAGACGTGGTAGCTATCCCATGTTTTCGACCAGGGCCTCGCCAAACGCGCTCGTTTTCAGCAGCGTGGCGTCGTCCATTTGCCGCTCGAAGTCGTACGTCACCCGCTTCTGGCTGATGGTCTTCTCCAGCGCCGTCACAATTAAGTCGGCCGCCTCATTCCAGCCCATGTACCGAAACATCATCTCACCGGAGAGAATGATGGAGCTGGGGTTGACCTTGTCTTGCCCGGCATACTTGGGCGCGGTGCCGTGCGTGGCCTCAAAAATAGCTTGGCCGGTGTTGTAGTTGATGTTGGCGCCCGGGGCAATCCCGATGCCGCCTACCTGCGCCGCGAGGGCATCTGAGACGTAGTCGCCGTTCAGGTTCATGGTGGCGATCACGTCATACTCGGCCGGGCGCGTCAGAATCTGCTGCAGGAAGGCATCGGCAATCACATCCTTGATGATGATCTCCTGCCCGTCGTCGGTGGTAATCACGTGCCACGGCCCGCCATGGAGCGGTTCTGCGCCAAACTCCTCAGCTGCCACCTCATAGCCCCAGTCGCGGAAGGCGCCCTCGGTGAACTTCATGATGTTGCCCTTGTGCACGAGCGTGACGCTCTCAGACCCTTCATCGATTGCATACCGAATGGCCGATCGGACGAGCCGCTTCGTGCCTTCCTCCGAGATGGGCTTGATGCCGATGCCGCTTGTCGCGGGAAAGCGAATGGACCGGGCGCCCATGGTATCTTGCAGGAAGTCGATCACCTGCTGGGCCTCAGCCGTCCCGGCCTTGTACTCGATGCCCGCGTAGATGTCTTCCGAGTTCTCGCGGAAGACGACCATGTCCACGGCTTCCGGCTCTTTCACCGGTGAAGGGACGCCAGCAAAGTGCCGCACGGGGCGGACGCACGCAAAGAGGTCGAGCTTCTGCCGCAGGGCCACATTCAGCGAGCGGATGCCGCCCCCAACGGGCGTGGTCAGTGGGCCCTTGATGGAGACCAGGTACTCCTCAATAGCCGCCAGTGTATCATCGGGGAGCCATTCGCCAAACTTCTTGTGCGACTTCTCGCCGGCAAAGACTTCAAACCACACGATGGACCGGTCGCCGCCGTAGGCTTTCTCAACCGCAGCCTCGAAGACGTGCTGGGCGGCATGCCAGATGTCGGGCCCTGTGCCATCCCCTTCGATAAACGGGAGGATCGGGTGGTCCGGGACGTTCAGGGTGCCGTCGTCGGCAAGCGTGATCTGCTCGCCGGTGGAGGGCGGCGTGAGGTTGGTGTAAGCCATGGGCATGCGTGAATAGGTGAAGAAGGGGCGCTGCGCGGGGCCTGCCGCAGCGGTTCAGGTCGGTGGTGTGTGTAAGCAGAGGCTCTGGCGTTGCAGGCGGTACGAGGGGGCCTACTGGGATCGCTTTATAAAAATAGCAGGCATTCATACAGAAGAAAGGGGCCGAATGGGAAGATGCGTGGAAAGCGGTGGCATCGGCACGCGACGCGTTACACTTTACAGCCGGCCGATGGTGTCGCGCAGCCGCAGTTCCCACACCTTCCAGGCTGCTTCCCGCACGATCGCTTTGCTCATCTTGGACTGGCCTTCTGTGCGCTCCGTAAAGACGATAGGCACTTCCTCGACCCGAAAGCCAGCGCGCCAGGTACGGTACTTCATTTCGATCTGAAAGGAGTAGCCGGTAGACCGAATGCGATCAATATCAAGGGCCTCCAGCACCCGTCGGTGATAGCACACAAAGCCAGCCGTGACGTCCCACACCGGCAGTTGGGTGATGGCCCGGGTGTAGATGCCGGCGCTGTACGAGAGGATAAGTCGCCCCAAGGGCCAGTTCATCACGCGCACCCCCCCGACATAGCGGGAGCCGATGGCCATGTCCGCGGCGTCTGCGCGAAGCGGGGCCGTCAGGTCTGGGATGTCAGCCGGGTTGTGGGAGAGGTCGGCGTCCATTTCCCCGATCAACGGATAGCCGTGCCGCAGCGCATACCGAAACCCGGTGCGGTAGGCGCTGCCCAGCCCCATCTTGCCGTCGCGGCGCAGGAGATGCACGCGGTCGGGATGGGCGTCACGGTATCCCTCCACCAGGTCAGCGGTGCCATCGGGCGAGGCGTCATCTACCACCAGCACATGCACCTGGTCTGGCAGCCGAAGGGTCTCCGTCAGCAACGCGCCAATATTCTCGACCTCATTGTAGGTCGGAACGACGAACAAGGTGGCGTCGGAGGAAGGCACGGGGCGGCCGTCGAGAAGCGAGAAACGGAACGAGTCATCTTGAAAGTAGGAGGAACGGGGCTGATTTACAACGACCCGACGCGCGACCTCGCTCGACACTCACCGTTTTTTCGTTCGGCATTTGTCGGCATTTGGCAGCCGAATTTCCTATGCTGAAGAAAACTTGATGACAGTACCTCAGGGCAGTCCCCGCGGTGTCTGAACAGAAACTTGCCCTGTAGCCTCGAATAGAAACGATGCTTTCTGTGGCCCGCCACGTGCATTGCCTCTGCTCCCCTGATTGACGACGTACCCACTCTATGGCAAGCGATTCGAAGGAGACCTCTACCACCGCCACGAAAGATGCGCAGGCTTCTGAGGAACACGAAGGGTTCACGAAGCCGCAAAACGAGGACGCGCGGCCCGACCCCCTCGATCTCCCAGACGCATTGGAGTTTGAGCAAACGTTCAAGGTGTACCGCGGCGGTACCGTCGGGCACGAAGAACTGGGCTTCGATACCGACACCCTGCTGACGATTTACCGCAACATGCTCTTGCAGCGTCGCTTTGAGGAACGCTCGCTGCAAATGTACCGCAAGCAGAACATCTCGGGCTTCCTCCATCTCTACATCGGGCAGGAAGCAGTGTCGACCGGCGCGATGCAGTCGATTGACGTGGGCGAAGACACCGTGATTACGGCCTACCGCGACCACGGCATGGGGCTCGCCATGGGCATCGATCCGAACGCCTGCATGGCCGAGCTCTTCGGAAAGAAGGACGGCTGCTCGAAAGGGAAGGGCGGCTCGATGCACTTCTTCAGCAAAGAGAAGCGCATGTTTGGGGGGCACGGCATTGTGGGGCAGCACATCCCGGTAGGCACGGGGATCGCCTTCGCGCACAAGTATCGCGGCGACGGGAAGGTATGCCTCACGTTCTTCGGGGACGGCGCGGTAGGGCAAGGCGCTATGCATGAGGCCGCGAACCTCGCGGGGTTGTATGACCTGCCCATCGTCTTCGTCATCGAAAACAACGAATACGCAATGGGCACGTCTGTCCACCGCGCGTTTGCAGACCCGGACCTTTGCAAGCAAGCCGTACCGTATGGCATGCCGGCCTCCATTGTGGATGGCATGGACGTCTTCAGCGTCACCAAAGCCATGCGCGACCACGTGGCGATGGCGCGCGAGAACCAGCCGTCGTTTGTCGAAGTGCGGACGTACCGGTATCAGGGCCACTCCGTGAGTGACCCGGCCAACTACCGCACCAAAGACGAGCTGGAGCAGAAGAAGGGTAAGGATGCTATCATCCGCCTCAAGAGCTACCTTGTGCGGCATGACCTGTCGACCAACGAGGCGCTCGACGAAATCGACGAAGAGGTGAAGCAGCAGGTGCTGGACGCCATCGACTTTGCCGAAAACAGCCCGCTGCCTGACCTCGAGGCCATCTACGAGGACGTCTACTCCCAAGACGACTATCCCTTCTTGGCGTAACCTGCCCCATCCATCCCTTTTTCTTGCTGACTCACCCCACACCCACCCATGGCAGAACTTCAGTTTCGAGAGGCCATCCGCGCCGCAATGACCGAGGAGATGGAACGCGACGAAGACATCTTCCTCATCGGGGAGGAGGTAGCCGAATATGACGGCGCGTACAAGGTGAGCGAAGGCATGCTCGACCAGTTCGGGCCCAAGCGCGTCGTGGATACGCCCATCTCTGAGAACGGCTTCACCGGACTCGGCATTGGGGCCGCCATGAACGGCCTGCGTCCTATCGTTGAGTTGATGACGTGGAATTTCTCGTTCGTGGCCTTCGACCAAATCCTCAACAACGTCGCCAAGATCCGTTACATGTCGGGCGGGCAGTTCAGCTTCCCTATCGTGTTTCGTGGGCCTAACGGGGCGGCGGGTCAACTTGCGGCCACGCACAACACCTCGGTAGAGTCGTTCTACGCGCACATCCCCGGCCTGAAGGTGGTCTCGCCCTCCACGCCTAACGACAGTAAGGGATTGCTGAAGGCGTCCATTCGAGACAACGACCCGGTTCTCTTCCTCGAAAGCGAGCGCATGTACGGCTTGAAGGGGGAAGTCTCGGACGAAGAAGACTATGTGCTCCCGATCGGCCAAGCGCACGTTGCCCGCGAAGGGGACGCCGTCACCCTCGTGGCCAACGGCAAGGACTACTACATCGCGCAGGAAGTGGCCGACCGGCTCGCGGAGGACGGCCATCAGGCGGAAATCATCGATCCGCGCACCATCCGTCCGTTGGACTTGGACACCATCATCAAATCCATCAAGAAGACGAACCGCTGCGTCATCATCGACGAAAGCAATCCGTTTGCCAGCCTCTCTTCCGAGATTGCGTTCCAGATCCAGGAGCGCGCGTTCGACTACCTGGACGCCCCGGTCCGGCGCATCACCGCGAAGGATGTGCCGGCGCCGTATGCGAAGAATCTGATGGACTACTACATGCCACAGGCTGACGATGCCTACCAGGCCTGCCGCGACGTGATGTACCTGTGATCCGGCCTCGTACGCTGCACTGCGAATCTGCTCGCCCAAGTAGTCTAACCGCGGTCCGGGCCGCTGTGTAGCGCCGTACTGCCCCCTTTCCGATCCTCCTACAGACGACCAACCGACTTATGGCCATTCCCGTTGACATGCCCAAACTGAGCGACACCATGGAGGAAGGGGTGCTGGTGGCTTGGCTGGCCGACGAAGGCGAGCAGGTTTCCGCGGGTGACGTGATTGCCCAGGTGGAGACAGACAAGGCCACGATGGACCTGGAGGTCTTTGATGACGGGGTGTTGCTGAAGAAGTTAGTGGAAGAAGGCGACGCCGTCGACATTGGTGGACTGATTGCCGTGCTGGGCGATGAAGGCGAGGATATCTCTGGGGTGTTGGAAGAGTTCGGTGCCGGGGAAGACGCTGCGAACGGGGAAGCTGAAGCCGCCGGTGCCGAGGCCACCGAAGACGAAGATACCGACAAGATGGACGAGACTGCCGAAGCGCCGGCTACAGCGGAAGGCGCACCGTCGGGCGATGGCGCCGCGCAGCAAGAACCCGTACCTGCCGGAGACGATGCGCAAGCAGCTGACGACGGCCGCATCAAAGCCTCCCCGCTGGCCCGCCGCATAGCCTCAGAAAACGAGCTCGACATCGCCACCATTGACGGGTCCGGGCCACAGGGACGCATCATCAAGCGTGACATCGAGGAGGCGCTGGAGGCGAAAGAAGCAGCGCCCGTTGAGGAAGCCCCTGCTGCTGAGGAGGCCCCTGCTGCCCAGGAGGCCCCTGTTGCTGAGGAAGCCCCTCCGGCTGCCGAGGAGACGGAAGAGAAAGCTCCGGCGTACCAGCGCCCGGGCGACGTGGTGTCGGTCGACGACGAAGACCTCTACGAAGCCGTGCCGCTCTCGCAGATGCGGAAGACCATCGCGCGCCGCCTGGCGGAGAGCAAGTTTACGGCGCCCCACTTCTACCTGACCATCGACATCGACATGGAGGGCACCATTGCCTTCCGCAAGCAACTCAATGAACTGACGGAGGCACAGGACCGCCCGAAGGTGTCCTTCAACGACATCATCACCAAGGCTTGTGCTACAGCGCTGCGTAAGCATCCAGACGTCAACAGTGCTTACCTCGAGAAAGAAGGTGAAATCCGCTATTACAACCAGGTGCATGTGGGCGTAGCCGTCGCTATCGACGAAGGGCTGGTAACGCCGGTCATCCGTCACGCGGACCGGAAGGGCCTGTCACAGATTGCAGAGGAAACCCGCGAGATGGCCGGTCGCGCCCGCGATCGCAAGCTGCAACCCGCTGAAATGGAAGGCGCGACCTTCACCACGAGCAACCTCGGGATGTTTGGGATTGAGGAGTTTACGGCCATCATCAATCCCCCGAGCGCCTGCATCCTGGCCATCGGGGCCATTCGCGATGAGCCGGTGGTGAAAAACGGCGAGGTGGTGCCCGGCAAGCGGATGAAGGTGACGCTTTCGTGCGACCACCGCGTGGTGGACGGCGCGGTAGGCTCGGCCTTCCTCAACACGCTGCAACACCACCTGGAAGAGCCCATGAACCTGCTGCTGTAAGAGCGCCGGACGGACGGTGCGCGCCCTCACGTAATCTCCTCGCTGTTGCTTCTGTTGGTATGCGGCTCGCCCATATCTCCGATGTGCATTTCGGTCGGATTGCGCATCCGGACATCGTGGCGGCACTGACGCAGGAAATCAATGCGGCCGCTGTAGATGCAGTGATCCTGAGCGGCGACCTTACACAGCGCGCTCGGAAACGCGAGTACAAGGCAGCCGCGGCGTTGCTGAGCGCGTTTGAGGCGCCGACCCTGGTGGTGCCCGGCAACCACGACGTGTACCCGTGGTGGCATCCCATCAAGCGCTTGCGCACGCCGCTGACGCGCTTCCGGCGTTACATCGACTCCAACCCGACGCCCACGCTGGAGCAACCGGGGCTGGCGGTGTTGGGCATCAACTCGGCCCATGGCTACACGATCAAAGGCGGGACCATCGGCTCAGACGAGCGGGCCGCCATCAGCCGGTATTTCTCCGACCAGCCCCCGGAGGTGTTCAAGGTGCTGGTGGTGCATCATCACCTGATCACGCTCAAGATGGAGCGCGGGCACGACCTGGCGCGTCACGCGCAGCGCACGCTGGAGGTGGCCATCGCCCACAACGTAGACCTGGTACTGTGCGGCCACTTGCACATCTCCCACGTGGAACCCGTCACGCTGAGTGACCAGGCCCACCAGCTCGTGATTGCAAGCGCGGGCACCGCTACCAGCGACCGTGGCCGGGGGGCGGACCAGGCCACGAACTACTTCAACCTGATCACCGTCGCCGACGATACGTTTACCATAGCCGAACACCGGTTCGTGTCGGAGGATGGACGGTTCGTAGAAGCTCGGGCCGCCGATTATCCGCGCATGACGCCGGCGCCTTCCTCTTCGCCCGATACCGCTGCCTGATGCCTGCCTCCATGCCTCGCGTGCTGCGGTACTCGGGCGTGCTGGCCGGGCTCGTTGCGGTAGCCCTGCAGACAGGCACGTTCGCCCTGCTGGACATAGCGCCGTCCCTGTCGCTGCTGGTGCTGGCCTTTTGTGGAGTGGCCGGCCTTTATCAGATCGACCGCCTTGGCCTGTTCGCGCCAGAAGACCGCATCAACCAGCCCGAGCGCATGGCCTGGGCCCAGCGGCATCGTGGGGCGCTGAAGGTATCGGCAGGCGTGTTACTGGTCGTGGCCTTTGCCATGGTGCCCTTCCTGCAGGCAGCGACGGTGGCGGTGGGCCTGCTGCTGGCAGTTGCCGGGTTGGCCTACGTCCTGCCCACCCTCTGGGGCACGCGCCTGAAGGGTCTGGGGAGCTTTAAGCCCGTGATCGTCGCTGGCGTGTGGACGCTCGGGGTGGTGTTGCTCCCCGCCCTCGAAGCGGACCTCCCTCTTGATGAGGCAGTCGCTGCCCTTGGGGGCTACCGCCTGACCCTCGTGTGGGCAGCTACACTGCTGGCGGACTACCCCGACCGGGAGGGGGACTGGCAAGCAGGCCTCATTACGCCCGCCGTGCGCTGGTCGCGGGGGACGTTGTGGCTGGTGGGCTGCGCGCCGCTCGCACTGGCGGGAGGGCTCGCCGCTGGACTGGCGGCGGGATTCGGTGACGGCCTGCTGGCGCTGGACAGCCTGGGCTACCTGCTGTTGCTCTACTGGCTGCTGCAGACATCCCCCGATGCGCCTGCATTCGCCACACGCTTGGATGCGTTTCTGTTATGGCCGGCCCTTACCGC
>CAYFRR010000031.1:0-22672 GCA_964345505.1 uncultured Rhodothermales bacterium
ACCCGTGCGCCTATCTGACGTGCACAATTGTCCTTTTTCGCCCTTGTAATTACAACGCGAATTTTATGCTTGGGATTGTTGGGCAACTGCTTGTCCTGACCAGCTTTGTAGCCTGCCTCCTGGCCGGATTCGCGTATGTGCGGGAGGCTCAGTGGAGTGCAGACGAGATCGCCTGGAAATCAGTAGGCCGGTGGAGTTGGGGCGTGTCTGCCACAGCAGCGATAGCGGCATTCGGGCTGCTCATGTACCTGTTCGTGACGCAGCAATACCAGTTTGCACTGGTCTACCAAAACGCGTCTACCGAGATGCCCTTCGTCTATCAGTTCTCGGCCACCTGGGCCAGCCAGGAAGGGTCCTTCTTGTTGTGGATTGCGCTCACGGGCCTCATGGGGCTCGCTGTGGTCTGGCGCACGGGGAGCTACGAAGCCCCGGTGATGGCAGTGTTCGCCCTGTGCCAGTTCTTCCTGCTGTCGATGGTTGCCGGATTGCAGTTCGGTAACTTTGCTGTAGGCTCCTCCCCCTTCGCCATGCTGGCCGAGCGCTTCGCTGATGCGCCCATCTTCCAGTCGACCCCCGATTATGTGCCGCCTAACGGCACTGGCCTGAACGATCTGCTGCAGAACCCCTGGATGGCCATTCACCCGCCCATGATGTTCACCGGGTTTACCGCGATGCTGGTGCCCTTTGCCTTCGCCATCGCGGCGCTGTGGAAGCGGAAGTACACCGAGTGGGTGCGCCCGGCCCTCCCGTGGACGCTCTTTGCCGTCTGCATGCTGGGCATCGGCATCGCCATGGGCGGCTACTGGGCCTACGTCACCCTGTCGTTTGGCGGCTACTGGGCCTGGGATCCTGTCGAGAACTCGTCATTGGTGCCGTGGATCGTGGGTATCGCGGCCTTCCACACCATGCTTATTCAGAAGAAGAGTGGGCATGGCCACAAGGCCGCTCTTTTCCTTAGCATCCTGGCCTTCATATTGGTGGTGTATTCCACCTTCCTTACGCGCAGCAACGTGCTGGCAGACCTCTCCGTCCACTCGTTTGTGGACCTGGGCCTCACCAGCCAATTGCTCGTATGGATCGGGGCAATGGCAGTCGTCGGCTTTGGACTGTTTGCCTATCGCTACAACGAACTTCCCGCACCGAAGAAAGAGCCAAACACGCTCTCGCGCGAGTTCATGATCTTCAGTGGTGCCATGCTCATGTGCGCCATGGCCGCGGTCATCCTGCTGGGCACCAGCTCCCCCATCATCGGGCACCTGTTTCGCGACAGTCCAGCCACAGTGCCGATTGACTTTTACAACAAGTGGACGCTGCCCATGGCCGTCGTGATAGCGTTCTTGGTCGGGATTGGACAGCTCTTCTGGTGGACTAAGATGGATGTGGACAGCATTAACCGCGCCGTGATGAAGCCCATGGGGCTGGCGGTAGTGGTCACGCTGGCCGTGATGGTGTTTACGCCCTTTGTGGAGTACTCCATTTCCTTCCCCGAGACCGCTCCGGCACAGCGCATGTCAGAAGCCGGGTTCATGACCTCCCTCACCGAGTTCTGGTCGATCTACGGGCAAGGGCTGTTGCTGCTGCTGTTGCTCTTCACGTCGCTCTTCGCATTTTTTGGAAACGGCGCTGTCCTGTGGCGGCTGCTGCGCGGCAATCCCCGGATGGCTGGTGGCGCAGTGACACACATCGGATTTGCCATCATGCTGATTGGCATCATCACGTCCAGCGCGTTTGAGCGTCCGCTCCCCTTGCAGTTGGGGGCCGCAGGCCAGGGCCAAAACGAGTCACGCACCAACTTCGTGGCCGTGAAGGGTGAGACCCGCATGGTTAACGGCTATCAGGTGACGTACCACGGCCAAACCAGCATCGAACAGGGCCGGACGGCCTACGAGGTAGAGTTCACAGACCCTCGCGGCCGTAACTTCACGGTCAGCCCCGTGGCCTACTTCAGCGAGGAAATGGATCAGTGGATACGCCATCCACAGGTGAAGAAGTACGCCGAGCAGGATCTGTTTGTCGCTGTGACGCCAAAGCAAGCCACGGGCTCAGGTGAGGAGGAGGCCACCAACCAGCTATCGCTCGAACGTGGCGAGGCGATACGAATTGCGGACGGTGACTATGTTATCCAGTTCGAGGGCTTCGAGTCGAATGTCGCCCCGGATGAGATGGCAACTGCGTCGGAGATATCTGTCGTTGCCCTGGTAGAGATGACCCATGAGCCGACAGGTGAAACCCGCCTGTTGCGCCCGACCTACACTATAACCGAGGATAGGAGTGTGCTGTCCGATGTTGTCCGCGTGGATGCATGGGACCTCGGGGTGTCGTTTACAGGCATGAACGTGGATTCCGGGGAGGTGAACCTCGAGTTTGAGGGCGTGCAGGTGGAGCCCGAGGACTGGGTGCTCATCGATGCGCGGGAAAAGCCGCTCATCAGTCTGGTGTGGATCGGCTTTATCATGCTCAGCTTTGGGTTTGGCATCGCCATCTGGCGCCGGGCGCAGGACTTCAAGATTAGCCGGAAGCGAGGAAGCGTGTAGGGTGTGCATCACGCAGGGGTGATGCGGTGTGGATAATCCGCACGTTGGCATAATCCGCAACTGGACATGCGTTCACAGCCTGTCCGGCTACGCAAAAATCCCGCGGGACACTTAACAGTTCGCTAAACTCCCGGGACGGGCTGCCGATACTGAGGTCATGCGATCGCTATATTGCCCGACGCGCCGCACCTGCAGTGTCGCACGGGCAAGCGATCGATCCACGATCCTCACGACTTTGCTCTCGGCTTTCATGGATGGACAACCGCTACGCGCGCTGCGCCAAGACGTGGCCGCGAAGGAATGGCTGGATGATGTTGCAGCCTTGTTGAAGACAGCTGGAAGCCCAACGCGCACCCGCATCCTGTATTTGCTTTGGGCTACCCCCGAGGTCTGCGTGAACGACATCGCCGAGGTACTGGAGCTGACCACACCCGCGATCTCGCAACAACTCAAGAAGCTACGCGAGCAGGGGCTCGTGCAGCCGCGGCGTGAAGCACAAACCGTGTACTACCGCCTCAACGAAAGCCATCATTTCGCCACGCACATCAGCATGCTCTTCGAGCGACACACGCGGATGGCTGCGTAGTACAGCTCTGCGCGCCTTTTACGCTGGGACCAGGGACTCTGGGCGTTCGTGATTAACCGGGGCACGTCCATCCATACCGCTGTCTCGTGCCTGACGGGCCCGCACCTCGGCGCCCCACGCCTGGTTCAGGTAGGCGTAATCGCGGTCCTGCAGTGCTTCTGACACGTTCTGGACATGAAAGAAGCCGTAGGACACGGGCGAGAGGTTGGCGCGGGGCGCACTACTTAGATGGAACAGATGCGCCCGGCGCAAGCCCAGCCTGAACTCGCCGTGGAGCTGCCCGAGAATGCATGACGAGCCGCTGCTCAGTTCCAGCGTATCTGGGTCCACCGCCCGGTACCACGTCGGATCTACGTCGTCCAGGTAGGCTGCCCCGCGCGCCACACGCTTAGCTGCCCGCGCAGGCGATACCCGTCGGGCCCGCCACCGTTCAAGCCACTTTCGAAGAAAGACACGCATGGGATCTGGAGCATTTGTTAAGAAGGCATTAGTAGAAACCCTAACGGCATGGCGTGTGATCCAGACCAACCGGTACGTTACGTGTGCACCACAGACTCCTGTGCGAGCGCCCGGCCTTCAGGCGTCAGCCACAAGCGGCCGTTGCGGCGGTGAACCAACGCTCGGTCCTGTGCCTGCGCAACCACCCGCTCGGCAAAGTCAGGGGTCCACGACAGGTGATCGTGAAGATGATCCACGCGGCACTCGCGCTTAGCCTCGGGCAATCCTTCATGCTGCAGCAGATGAATGGCCAGCACCTTGCGCGCAAACGTCCAGCGCCGCTCACGCCGCATGAGGTAGTGTGCCACCAGCCCATGCGTCGGGGCAAAGAGGTAACATGCCACAAAACACACCCCTACCATGGTGGCAATGCTGCCCGCGATAGACGCGTCGAGACCATGCGCCAGCCAGTATCCGCTGATCGCACAGGCAACCCCCAGCGCAACGCTCAGCACCAAGGTCAGACTCAAACGATCGGTGAGGAAGCGCGCGCTGGCCGGCGGCCCCACGATAAGCGCAACCACCAAGATGGCCCCCACCGCGTCGAATGCCGCTACGGCCGTAATAGATACCAGAGCCATTAGCGTGTAGTGAAGCACCACCGGCGCAAAACCGAGGGCCGTCGCCAGCGCAGCATCAAAGGTCGCCAGCTTAAGCTCCTTGTAGAAAAGCAGGATAAACGCGAGGTTTAGCAAACCCACCGCGCCCATAGCATAGAGCCCCTGCGGCCCGAGGTCACGCCCCGCGATTTCGAGTCGATTGAAGGGGGCAAATGCCAGCTCCCCCAGCAAGACCGCATCCAAGTCCAGATGCACGTCCCCCGCAAAACGCGCGATGAGGATGACGCCAAGGCTAAAGAGGGCAGGAAAGACAATACCAATGGCGGCATCTTCTTTCACAAGACGGGTGTCCGCCAACAGTTCTACCAACACCACGGTCAGTAGGCCCGTAAGCGCCGCTCCTACAATCAGCAGCGGGGAGTTCAAGTTTTCCACGAGGAAGAACGCCACCACAATCCCGGGCAGAATAGAATGGCTGATGGCATCACTCATCATCGCCATTCCACGCAGAACGAGGTACACGCCCGGCAAGGCACAGGCCGCCGCGACGACCACCGCCACGAGTTGAATTTCAAGCTGTGTGATGGTCATGACGTCCGCTTCTGGTCTGCAGGATCAGGGGCGGGCTGTTGCACGCTGGACCGCCGGTCCCGAAGATAACGCCAGACGAGGCCCCGATGGGGCGCCAGCGTTAGGGACACCGCGACGATGAGGCTCACGCACAAGACAATGGTCGGACCTGTGGGAAGGTTGGCCACGAGGCTGCTGACGAGGGCACCACTGACGCCAGCCGCCACACCAAACACCATAGATAGCGCGACCATCGTGCTGAGGCGGTCCGTCCACTGCCGAGCTGCCGCTGCTGGTGCCACCAGCATGGCGCTCATCAGCACGACCCCAACCGTCTGCAACCCGATGACGATAGCCAACACCAGCAGCGTCATGAGGAGCGTGTCGAGCATACGAACCGGCAGTCCGATGGTACGAGCGAACACCGAATCGAATGACACCAGCTTAAACTCCTTCCAGAAGAGGCCCATACCCAGGAGCGCGATAGCGCCCAGCGCTGCCATGGTCCACACATCGTCCGTAACGAGCGTAGCAGCCTGCCCAAACAAAAACGTATCGAGCCCTGCTTGCTGAGCCCCTGCGGTCTGCTGAATGTACGTCAGTAGCATCAGCCCTACGCCGAAGAATACGGAGAGGGCGACGCCAAGCGCGCTATCGAACGTGATGCGCGACGTTTGTGTCACCGCCATGATCGCCACCGTAGCCAGCCACCCCGCAACCAGTGCGCCCAGCAAGAGCACAAGCGTAACACGGCTGCCTGTCAGCAAAAAGGCGAGCGCGATACCGGGAAGGGCCGCATGCGAAATGGCATCCCCGATGAGGCTTTGGCGGCGCAGCACCGCGTACGTCCCGAGCGCGCCGCTCACCAACCCGAGGATCGCGGACCCAAGGGCTACCGTGCGGAGCGTGTAGTCGGAGACCAGCGCGTAGAGTACATCCACAAGGGCATTCATGAGATGTCCTCCGACGGCGGATGAAGAAAGCCGACGCGGCCGCCGTAGGTTTGACGCAGGTTTTCGTCGGTAAACGTCCCCTCTACCGGGCCAGATGCAATGCGGCGCACGTTGAGCAGGAACACCGAGTCGAAGTACTCGGGAAGCGTCTGCAGGTCATGATGCACCACCACGAGGGTCTTGCCGTCGGCCTGCAGGTCGCGCAGCAGGTCGATGATCGTGCGCTCGGTGATGGCGTCTACGCCCTGAAACGGCTCGTCCATGAGGTAGACGGTGGCATCCTGCACGAGCGCCCGCGCCAGAAAGGTGCGCTGTTGCTGCCCCCCGGACAGTTCGCTGATCTGGCGGTCGGCCAGCTCTTCGATGCCGACCTGTGCAAGCGCCTCCCGGGCCGTAGCACGCTCCTCGGCTCCCGGCCGCCGAAACCAACCGAGCTTGCCGTACAGGCCCATCATGACGACATCCAGTACGCTCGTTGGGAAGTCCCAGTCGACGCTGCCGCGCTGCGGCACGTAGCCCACCTGCTCCCGAACCGCTTGGTAGGGCTGCCCCAGCACCCGCACCTGCCCCGCCACCGGGTCTACCAACTCCATCACGGCCTTCAGCAGCGTGGTTTTGCCAGCGCCGTTGGGACCCGCAATCGCCACCAGATCCTGCTGCTCCACGGTCCAGTCAATGTCCCAGAGCACAGGGGATTCGCGGTAGGCCACCGTGAGGTCGCGGACCGTAATGGCGGGCGTAGACGACATGGGCTAAGGAGCGCGTGGAAAGCGTAAGTGGACGGCATTCGTGGGCGGTGTGGGACGCTACGCTGGGTCGCGCAACAGCCCATCGACGATGGTGTCGATATTATGGCGCATCATCCCCGTATACGTTCCCACCGGTGTGCCGCGGTCTCCAAGGGCATCGCCGTACAGGGTGCCCCCAAACGTCGCGGGAAACCCTTGGTCCTGCGCGGCGCGGCGTACCGCTTCCATCCCTCGCTTCGGCACTGATGACTCGGCAAAAAGCACGGGGATTTCTCGTTCTACAATAAATGTGGCCATCTGCTGCACGTCGCGCGTGCCAGCTTCCGACGCCGTGCTGATGCCTTGCAGCCCGTGCACCTCGAAGCCGTAGGCCGCGCCAAAGTACCCGAAGGCATCATGCGAGGTGATGAGTACCCGTCGGTCTTCGGGCACTTCCTGTACCCGGTCCTGCACGTAGCGATGGGTTTGCTGCAGCTCCTCACGATAGGCCGCTGTCCGCTCGGCGTACTGCTCCGCCTGTTCGGGATTGGCAGTGGCCAGCGTTTCCTCAACTACGTCTGCGGCCTTCATCCACAGCGACGCATCCAGCCAGACGTGGGGGTCCCGGTTGCCTGGGTAGTCCGCTGAGGTTTGCAGCAGGCTGTCGGGCAGCGTTTCCGCGAGCGCCACGGTTCGCACACCTCGCCTTCCCATCTGCTCAAAGAGCTCCGTCATTCGGCCTTCGAGGTTATGCCCGTTGTAAAATACAACGTCCGCCTGGCTCATGCGGGCGGCATCTCCCTCGCTGGCCCGGTACAAATGAGGATCTACCCCCGGCCCCATAAGCACCGTCAGGGCGATTTCGTCCCCGCCAATGGTCCGCACGAGATCCCCCACGATGTTTGTGGTGGCCACGACAGCGAGCCGGTCGTCCTCGGGGCCGTCATCTCCGGGCCCGTCGTCACACGATACCAGCGTACCAAGCACAAGCGCAGTCAGTACATAGATGAGGATGGGGCGCATAGCTACCGATACCGATTGTCAAGTCTGCGAATACATACGAGTCCTTTATGCTTATCCCATTTTTTAGTTTAGGCTAAACCAGATCTTATTTTAAAGAAAGAGCCCGTGGGCCGGTGACGGTGCACGCACCGAGCCTGGAAAGCGGTGGCCGTTCTGCGCCAGGATTAATCCAAAGGATACCCTAATATCTGATTCCTATACTCCAAAAGTGTAATACGCATATCGACACGGAGCCCGATATTAGGAACCGAATCGCACACGGCTCCTGCCCTTTAATCGCACAGGCTCATGAAAACGCTCCTTCCCCTGCTGATTTTTTTGCTGTGGTTCCCGTTGAATGCCATGGCAGACCCTTGCAGCACCCGCACCGGTGACAATGCCACCGTTATCTTTCCAGACTCCGTGCATACGTTGATCGACGGCACGCCCATCGCCGATGGCAGTCGGCTGACGGCACACACGGAAACGGGACGCTGCGCAGGGCTGATGGAATGGAAGGACGGCGCCCAAGCCATGACCGTCTGGGGCGACGATGTGATGTCCGCCGAACGGGACGGCTTCCGCGCCAGCGAGTCCATCCAGTTTGTACTCACCGAGCCCGTCGCAAAGGAGGGCCGCGTGCTCTCCCTCACATTCGCGGATCGTGGGGCCCCGTTCCTGACGGAGGCGGCGTACCGCTCCAACGGTATCTACCAGGTAGCCTCAGTGGAGGTGGTACCGGGCGAGCGCTTCGAGACGCAGGCTTTTGACCGCCAAAGTGTGTCTCACAGCGCGGACGACGAAACCGCAGGCCTCTCGCCTGCCGCGCCCAGCCCGTTCAACACGCAGACCTCCTTCAGCCTTACGCTTACGTCTGGGCAGCACGTACACATTGCATTGTACGACATGCTGGGGCGTGAAATTGCCACGGTGCACGATGCGCCCGTCGCATCCGGTCGATCGCAGTTTTATGTGAACGCCGGGGGGCTTGCCAGCGGCACGTATTTCATCGTCGCCCGTGGGCAGGATTTTCGTGATACGCAACGCGTGACGCTGCTTCGCTAAGCACGTGCGGCCAGTACCTGACGTTCTATTCACCGATGTGTCCGCGGGCCGCTTTTCTGCCCGCACGAGCGGCTTCCTTCCCACCCTGGAAGCCGCTCTTTTCTTTGCCTTACATTTCTTTGCATTAGGGTCTCTTTTTCGACCGATCCCCACGAATCCTGCCCGCCTGCCGGAGATACAATGATGTGTGTTTTCTGAACTAACTGTTCTCTGATCCCCATGGCAACGCAAGACACCGCCTCATTCGAAATCTCCTCCTTCGACACTGACGTGCTGCAGGCCAGCCACAAGCAGCCGGTGCTGGTTGATTTCTGGGCGCCATGGTGCGGGCCCTGCCGCACGCTGGGTCCAGTGCTGGAGCGCTTGGCGCAAGACCCGGACGCCCCCTGGAGCCTCGCTAAGGTGAATACCGACGAGCACTCGCAGCTGGCGCAACAATACAATGTGCGCGGGATTCCTGCGGTGAAATTGTTCGTCGACGGCGAGGTTGCAGCGGAGTTTACAGGGGCCCTGCCAGAGCATCAAATCCGCACGTGGCTGGCGGAGCACGTGCCCTCGGAAGATAAAAAGGCACTCACCGAGGCGAAGGAATTACTGGACAAAGGCCAGCGTTCGGAGGCACGTGACCTCCTGGAAACGATCGTTGCAGAAGAAGCCGAAACCGACGAAGCCGAAACGCTACTGGCCGGGCTCGTGGTGTTCACAGATCCGGACCGCGCGGAGACCCTCCTGGAGGGCACCGATGTGGCCGACCCTGATCTGCTTCAGACAAAGGACGCGGTGCGGACCATCGCACGGCTGCTCCGGCTGTACCAGACCCCGGACGACATCCCTGACGGCGAGGTGCAGCTTACCTACGTGCAGGCGATCGAGGCGCTGACCCAGCAAGACTTCGACGCTGCCCTGGAGCGCTTCATCGATGTGGTGCGGCAAGACCGCTCGTACGACGATGATGGCGCCCGGAAAGCCTGTGTAGCGCTGTTTTCGCTGCTGGGCCGCGAGCACTCGCTCACGAAAAAGCACCGCCCCGCTTTTGACACGTCCCTCTATTAGAGTATCGTGTCGAGCGTATCTCCGTCTTAGACATGCAGAACGATACGAGGCAAAGATCAGACGTCAACACCTGCCAGCGCTTCACCTCGACAAGCCCCCCTGCACAGCGGTAGTGAATCCAGCCGTGCGGCGCTTGGTGAGCCTCCGCCAAGCAGGCACCGACACCCGACGTACAGGCATCCTTTCTCCATTCTTTCCGGCCACACCTTAGCCTTCCCCTTATGGCTCGCCTATCGATTCCATCCGATGCCCACCACCTCCACCGGGTTCAGGTGAACGTTCGCTGGGGCGATATGGACGCCCTCGGACACGTCAATAATACACGGTTCTTCCAGTACTTCGAGCACGTCCGGGTCACGTGGCTACGGGCCGTGATGGGCTCAGACTGGAAGGCCACTGGCGCCGGTCCGGTGCTTGCGCACACCAGTTGCGACTTTAAGCGTCCGGTCGTTTACCCGGCCGATCTGGTGATTGACCTCTACAGCACGCCTCCCGGCCGCTCCAGCGTGGAGACGTATTACGAAGCGCGTCTGCCCGACGCAGACGCTCCCTTGTGCGCTGTGGGGCATGCTACGGTCGTATGGGTGGATTTCGCAACCGGGCGCCCCACCCCATTACCGGATGGATTTAGGGAGGCAATCGACGCGATGGACTTGCAGGTAGAGGACACGCATACGTAGGATGCGGCGTGGCTAAGGTCTACCGCGTAATGGACCCTACAGCGTGGTGCTGCGCGCCAGGATTGAAAGGGCAGGGACTGGGACTCAGAAAACCACGCACGATGCGCGTCGCGCAAGGTATCCATAAGATAAGGCGCGTTACTTAAGCTCCAACAGGCGCTACGTGGCCCGGGCTAAGCGGGAAGTGCTACGTGGGCTGGGCGAAGGCGAGCTGCTCGAAGCGGTCAAGCTCCTGTGTCAGCTGAGCACGAAGGGACTGTAACCGCTGGTCGCCGTGCCCCATCGTAGCCCGGAGCATGGCATGAAAAAACCATTGCTGCTCCGCAGGGCCGGCGCTTAGTGCGGTGAAATTATCGCCCCCTTCGAAGAGCGGTAGACCAGCGTCGAGCGACTGGTTCATGGTCCACAGGTTGTGCAGCTTATCGGCAAGACTGATGGCCACTGCTTCGTCGGGGGCCTGCTCCAGGTGCGCAATGTATGCTTCCTTCCGCGTGCGCCAGGGGCGCTTTTGCCCCCGCTCATCATACCCATCCTCCGTGACGTGCTGCACGAGCGTCACCACCTCGTCGTCCACGTGTATGGCCAGCGTCTCCGGTTCCATGCGCTCACCTTCCCGATTCGGGTCTTCCAGAATATCGTGTAGAAAGGCGGCGGCCACGACATCTGCCGGCCACCCCGCCCGCTGCACCGTCAGCGCCACGGCCGTGAGGTGTGAGAACACAGGCACCGGGGCAGCGCGCCCATCCTCCATGGTGTATACGGGCGCTCCCCACCGGCCTTTTCGGAACGTTCCGCTATGCCACGTAGCCGCGAGTTCAGTGGCGCGCTCAAGCAAAGGATCAAACGGTTGCATAAGGCAAAAGCAATGGATAAAGAGAACGCTTGGGGAGCGGGACGCCTGATGGGCGCAGGAGTTCAGCTTACCTCTCTACCCTGCACGCAACAGCACCGTCAGTGGATGGTAGGCACCTCAACTTTTTTTCGCATGCCTGCCTTCTCGCCTTGCCCCCGCCCCACGTATCGGCATTGGACCGCTTGGCTGAAGTTATTTCGGCTGTGCTGAACCCATTACTGCTCCCTCCGGTGCTGTTTGGGGTCATTATGGCCTACGCTGGTGCGGTGCCGGGCGAGATCCTCTTGGTGGTTGGCATAAGTATGACTTTCTTCGCTGTAATACCGGGAGGCTACGTCGTTTGGGAGCTGCGGCGGGGCCGGGTGGATTCGCTGGACATTCGCGACCGCACCCGCCGGAGGCGGCCGCTGCTTGTTACCGTCGCCTCCTACCTGGGCGGTGCAGCCGTGCTGAGCCTGCTCCCCGTTCCCGGACATGTGCTGCTCAGCTGGCTGATGGTCTGCTACAGTGTCAATACAGGCCTCACGGTGCTCGTCACACGTTACTGGAAGATCTCTATTCATACACTGGCGATCGCTGGGATTCCATCCGTGCTATGGTTCATGACGTATGGTCTGGGCGAATCCACGTCTTTTCCCGGCCTATCGCTTCTCTTTGGACTCAGTGCCGTGTGCATCCCGCCGGTAGCCTGGGCCCGCGTGCGGCTACAGCATCATACACCGAAGCAAGTAATCGCCGGCACACTGGGCGGGCTTGTACTTCCGCTGGCAGAATTGTGGCTGCTGCAAGCCGCTGGGCTTCTTATCTTTCCCTGAGGCTTACTTGCACCACAACGCTGCATCCTGTAGTGTTACAAGGCGTTCGTTACAGCAATTGCCGACTTTCCATTCCACACCACGTGCCTCTGGCGTAGCGTTACCGTCCGTGCATGCACCGGCTCCGCGCCGTTGCTTATTACGAATAGTGCCTGAGCGATTCCCATGAATCGATGTCGCGTTGTTTGCTTGCTGGCGGTCGGCTTTTGTCTCTTGAGCCTACCCTCGCTCGTTCAAGCCCAAGGCTGGGGGTATGTTGAAGGGCAGGTAACTGAGGCTCGCGACGGGCTTCCCCTGCCCGGAGCTACGATCATCGTGGCGGGGACGGACTTCGGGACAGCCGCGCAAGAGGACGGGCGGTATCGCCTGCGCATCCCGGTAGGCGTGCATCGCCTCCGCTTCTCGGCTGTGGGGTTCACGGCTACATTTGACTCCATCACGGTACAACGCGGGGAAACCGTCCGCTTGGATGTTGCGCTCGACGAGTCGGTGGCGGAGTTGGAAGGTTTGACGGTAACGGACGACCCCATGGGGGCTGATGCTGGAGTCTACCGTATCGATCCACAAACGATGCGCGACATGCCGACGCCGCTGCAGGATGGGCTGCGGGCGCTCAAGGTGATGCCAGGCGTGGCCTCCAATAACGAGCTCTCGAACCAGTACTCCGTCCGGGGTGGCGGCTTCAACGAGAACCTCATCTTTATCAACGGCTTCGAGGTGTTTTTGCCGTTTCGGCCACGGCAGGGCGAGCAAGAAGGCCTCAGCCTACTGAACGCTGACCTGGTTGAGCGCGTCACCTTTTACTCCGGGGGCTTTCCGGTCCGGTACGGGGGTAAGCTCTCGTCCGCGCTGGAGGTGGAGTACCACCGCCCCCGCGGAGAGCCTCCCAGTGGCCGGGTGCACCTGTCCACCCTGGATGCCGGAGCCTCGGTGGGCGCTTCCGCGCTCGATGGCCGGCTGGGCTACGTACTGGGCATTCGCCGCGCCGAACCCGGGCGCTTCTTCGGGACGCAAGACCTGGAGGGGACGTACGAACCCACGTTCACCGATGTGCAGACCTTCATCGGGTATGAGCTCCAACCCGGACACGAGATTGAATTCATCGGCATGCTGGCCGACCATGAGTTTCGTCTCGACCCCAGTGGCAGCCGTACCTTCTTTGGCTCCATCAACCTGAACCCCGAGCAGGGCGACGGCGCCGGACTGCAGTCTCTGTGGCGCGACTACGATCCCGAGAGCGAGCAGCGGGATGGCTACCAAACCCAATTTGCCGGCCTCCGCCTTTCCAACCGACTGTCGAGTCGGCTGCGCATCGCGCACGACGTATCCTTCTTCGGTACCGAAGAACGCGAGTTCTTCGACCTCCGCAGTACGGCCGTGCTCTTCCAGGTCGACCCCTCGCAGCCGCCCCTCTCCGACGATGGACGCATCCGCACCGGCCAAAACCTGCAGGAGGAGTTTGCTGACAACCGGATTGCCGTTCGGACGCTCACCGGGCAGGGCCGCTACAACTATACGCTCGGCACCCGGCACGCGCTGGAAGGCGGCTGGTCGCTGCGCCAGTTTTTCTTTGACGACCGGATTGATGAAGGCTCCACCGTGGAAGGCGTCGTGGATCGGGACGGCACGGAGGGACGCATCGAGGTCGAACGCCTTGAGGACACCGCCACCCTAACGTCGACGCAGGGCAGTGCGTACGCGCAGGGCGCGTTCGACGTGCTCCGAAGTGCGCCCAGCCGCTGGACGGCCACGCTGGGCGTGCGCGCCAACTACTTCTCCCTAAACGACGAATGGACCTTCTCCCCGCGTCTCTCGACACGGTTTCAGGCTACCGAGCAGCTACTGCTCACCGGCGCCTGGGGCATCTATCACCAGCCCCCAACCTACCGGGAGCTGCGGGGCAAGCCGGAGCCGGGCGAGAGCATTCTGGGTACCCTAAACCGTGATATTGCGTCGCAGCGCTCCAACCAGTTCGTGCTGGGCGGCGAGTACTTTCTGGAGCAGCGACGGTTGTACCTCCGCGCCGAAGCGTATTACAAGGACCTCAGCAACGTTATCTCCTACGACATCGACAACGTCCGCGTGCAGTACTCCGGCGAGAATGACGCCGATGGGTACGCGTATGGGCTGGACCTGCAGGTGCGCGGCGAGTTCGTCCCAGGGCTTGAGAGCTGGGCCAACTACAGCTACCTCGTCACCAACGAGCGCTTCCGTCCTGCTTTCCAAACCGATCGCACGACCGGAATCATCCCGCGCCCGACGGACCAGCGGCACACGTTTTCGCTGTTTGTGCAGGACTATATCCCTACCGATGACGACTACCGCCTCCACTTGCGGATTCTCTTCGGGAGCGGGCTGCCGTACACCCCTCCTGTTGCAGCCGACCAGCGTGTAGGGTCGACGGTGGTCCAGGTGCCGGGCGAACGTCATTCGGCTCGGTTTATCGAGTACCGCCGCGTAGACCTCGGCGTGACACGTGACCTGCAGCTGGCCGACAACCTCTTCGGCCGGCCCGTCGTCATGCACCTCACTGGGGAACTGCTGAACGTTTTCGACATGTCGAATGTCATCTCCTACTCGTGGTTTCCGGACGAGGCGGGTACCTGGCAGCGCGTGCCTACCCGGCTTACGCCCCGCACGTTTAACCTGCGCCTGTCGGTCGACTTTTAGCGCATCGGAGGCAGTAGCCAGATCCTTGTAATCTTATACGATAGGCGGGCTGGGCGTAGAGCCCCCTCCTAAGTCCTCACTGCTACCATCGCCTCATCGAACGACTCCTTGATGCGGCTGTGCTCGGGTGAATAGTTGATCTGTGTGTCCTGTGCATGCTCATGGCTGAGGAACTGCTGCAAAAGCTCTTCGGGCATGCCTCGGTCGGCGAGGTATCGCGCGACGGCGTGGCAAAGAAGGTGCGGGCGCAATTCGTTGACCAGCGAGGAAAAGATGAGCACCGCGCGGGCGGTATCCCCCGTACCGGTGCGCCGCACCTCCAGATCTGCCAGCGAGAGACCCTCCGCCCCGACCCCAAGAAACGTACCCACACGCGATCCCATCTCGAAAAACGTGCGCCTATGCAAGTGCGCTCGGGTGGTAATGTCAGGGCAAACCGTTCAGTTTGGCCCGTTATCACCGCCTCGAGTTTCGTCTGCTATGGCTTCTGCATAACTCACTTTTTTGGCGACGCGTACAATGAACGCGCCTGCGACGAGTTAACGCGTTCAGCGCTACCGATTCACTTACCAGTTCTCGCCCTCTGTAGACACCTGCCTACTTTTTATGTTGATCTATTCGTTGGGAACCACGGCTTGGTCGTGGTCGGCGCGACCCTCAAGTTCAATCTCCAGGGTGGCGTGTTCGACATCGAACTCGTCGCGGAGCATCTCCTTGACGCACCGCTTGATCCGTTCGATGCTGGCGAGATCCCGCTCCTGCACCGTCACGTGCGCCTCCATGGCCACCCGATGCTCGTCGAGCCGCCAAAGGTGCACGTGATGAATACCCGTAACGCCGGCGACCTCTTCCACCGCGCGCACCATCCGGTCGAACTCGAAGCCTTCCGGCGCGCTCTCCATCAAGATGTCGATGACCTTTCGCATCTCGATAGAGCCGTGGACGAGAATGTAGACGGCGATGGCGGCCGTCAGGACAGGGTCTACCCAATAGATGTCGTAGAACATGATGAGCAATCCTCCTCCGATTACGCCGAGTGTGGCGAGCGTGTCGCCAAACAGGTGGATGAAGGCGCTCCTGATGTTGAGGCTCTCCTTCGATCCCTCGTAGAGCACGTACACCGAAAGCGCATCCTCGACGAAGGCGATGGCGCCGATAACGAGCATCGTCGTGCCTCCGACGGGGCTCGGGTTAAAGAATCGCTCAGCCGCTTCCCATATGAGGAAAAGCGCGATGACGAAAAGCGTCGTCAAGTTGATGAGCGCCGCGATGATCTCGGCCCGCTCGTAACCGAAGGTGCGCTCGCGGTCGGCCCGGCGCCGCGCGATGCGGCGGGCGCCGTAGCTGATGCCAATGGACGCAGCGTCACTGCCGTTGTGGACGGCGTCGGAGAGGAGCGAGAGGCTACCCGAAAGAATACCGCCGACAACTTCGGCCAGCGTGAGGGTGACGTTGAGGAAGAGCGCAATGAGAAGGTTGCGGTCACCGCCTTCCCCTGTTTGGTGAGTGTGTCCCTGGGCATGTGTATGACTCATGACAGATTGGCTCGTTGTAAACGGTCGTACGTTGCAGCATTAGGTCCACTACGCTTTCGGAAACACCACGGCCGCCGTGCCGCGCTCCCCGGGCAGGACGACCTCCGGCTTGACCCGCTCCACAAACCGGGCGCTCCCTTTGGATGGAGGTAGCCCCGCACTTTGCTCACCATCACGGCCGGCGCCCCGGGGCTGCTTTCGAGAGGGTCGTTGATCCGGTCCATCGAATGGGGCCGAGCAAAGGCTTTGATCTCTTGCATGAGGTTCTGCATCAGTGCAGCGCTGGAGGCGCACTGTACCCTCAGCTCCTGCTGCTATGGAATCCACACGACGAATACCACCGCTACGGTCGTAGCCATCACCAGTAGCGTGACGGGGAGCCCCACCTTGAAGTAGTCCACAAACCGGTAGCCGCCGGGCCCCATCACCATCAGGTTGGTCTGGTAGCCGATCGGGCTGATGAAGCTCGCGGAAGCGGCAATGGCAACGATGACCGCGAAGGCGATGGGATCGACGCCCAACTCGGCTGCTGCTGCCAGCGCAATGGGTATCATGAGCGCAGCCGCTGCATTGTTGGTGATGAGCTCCGTCAGCACATTGGTCACAAGATAGAGGCCCAAAAGCACAAACAGCAGCCCACCAGCGGCAGTGACCGATACGATACCATGAGCGGCCGCAGCAGCGACGCCCGTGGCTTCAAGCGCACTGCCGAGTCCGAGTGCGGAGGCGATAACGATGAGCACGGGGACGTCGATGGAGTCCCTCGCATCGCCGACATTAATCGCGCCGGAGGCCACCATCAGTAGCGCCGCCACAAAAGCAGCGGTGACCAGTGGGATCACCCCGGTAGCAAAGGCCACGATCATGGCTGCTAAAATGGTCAGTGCCAGCGGCGCCTTTCGCGGGGTCGGGTGGGGACGCGGTGCGCGCCGCGGCGCCACGAGGTAGAAAACCGACCGATTGGAATTCCATCGGTCATCAAATCCTTCGCGGGCTTCGACGATAAGGAGGTCTCCCGCTTTGATCGGAACGCGCCCGAGGGGTCCCTCCAGACGCTCGTCCCGTCGCTGAATCGCCAGTACCACCCCGCCGTATTGCTCGCGGAAGTTCACCTCCTTCAACGTTTTCCCCACAAACCCCGCCGATTCAGCCACGACGGCCTCGAAAACCGGCAACCGTTCCTCACCATTCTCTACTACCGACTGGTGCGGCGGCCGGAGTCCCTCACGCTGCAGCAACTGGTAGAACATATTGATTTTCCCCGATACCGTCAGCGCATCTCCGCCCTGCAGCAGCACATCTGGCGACGCGGGCATGAGGCGCCCATCGCGCCGCACGTGCACGACGTACGCATCCTCTAAGGCCCGAAGCCCCGCCTCTTCCAGCGTCTCCCCTATGAGCCGCGAGTCCTGAGCAACTTCCACTTCAAACAGACTCTCCCCAAACGCAGCCTGCGCCGTCGGCTGCGTGCTTCCATAATCAGGAAGCAACCGGTGGCCGCCCGCGACAAAATAGATCAGGACGACAAAGGTAATCGGGATGCCCACCCACGCCAGATCGAACATCTGCAAAGACGGGATATCGGCGTCTATCAGCAATCCTGCCACAACGATATTCGTGGAGGTGCCCACCAACGTGATCGTCCCTCCTACGATGGATGCGTACGACAGCGGGATGAGGAGCTTGGAAGCCGCCACGTCATTGCGCTCTGCCCACTCCTGCACCCGGGGCGTGAGCATGGCCACAATGGGCGTGTTGTTCAGGAAGGCCGAAAAGGCAGAGGTCGGCGCCATGAGCCGCGGCAGCACCCGGTACAGGCTACGGTGACGCGAAAAGATAATCCGATCCAAAAAGCTAAGCGCGCCTGTTCGCTGGACGCCAGCGGCCACCACAAAGAGCGACCCAACCGTCAGAACCGCCGGGTTCGAGAACCCGGCAAACGCCTGATCCGGCGTAATGACGCCAGCAAAGAGCACAGCGCCCAGCCCTCCCAAAAAAGCCATTTCCACGCGCAACCAATCGCGCAACATGGCCAGCACTACAACCACCAGCACCGCAAGGGTGAACACTGCATCCCAGGGAAAGGCCGCCATAGATGGACGAGAGGAAAATCAGTTGATCATGCGTGTCGATTTGCCGGTAGGTCCGGACCGATGAGGCGAAGCAGGTTCTGAACGCCAGCGGCACCTGCAGGGTGCACCCATCCTGAGCCAGCGCGCCTTCCATGGAACCGCTGACGATGCCCTGCTATCGGTCGCGTGGCTCCCGTTTTACAGCTACCGCTCGGAAGTGGTGGTCTCTCGGGCACTTGCCGGCGATGCGGCGCCGTCCCCTTGACCATTTTGGTTCTCCGAGAAGCGTTTCGGCCAGAAGGCATGTTTGATTTCCTGCAGCTTACCGGCCTCCTCCGCATCGTTACCGCTGCTCTCCACAGCTGTGGCAACAAAGGCTGCCCCAATCCCCACAAATCCCCCGAGAATCAGGCTCAGCAGCACAATCAGCGTCCTACGCGGCCCGGATGGGCGGGAGGGCACCACCGGCTCTTCCAACACCGTCAAGACGGGCTCGCTTCGCTGCAGTTCGATCTGTGCCTGTGTCATTTGCGCCTGTACGTCGCTGTAGAGTTGCTCAGCAAAGTTGACCTGGCGGCGCAGGCGGTCCCGCTCGGTCCGCAGCGATTCGCTGCCGATGTTGCGGTTGCGATCCATAAAGCGGGCCAGCCGTTCCTCCGCCTCCCGCAAGTCGGCCCGAGCTTCTTCCATCCGTTCCTCTATGAACCGCAGGTTGTCTCGCGATTTTTTTGTCCGGATGGATCGGACGCGCTCCGTAAGATGGCGGGAAAAGCTGTCGGCAAGACCCGCCGAGAGCACGGGATCGCCGGTTGTCACAGAGACCGACATGAGTCCGGTCTCCCGATCGATAGAGGTCGAGAGCACGTTTTCCACGGCTCGGATTGCCCCTGCCTCCTCTTCGGTGAGCGCACGCCGCTCGTCCGCTCCCGGTGTCCCCACAGGATCCCCAGCCTGCGGCCCCTCATCGCCGCGCATCGCGCCAAGGAGGGTGCCCGGCAGGCCAATAGAATACCGCCAGACATGAGACGTCCAGCCCGGCTCCCGGTTGACGTAGTCCACGTAGGTCACGGCTCGGTCCAGATCCTGCACGTAAAACGTGTCGCGCACAACGGCCAGGCGCACCTCTCGGCTCCGCAAAATATCAGGATACGACTCCGGGTTTAGGCCGCTGGCGGCACCACCCAGCCGAATCCCCAGTCCCTGAAGGGCGGATAACCCGCCGCCGAAGGGCATGCCGGACTGCCCATCCTCAGCTTCGCGTACCACCTTGGCATCTGAGGTGTATTCAGCGGACGATGTGATGGCAATGGCCAGGCCCAGTAGCGCAAATATGATGACGCTCCCCACGATGAGCCGCTTTTTCCGTGCAAACACCACGAGGATGTCGAGCAGCGAGATCTCGTCCTCGGCGTAAGGCTGGCGGTCGGGGTCCGGCGGGCGCGTCGGGCGCGGTTCGTTGGGTGCGTTGTATGAGGGGCGAGGGTCAGACATGAGGCGACGGTAAGGGTCGAGACAACAGGGCTTCAGACAGCTTCGTTAGTCGAGGGCTCGGCGGCTCAGCACGATGATGGTGAGGGCACTGGAGAGAATCTGCGTGATGTTCGTGAGCGATTCGCCAAGGTCAAACTGATCTTCGTCCCGTTCGGGTTCGCGGGTGACAAGAATGGTCGCCCCGTCCCCTACCTCGGGTGTGGTCTTGAACCAGCCACGGTCAATCCGGAAGGTGGCGCCCGATGGCTGCGTGATGAAGACTGCTTCCGTGCGGTTGCGCAGGCCGCCGGCCCGGTCGAGGTAATACGTCACGCGCTTGCCTTCCTCAAACCGGATAAGCCCCTCGTTAGCAACATTGCCCCGCACGGCTATGGCGTTCGGCTGGGTCGGGATCGTGATTTCATCCCCGGGCTGTAGGATCACGTCGTCTGAGGGCCGCCCCTCAACCGCCTGTTCCATCTCCACGATGACCTGTTCGTCGCCGCGCACGAGGCGTCCGCCGGCGATGTACCCAGTGGGGCGAGGACCGCCCGCGCGCTCAATCACACTGCCCAGCGTCTCGTTGTCGGAAAGCAGCGTGTAGTCGCCAGGAAACTGCACTTCGCCACGGACCGTCACGATGCGCTGTTCACGGAAATCAGGGTCACTACGTACGAAGACGCGGTCCCGGTGCTCAAGCGCATAGGTGCGTGCCGCGTTCATAGCCCGCACCCGTTCGCTCACGGGGTCATCTACCGCTGCCGGCTCGTCCTGCTGCAGGGGCACCCGACGGCTCCGCGCGCGCTGGCGGGTCATGCCGACGCGCCCCGCTCCCGGTTCAACGCGGGTTACCTCTACCGCTCCCAAAAACGCATCTTCCCGAAAGCCCTCCACCTGCAACAGGGCATCCTCGAGCGTCATCCCATCAAAGTAGCGAATTTGCCCAGCCTCGTTCACCGCACCCGTGACCGTGATGAACCGGTCCTGAAGGCGCTCCACCCGATCGGAATACACGCGAATCTCGTCTGCTGGCTGCAAGGTCTCGCGGGCAAAGGCGCTGGTTCCATCCAGCACACTGCCGAGGTCAAACGGAATAATCTCCTGCCGACTCCCATCTGCGCTCTCGCGCAACAGGTCGGCGCGCCCCAGGAAGACTGTTTTTAAAAACTCGTCATCCTGAAGGCCACCAGCTTTGAAGAGAAGATCCGACACGGTCATGTTCTGGAGGTAATCGTAGGTGCCCGGATTTAGCACCTCGCCGCTGATCCGTACCACCCGCTCGGCCCGGAGCTCTTGGGTAGTGTAGACCGCGAGGCTATCCTGCGGGCGCAACATCAGATTTTGCGTGGGTTCATCGTCCATGACCTCGCTCAGGTTGAGGCTTACGACCTCCCGGTCCAGCCCTTCCTCCAGGCGTATGAGTTCGGCCTGGGGCATGTAGGCGTTGTCGGTGAGGCCATCGGCCGCCTCAATCAAGTCGCGCACGGTCCGTACCTGGGCGTTAAGGGCATAGCGCCCGGGCTGAAATACGGCGCCGCCCACCGACACCGCGCGTACCCGGCTCTGGCCCGCCAGCTCGCCTTCCCCCATGATGGAGAGAATCCGGACCCGATCCTCATCTTCTACTCGGAGGCGCTGTTCGCCGTCGAGTACAGCAAGCAGGTCTGCATCAATAACTTCGCGCGCTACGGACGGATCATCGCGCTCGGCAAAAGGCACGACCCGCTCGATCTGAAATCGATCGGCATATGCCGTTGAGCGCAAGCCGCCCGCAAAGTCTATCAAGTCCTCAAACGTCTCTCCCTCACGCAACTCGTAGATGGCCGGGCGCCGGACTTCACCGCGGACATGCACGGTTTTGCCCCGCGGGGGGATAAAGACATAGTCGCCGGCCTGCAGACGCACATCGGCATCAGACGTGCCTTCCAGCAGAAAGTCGTACAAGTCCACGCGAGCGACCGTCTCACCATCACGGATGATGCGGATATCGCGGAGCGAACCGCTGGTCTCAGGCCCGCCAACACTGTACAGCGCATTGAACACCGTAGACCCGCTTTGCATGGTGTAGCCTCCGGGCTGCGCCACCTCACCGAGCACAAAAACCTGAACGGGCCGCAGGCGCGTCACGCTCACATCCATGAAGATGGTGGGCGGCTCGGCTACCAGTCCCTGATAGTTACGGGAGAGCCATTGCCGCATCTCCTGGCGGAGGTCACCCAGCCGGCTCCCAGCGACGGTAAACTGGCCTACGTCAGGGACGAACACCCGGCCTTCGGGGTCCACCTGTAGCTCGTACTGAAACTCGGTGCCCCCCCACACCGTGAGGCGCAACTCATCCCCAGGGCCTACGATGTACCCATCACCAGCCGGAATCAGCTCGTCTGGTTGAAAGGCCGTCGGTGTGGTTTCAAAGACGCTGTAGCCAAAAAACGCGAGCTCGTCTTCCTCCACGTCTTCGCCTTCACGCAAGACGTTGAGCACTGCGCGTGTCTGTAGGATTCCTTCCGTCCCCACGTCATCTACAGCACGGGCCAAGAGGCTCCAAGGCCCAACGGAAAGTGTTTCCGGAATCATGAATGCTCCTTCCCATATCCCGCTGCTGCGGCTGCCCTCTGTACGTGTCACCTGTTCGGCAACGAGCGTGTCGCGGCGTGTTTCATCGAGCAACATCAGCTCTACTTCGGCAATCGACCCGTCGTCGTCGCGGATCGGAACGCGCGCCATCACAGTATCGGCGATAGACGGCATCCGGACCTGGTCGGCAAAGGGATCCTCGTCACGTAGGTCACGCTGGCCGGCAAGGCCGCGAACCCGGCGTTCCGTCCGTTCCTCCTCCGCACTGCGCTGTGCGTCTTGCAAGGTCGGTCGCTCGCGCAGGGCCCGACGGGTACCTTGGCGCTCCGGCAGAATAATTTCTCGCGGGGTCAGCTCTGCCGGACCGGCCTGGTAGGGGGCATTACGGCCGCTTTGGTCTGCCTGCCCGCCGCCTGCGGTGCGGCTGGCCTGCTCCTGCGCTTCAATGAGGCTT
>CAYFRR010000032.1:0-6373 GCA_964345505.1 uncultured Rhodothermales bacterium
GGGAAGTTGTATTGCGGCCGCGGCGTGGACAGGTCGTTGCCCTGGGCCTTGGTATACGTCAGGAAGTCCTCCGTCATCACTGCGCAGACGACGTGCACCCCGCGGTCGTCGGGCCCCGTGTGGCAATGGCCATCACGGTAAAAGCCCGTCATCGGGTCGGTGCAGCAGGCCTGCAAGGATTCGCCGAGGACGTTACGCGCTTTCGCTCCGTTCGATTGGGGCATGATAGGATCGCTTTGTTCGCTGAGTTTAGTTTTGTCAACCGAACGGGCCTACCTGCCGTTTCTCTTGAGCAACGGGGCTAATCGATATGTTACATGCAACCGGATCCCTCCGCCGCGCCGAGCCTACCCTGCCGCGGCTTGTACGCTGAGTCCTCCCCTCCATCCTCTGCAAGGCTACCGACGGTTTGGCCCGACGCTTTCCTCAATGTACTTGAAGATACGCCGGTACTGATCCGTCCACCCCGAAGGCGTCTGAAAGCCATGCGGCTCCAGGGGATACATGGCCAGCTCCCAGTCGGTCTTGCCGAGCTCGATGAGGCGTTGCGATAACCGGAAGATGTCCTGCGGCTGCACATTGGTGTCCACCAGACCGTGGGTCATCACCAGCGGGTCCTCCAGCCCTTCGGCGTGGTAGATGGGCGAGGAGCGAACGTACGCCATTGAGTCCTGGGCGGGCGTATTGAGGATGTTGGAGGTGTAGCCGTGGTTGTAGTGGGCCCAGTCGGTCACCGACCGCAGGGCCGCTCCGCCCCCGAAGTGGTCGGGCTCCGTAAACAGGGCCATCAGCGTGATGAAACCACCGTAACTCCCCCCATAGATAAACTGCCGCTCGGGGTCGATGTCGTGCTCGGCGGTCAGGTACTGCGACGCGTCCACGTAGTCTTGCAGGTCGCGCCCGCCCATGTGGCGATAGATGGCCGTACGGAAGTCACGCCCATACCCAGCCGACGCGCGGAAGTCCACATTGATGACGGTGTAGCCCAGGTCCGTCAGCATGTTGTGAAACATGAATTCGCGGAAGTAATTGCTCCAGCCACGATGCACGTTCTGCAGGTAGCCCGCCCCGTGCACGAACAGTACCGCGGCGCCATTGGGCTCGTCGGGCGTAAAGAGTTGCGCTGGCACCGCTGCGCCATCGGAGGCTTCAAACGTCATCAGCTCGCCCTCCCGCCACGGATACGCCAGCCACTCGTCCGTGGGCGAGTGCGTGATGCGCTCGCGGGCCTCGCTGCCCACGTCTGTCAGATAAATCTCCCACGGCGCCGTGGTCGTTGAGAAGCGCGTGGCGAGCTGGTCCTCATCGGGGTGCAGGGCAAAGGTGCGCATCCCCGCTTCAGCCGTCAGGCGGGTACGCTCGCCGCCGTCGATGGGCATGGTGTAGACGTGCCGCTCATGCGGGGAGCCCTCACTGCTCAAAAAGAACCACTGGCTGCCGTCCTGCGAGATCTCCGGGCTGAACACCTCGAAGTCGCCATCCGTGAGCTGCGTGACCTCACCCGAGGCTACATCAACGGTGTACAAATGGCTGTAGCCGGTCGCTTCGCTCTGGAAGTAGAAGTGCCGGTCGTCGGGCAGCCACCCGCTGGTGCCACTGCCCCTGCCGATGCCCGGCCCTGCGATCCAGGCCTCATCATGCTGCCGATCCAGCACGGTCAAGTCGCCCGTCTTGGCGTCCAGGCGGGCAATCCAGCGGTCCTTGTTGTCATGGGCGCGGAGGACCACCACGGCCTGCGCCCCGTCGCCGCTCCATTGCGGTCCGTAAACAGAGAGGTCGCGCTTGGCTTCGGTGGAGTCCATTTCTACACCCTCCTCCTGCAGGTACGGCGGCACGTCGTACGCCCCCTCAATCTGATGCAGCTCTACCTGAAAGGTGGTGTCGCGCTGGAGGTCCTGCACAAAGAGCGCAACATCGCGGGCGGGGACGTCCACTTTGGGCCGGGCATTCAGCGGCTCGGCGTAGCCATCGTCCGTAACGTAGTCCATCACTTCGGTCCGTTCGCGGTTGCCCGGTTGCACCCGAGTAAACGTCACAAACCGCTCGGTCGGGTCGATCTGGAGCTGCTGCAGGCGGCCACTGCCATAATGAAACGTGGGGGGCGGATTGCCAGCCGCCTGGTCGCGGTCGCGCTGTTCCTCCCGCGCTTCGCGCTCGCGGGCCCGCTCCTGAAGAACCTCAAACAAGTCCTGCTGCTGTTGCTCCAGCCAGGCCTCTTTCTCGGAGGGCGTCTCCTCCCGATCCTCACGTCCCGAACGCAGGTCCGTCAGTTGCTGGATCGCTCCGGTAGCCAGGGTCATCTTGTAGAGCTGATTGCCCTCGCGATACACGACGTGGGCACCATCGGGAGAAAAGCGCGCACCATTCACCGGTGAACGGGTGTGCGTCAGCCGCTCCGTCTCCCCCGAGGACCGGTCCCTCACAAACAGATCGCCGTCATCCGTGAACACCTTGCGCTCGAAATCCGCGTCGTAGCGATGTGTGCCGTGGGCCCAACCGGTAAAAAACGTGCGCAACGCCCGCCGGTCCTCCGGCGCCACCTGTTCTGGTGCGCCTCCCGTTCGGGGCACGGCGAACAGGGAATCGCTCGTAAACGCCCCCTTGGGATTCCACTGAAAGTACAGCGTCTCGCCGTCTTCAGACCAAAACGGGCGGGATGGCCAGGCCCCCACCCACGTCTCGGCTTCTTGCATGATTTGTTCGACCGATAGGTCAGACGACTGCACCTGCGCGAGGGCAGGGACGGTACAAATGAAAAGAAGACAGCTCACGAGAGCAGCAGCGGTACGAACCATAGGTTTGATAGCGACAGAAGGCGGTAAGAAACAGCGACAGGCTGAAGATAGGAAATCTGGATGAGCCTGTCACCCAAGAAAATAAAGGGCCGCCCCACAGCGAACGACCGTTCGTGGTTGGCTGCTGAATCTCCGCCTGCCCGACCTCCGTAGCATAGCATCCGCATCTTTTCGGTCATCCTGTACTGCCATGCCCGACCGCCCCGGTTCCGACGCCAAATCTTCTGGTAAAGAGCTCCGCCAGCCGCCCGCTCCCTCACCGCTCGATCAGTTTGGGGATGACTATCCCGGCTGGGCTCGCGAGTTTGCACGCAAGTACTTTACCAAAACGCTGAACCAGTTCGTGCTCTACGGAAACGTGCGCGACCTCGTCGGCACCGTCGATACGCACGGCGATCGGGCGTACGTGCCGTTGCGGCAGTTTCTCACGGACGACCTGTTTGCCGCGCGCGACCTGATCGTGTTCTACGACCGGTCCTCAGGGATTCACTTTGCAGATCAGCGGTCGCGGCAAGATTTCAGCCGGGCGGTCTCCGGATACGATAGCATCTACGGCACCTCCTATGCGCAGAAGCTACCCAAGGAGCCCCCCCAGGTGTTTGCCCTGCTGGAAAACTATTTCCGCCTCCGGTTGAATGACGGCAAACGGATCGCCTGCATCATCGATTATGCCGAGACCGTCGTGCCCATGGCGGAGGCTTCGATGACGTCCACGGAAGACCGGCGCGCGCTGGTTTTTCTGCAGCGGTGGTCGCACGATCCGCTCTTTCTCCGCAACGACTTCACCACCTGCCTGATTGCTGAAAACCTGAGCGACCTCAACCAGGGTCTGGTGCAAAGCCCGTGGGTGGTCGAGATTGAGTTGACGCGCCCCCAGAGCGCAGAGCGGCGTGCGTTTGTGGACTGGTACCTGGACGGGCGAACCAACGCCTTCACCCAGCATGCCTCGGTTTCCGTTGACCAGATGATGCAAAACAGTGCCGGGCTGAACCTCATTCAGCTGCGCACCATCTTGGCGGACGTCCTCGAGAACCGCATTGAGCTTACGTATGAGGTGCTTTCGGAGCTCAAGAAAGAGATGATTGAAGAAGCCGCCTACGGGCTGCTGGAGTTTGTGGAGACGGATTATTCACTGGATATGGTCGCGGGGCATCGGGAGGCGAAGCAGCACCTGCGGGATGCCGCCCAGGCCCTGCGCAACAACCGCCCCGACGTAATGCCCATGGGCTATCTCGTGAGCGGCCCAGTGGGCACCGGAAAGACGTTTATGATCACCTGCTTTGCCGGCGAGATTGGCATCCCAATGGTGAAACTGAAGAACTTCCGCTCGCAATGGCAAGGCGTCACAGAAGGCAACCTGGAGAAGATCCTCGGGCTGCTCTCCGCCATGACGCCCGTGGCCGTGATGATCGACGAGGCGGATGCTGCCCTCGGTAATCGTGACGCGCAGGGCGACTCCGGGGTGTCGGCACGCGTCTTCGGCAAGATCGCCGCCTTTATGAGCAACCCGGCCCACCGCGGCCGCATCATCTTCTTCCTCTTGACGGCCCGGCCGGACCTGATGCCGGTTGACCTCAAGCGGCAGGGGCGGGCCGAGGAACACCTCGCGCTCTTCTACCCGTCCACCCGTGCCGATCGGGAGGAATTGTTGGAGGTGATGATGCGCCGCACGGGCGTCGACCTGCCGCTTGAGGAGATCCCAGAAATCTTGCTTAATGGCGAACGCACGCTCAGCGGCGCCGATATGGAAGCCCTGCTCACCCGCGCGAAGTTCATGGCCGCCTCAGGCCGCCATCCCACCAAGCCCGCCGCCCCGCCGCGTAGCAACGGAAGCTCCACACCGCCATCGGCGCCTCCCGGTGAGGTAACCCCTGCCATTGTAGAACACGTGGTGGACGACTTCATTCCCCCGACCTACCCCATTGAGGTGGAGCTCCAGACGCTATCTGCCGTGCTGGAATGCACCAGTCGGGCCTTGCTCCCGGAGCGCTACCGCCACATGGACCGCGAGACGATCATCCGGCAGGTGGAAGAGCTCAAAGCGATGCTTTAACGCTACCGCCTCCTAAACAAGGCTACGAGCCTCAGCGCCACGCGACGCGGTCAGGCACAGCCAGGGCTCAGTCAGCCGTATGTGCAGCCTCACGCTCATCCAGCAGCTGCAGGTACAGATCGTAGCTGATGAGTACGGCGTAAGGCTCATTATTTTTCTGGATCATAATACCTCGCTCAATTTCGCTTGCGTGGTCGACCAGCTCCGTTGTATTTGAGCGGAGCTCGGTGATCGTAGCAATGGTGTCAATACCCCTTGTGCTATACATATTTGATAGTATATCGGTAATATCCTGCGAATTGAGCGGCTTAACGGGCGGACAAAGGGTCGGTTTCGTGATCAAGAAGTAGCCGACGCGCCCTAAAATATTGTTACAAATCATCGGATATATTCTCGACAGGCCGAGGGGCTGGTATCCGGGGAGATATCTTCAGGATACACCTGACAATGTAGCGCTCGCCTTGTATATTGGGCCCAGTTCATACCTCATGTACAGTCTTGTGCCAGCCCCACCTTATCCTCCCTGCTTGATGCATTCGTTACCAACGCCCCTACCCCGATTTCTTTCGTCCACCTCTCCGACGCATGTCCGATGGTTCACCCTGATGGCGCTGCTACTGCTCGTACCTGTGGCCCAGGCGCAAGAAGACGTCCCTCGCGTGACCAGTGTAATGGCGCTCGAAAACGTCCGCGTGGTGAGCAGTCCCGGTACGGTATCGGAAAGCGCGACCGTGCTCATCCGCGACGGGTTGATCGAGGCTGTGGGCACGAACGTCGCCGTCCCGGTAGGCGCTGACCGTATGGACGGTGGCGACACGTTGACCGTTTACGCGGGCTTTATTGATGGCCTCTCCCACGTCGGCGTGCGTGAGGCCGATGACCAGGACGGCGATGTGGAGGACCGGGGAAATCCACCGCCGGCTCGCGCAGGCATCCAACCCGACCGGGACGTCCGAGCCTTCCTCGACCCAGAGGATAGCGCTATTCCGCAGCTTCGGGGGCAGGGATTTACTGCAGCGCATGTAATGCCCATCGGCCGCATGCTTCCAGGCACGGGCGCTGTCATCTTGCTGGGGGGCGATACCCCTGACACCATGGTGCTCCGGGGGGAGACCGCCCAGCTTGCACAAATAGAAAGCGCCAGTGGCGTCTTTCCGTCCAACGACATGGCGGTGATCGCCCAGTTTCGCGAGACCTTTCGGGAGGCCGAGCGCCGGCAGGCGCTGGAGGAGCAGTACGCAGCGAACCCGAGCGGCATGGAACGCCCCTCGTACGACCCTGTCCACCGGGCGCTCTTTCCCGTTCTGTCGGGCACCTTGCCAGTATTCTTCCACACCGAAAACGCACTTGATCTGCACCGCGTGTTGGCCCTTCGCGACGAGCTTGGTTTTCCATTGGTGCTAACGGGTCTCGCCCAGAGCTTTGATGCGCTGGACGCCCTGCGCACGGCCGATGTCCCGCTTTACCTAACCCTAAATCTCCCAGAGGCAGTGGAAGAAAATGTGGAGGTAGATGATGCAGAGGA
>CAYFRR010000032.1:6473-22523 GCA_964345505.1 uncultured Rhodothermales bacterium
GATGCAGAGGAGGATGCAGAGGAAGGGCCTACTCCCTACGATCCTGATCTTCGCACGCGCACCCATGCCGACGTAGAGGCCGAGGAGGAGAACTTGAAGGCGCGGCTCCGAGAGGTGCGGCAGCAGTATGAGCGCACCGCAGCGCTTCTGCACGAGGAGGGCTTCGCGTTCGCCTTCACCACGAAGGATGTCGCTGCCAGCGACGCGCTGGCGCACATCCGCCGGATGGTGGCCGCGGGTCTACCTGCCGATGTCGCTCTTGCCGCGCTCACCACGCGCCCCGCCGAGCGCCTTGGCGTTGACCGGCAGGTGGGCACGGTAGCATCCGGAAAGATAGCCAACCTCATCGTTGCGACCGGTGACCTATTCGATGAGGACACAGATATCCGCACGGTGTTTGTCGATGGCGAGGCCTACGATGTCACGGCTGCCCCGGCGACCGGCGATGCCGAAGTCAATCCTGCCGGCACGTGGGCGCTTACCATCAGCTCGCCCGAAGGCAATGTGGACGCTACCGTGCAGCTCGACGGCTCCCCGGAGGCGCTGAATGGCACCATCACCGTCGAGATGGTATCCTCCGATCCCACGCCCTTGGATGATATTCAGATCGACGGTAACATCCTCACCTTCGCCTTTACCGCCGAGCAGTTCGGCACCATCCGCGGCCGCCTGACCCTGACAGCAACGGAGGCAGACGGCACACTAACAATCCCCGGTCTCGGGGGGGCTCCAGTGGCTGGCACCCGGACGGCCGGTCCGGACCAATCGGCCCGATAGCAGCGCCGCTTTTCTTCCCTTTTCCGCTCTGCATGAATTTTCCCTGCCCCATGCTTTCACGCTTCCTTTCGTTTGGCTGCACCTTCACGCTTTTGCTCCTGCTGGGCGTCGCTCCGCTCATGGCTCAGGACCGCGGTGATGTGCTGATCCAGAACGCTACCGTCCACACGGTAACCAATGGCACCCTCGAATCCACCGATATCCTGGTCCGTGATGGCCGTATCGCCTCTATCGGGCAAGGGCTGAGCGCCCCCTCCGGCGTGCAAGTTATTGACGCCACGGATCTGCACGTAATGCCCGGCATCATCGACTCACACTCGCACATCGGGATCAGCAATGTGAACGAAGCCACCCGACCGGTCACTGCGGACGTAGGCGTGGGCGACGTGCTGGATCCGTACGATGTGAGCATCTATCGGGCCCTGGCCGGCGGCACAACTACCGCCCATCTAATGCACGGATCGGCCAACCCGATCGGCGGACGCAACCAGACGGTGAAGCTGCGCTACGGTGATCTGAACCCAGCAAACTACCGGTTTGAGGGCGCACCGCGGAGCATCAAGTTTGCCCTCGGCGAAAACCCGATGCGCGTGCATGGCGAAGGGCAAGGCATCAAACCGCGGACGCGGATGGGGGTTGAGTTCGTGATCCGTGATGCGTTTCGGCGGGCGCAGGCCTATGCCGAGGCCAGGGAAGCCTTTGCGAACGGAGAGCGCCCCGCACCGCCGGCCTACAACGAACGGATGGAGGTGCTGGCCGATGTGCTGGAAGGCGACCTTATCGTCCACTCGCACTCCTATCGGGCAGATGGGATGCTGATGCTGATGCAGGTGATCGACGACTTTGGCCTGAACGATACCTTCGTCCTCCAGCACAGCATTGAGGCCTTCAAGATTGCGCCAGAGATTGCCGCCCAGGGCATCCCCGTCTCCGTGTTCATGGACTGGTGGGGCTTTAAGTTTGAAGCCTACAACGCGGCTGCGCACAACGCTGCGGTTCTGATCCGGAACGGCATCACCACCTCCATCCACTCCGACAGCGGCGACCTTATCCGGCACATGTATCATCAGGCGTCCAAGTCGCAGCGCTATGGCGACCTGACGGATGATGAGGCCCTATCGCTCATCACGATTAACCCGGCCATCCAGCTGGGCATCGACGACCGCGTCGGCTCCATCGAGGAAGGCAAGGATGCCGATCTCGCGGTGTTCAGCGCCCATCCCCTCTCCGTCTATGCCGTACCCCAGATGACGTTTGTGGATGGGGTCAAGCGGTTTGACCGGGCGACCGATCCTGATGACATGCGCCTGCAGGTGAACCCGGTGGGCGACGTGGCCCCCGCCTATGCTGGCGAAACGCACAGCCACAGCCATGACCATCCCTTCGACGCGCACGGACATGGCGAAGGCTGCATGCAGGGCGTCAACCTGTTCGAGTTCCTCTCTACGAAGTAATCCGGCATCTGCCACCCTTTCCATCCTTATGCTTCTCTCCCGGACCCTCGCTCCTATGTCTTTTCTCCTTTCGGTCCTGCTCGCGGCCGGTCTGCTGTTTGGCACGCCCGCCGATGCCAGCGCGTCGTATGATCGCGGCCCCTTTGCCATCACCAATGCCGAACTGGTGACCGTGGCGAATGGCACCATTAGCAACGGCACCCTGATCATCGAAAACGGACGGATTACCGCCCTCGGCACTGACGTGGCGATTCCAGCGGGCGCTACCGTGATTGACGCCGAGGGCCAGTCCGTATATCCAGGCATGATTGACAGTGGCACCCGCCTGGGCGTCACCGAGGTGGGCTCCATCTCGCTCACGCAGGACTACAACGAGATTGGCACGCTGAATCCGCAGCTCAACATCCTGACGGCGGTGCATCCCAACTCTCGCCTTATTCCCATTAACCGCACGGCAGGTATTACCACAGTCATTACCGAGCCCTCCGGCGGCCGCATCTCAGGCACGGCTGCCCTTATCAATCTGCACGGCTACACGCCGGAGCAGATGTTGGTAGATGGCGTCCAGCTCATGACCATGAACTATCCCTCCACCGGGCGCAGAGGCTGGTGGGACCGGCGCTCAGACGGCGAGATTGAGCGGGAAGCGCAGGAAGCGATCGATGAGCTTAACACGGTATGGGAGCGCGCGGCACAGTACGCACAGATCGACTCGGCGCATACGGCTGACCCTGCTGCCCACGACGCTCCAGCCTACGTGCCGGAGATGGAAGCCATGCTACCGGTGGTGCGGGGCGAGATGCCGGTCATGATTCGTGTGAATCGTTCCGCTGACATTCGGTCGGCCCTGGAGTGGATCGCGGACCGGGGGCTTGATCAGGTGGTGCTTAGCGGCGTCGCCGAGGGTTGGCGCGTGGCCGACCGCATCGCGGAAGCTGGCGTGCCGGTGCTCGCCGGGCCGGTTATTGCGACCCCCTCCCGTAGCTCCGACCGCTACGACCGAGCCTACGAAAACGCAGCCCTGATGCACGAAGCTGGCGTAACCGTGGCGCTTCGCACAGGCGAGGAAGCCAACGTGCGCAACCTTCCCTTCAATGCCGGCTTTGCGGTGGCTTATGGGATGCCGTACGCGGATGCCCTCCGGGCCGTCACGCTGACGCCCGCAGAGATCTTTGGCGTGGCCGATGAGCTGGGCTCGCTGGAGGTCGGCAAACAGGCGTCCCTCTTCATTGCGGACGGTGACCCGTTTGAGCCCGCTACGGCTGTTACGCACCTCTTTATCAACGGGTATCAGATTCCTATGGAAAGCGAGCAGTCGCGCTTGTATGAGGAGTTTCTGGACCGCGACCCTGGAGCTGCCCTTCATCCCCAGGAGTAAACAGATACGGCAGGATACCAGACTCACAAACAAAAAAAGCCCCACGCTCCTTCCGGAGGGTGGGGCTTTTGAATGGGTGCGAGGACTTATCCTCGCCCACAGGGTATGTTGGTTACGAGAGCTGCTCCATCAATGCTTCGGCACGCTGGCGAAACTCACCAACCATGGCCTCTTCGAGGTCCGAGCGGGCTTGCTGCGCATCGCCCTGCGCCATGTACGCTTCGCCGCGCACGAGGTGAATCCGCGCGCGATCCGTGCGGCTGCCGCTGAAGATGTCGAGCGCTTGCGTGGCTCTCGAGATAGCTTCGTCGTAGTCGCCCAGCGCCTCATGCGCGACCGCCATGTAGTAAAAGGTCGACGAATTCGGCTCTACGTATTCCTGGAGCTGCTCCAGGTGGGAGAGCGCCGCATTCGCCGCGGTACGCGAAGGGTTCGCCGACTCCCCCAACCGGGACGAGGCCAGGTAATGAAACTGCGACCGGATCGTCTCTTCAGCGGTGCGCTCCTCTTGCGTGTCCCCATTCTCCATAGCGAGCTGGTAAAATTCCAGCGCCTCATCGAAGCGGTCGGACTTGCGGAGGGCTTCGGCCTTTGCCAGGTAGGCACGGCTGTGCCCATCATTGTACTCCAGCGCTTGATTGAAATGCTCAATGGCACGGTCGTAGTTTTCCGTGCGGTCGGCCATCAGGCCAGCGCGAAACTGGAACTGCGTGGCCAAGCGACGCCCTTCCGACATCGCTCCATCATGCTCCATTTCTTGCCCGAGCTCCCAGAATGCAACAATTTTCTCGTGAGCCTCGGCATAAAGCCCTCGTGCCTCAGCGTGCTGTGCGTTCTGTTGGGCTTGTTGCGCTTGCTGCGCGACTTGCGCCGCTTCGTTGTAAAGGGCACCAAGATCTTCCTGCGCCTGCGCGGGCAGTACCAGTGCGGCACTCAGTAACACGGCAACAAAAGCCGCAAAAAGAGAGCGAGTAAAGATCGAGTGGTTCATGGTGCTTTGCACGGTTGAGCCTCCAAAAATGTACGGGTGAGTGATGGTGCGTTGCTGCGTATGCAAACTGTGGCTACCCCGTCCCATCGCCAGTTCCATGCCACGTCGTATGGCGTTGTGCTGAAACAACGTACAGGCCTTCGAGCGCCGCATGCTGCCGTCCAAGATGCCGTTATGTAGAAATGCTATGGGATGCCACAACAAATCTGGACAGGGGTGTGGACTTCATCAGACACGTCGGGCGTTGGGATGAATGTTTGTCGAATCGGAAAAGCTTAACGAGACGGCCCTGCGGTTGAGTTCCCGCCGTGAGACGATCAGTTACAGGCTCGACAGCTTCTATGCGCCATCGGCGCACATGGCGAGGCTTATGGCCTGCTTTCTTGTTGTGCTTCCAGTCGCTCGCGGTACTCTTCGCTGGCAAAGATGGCAATCTCCACGCGCCGATTTTCCTGGCGGCCGGCATCTGTTTCGTTAGACGCGACCGGTTCCTCTTCGCCGCGTCCGACCGTGCCCACCCGGCTCGGCCGTACGCCCTGCTCCATCACATACGCGGCGGCCGACTGTGCCCGGCGCTCGGATAGCCTGAGATTATAAGCGGCGCTGCCGACAGCATCGGTGTGTCCGACGATAAGCACCTCGGTGCTGTCATACGAGGATAGGCTCTCTGCCAGGTCGCGCAGGTTTTGCTGGGCTTCGGGCCGCAGCCGGGAGGCGTCAAAGTCAAAGAGGATGCCGCTGTCGAACGTCACCTGAATGCCCTCGCCCACGCGCTCCACCGTGGCGTTGGGGAGCTCCTCTTCCAGCTCTTCGGCCTGCCGATCCATCTGGCGGCCAATGAGCGCCCCGGCCGTGCCTCCTACAATGGCTCCGATGATGGCCCCGCGGGCGGTGCTCCCGGTGGCGCGGCCAATGATGCCACCCGCTACCGCTCCCCCAGCCGTCCCCGCCGCGGCGCCTTTTTCCGTGCCGGACAGGTTTTCGATGGTCGAGCACCCAGAAAGGGTAGCGGCAAACGCCAATCCAGCGATCAACAAAACAGTAGATGCAACGCGTGACGTGTACATAGCGTGGTCGGAAACGAATAGGGAGGGATGGTGTCTCGCACCCAAACCGGACAAGCGCCATGCCAACATGGAGCTGCCCTCTTGGGTCGAGCAGCTCCTCGACCGGTTACGGCTCCTATGCCGTTGTTTGAGGCGTGAAGAGCGTGCAAAATGCCGGGCCGACCTCCCCTTTCGCGGCCTCAGCCGACCGACCGTCCTTGGATTGGCCCGCAGTCTTCCTATCTTGGAGGTTTACGCAGCCCAACCAACTGATTCCCCTGTGCCTTATGAAGCTTATCATCCCCATGGCTGGCCGCGGCACGCGTGTTCGCCCCCATTCCCACGTCACCCCCAAACCGCTCCTTTCCGTAAAAGGAAAAAGCATTGTAGAGCGGATTGTCGATACCTTCAACCGCGTCCTCTCCCGCCCGATTGACGAAGGCGTTTTTGTCTTGGGCCCGGACTTTGGCGATGAGATCCGCGAGCAACTGCAGGGCATCTGCGACCGGAATGACATGGATGCCCACTTCACCATTCAGGAAACCGCCGAGGGCACCGCGCACGCCGTCTACTGTGCCGATGAGCATCTGACCGGGGAAGGCCTTATCGTGTTTGCGGATACCCTGTTTGACATGGAGCCGGGCGTAGCGATTGAGGATAACGATGTGGTGGTCTGGGTAAAGCACGTGGACGACCCCAGCCGCTTTGGCGTGGCCGTGCGCGACGGGGACAAGGTGGTACAGCTCGTAGAAAAACCCGATGAGCCGATCTCTAACGAGGCCATCATTGGTATTTATTACGTGAAAGACCTGAGCCGTCTGCAAGAGGCCATTAAGGATCTGTTGAATGCTGACATCCGCGGGAAGGGCGGCGAGTATCAGCTGACCGACGCGATGGACGCGCTGCTGCAGGACGGCGCCACCTTCGGCACCGCCGCGGTCACCGAGTGGCTCGACTGCGGTACGATCCCTGCCCTGCTCGACACCACGGGCCACATCCTGAACAAAGAAAGCGATAGTTTGAAGGAAGGCGCCATTAAGGACTGCGTAATCCACGAGCCGGTGTATGTGGGGCCAGGCGCCCACGTGGAAGGCTGCGTACTGGGACCGCGCGTGTCCGTAGAGGCCGGCGCCACGATCCACAACAGCGTGATCCAGAACAGCATTGTCTTTTCTGAAGCCGCGATCGAAGGCGCGGTGCTCGAAGATTCGCTGGTCGGGCAACACGCGATGGTGAAGCACACCCCTGCCATCGTGAACATCGGCGACCACTCCGCGCTCGGACCCCGCGCGTAACGAGCGCGATAAGCACACATCCCGGACGGAGCACTCGAAGGCACGGTGGGTACACGCCCTCACACCGTGCCTTCGGTCATGCTATCCGCTGTTCGTCTTTCTATTCTCATGAAGCTGTACCCTTCCGCCGCAGCATCCAAGCTCGGCTTCGACCATGTTCGCTCGCGCCTCCACAGCCACGTCATGGGGCCGCTGGGCCACGAGCGCATTGACGCGATGCGGCCGGCCGATTCGCTGGGCTGGCTCCGCGATGAGCTCGCGGCCGTCGATGAACTGCAGGATGCCTTTCGGTTTGATGACCCCGTTCCCCTGCACGACCTGCTCGACATCCGGTCGGTCCTGAAACGGGCTCAGCCTGAAGATGCGCGCGTAGACCCGGAAGACCTCGTGGCGGTGCGGAAGGTGCTACAGACGTGCCGGCAGGTGCGGAGCTACGTGGCCCGGCGCAATGAGGCCTACCCGACGCTGCATCAACGGACGCGCCGGCTGACCCCGCTCCCTGACATCGAGGAGCGTATCGACGAGATTGTGGACGAGGACGGGCGCGTGCAAGACGACGCTTCCCCGGAGCTGCGGCGCATCCGCCGCCTCATCATCCAGCGGCAGGCCGACCTCCGCGAGGCCCTCAACCGGGAGCTGCGCAATGCCGTGGGGCAGGGTTACGCCACCGAAGACCAGCCCACCATCCGCAACGGCCGGATGGTCATTCCCGTGCGGGCCGAGGCGAAGCGCAAGGTCGAGGGGTTCGTGCAGGATAGCTCGGCCTCCGGGCAAACCGTCTACATCGAACCCGCGGCCTGTCTGCATCTGAACAACGAGGTGCGCGAGTTGAAGAGCGACGAGCGCCGCGAAATCGACCGCATCCTGCGCGCGATGACCCAACACCTGCGGGGCCAGCTCGACCCACTGCGCCAAAATGTGCGTATCCTTGCCATGCTGGACCTGCTGCAGGCCAAGGCCAAGCTGGCGAACGAATTGGACGCGGTGGTGCCCAAGCTGGACACCGAGGGCGTCGTTGAGCTGCGCAACGGCCGCCACCCGGCCCTCCTCCTGCACCGGCTGCAGCAGGACGGCGACGGCGAGCCCGTGGTGCCACTTACCCTCACGCTGGGCGACGCCTATCAGACCCTCCTTATCACTGGCCCCAACGCGGGTGGCAAAACGGTCGCCATGAAAACCATGGGCGTGCTGGCGCTGATGCTCGCCTACGGCCTCCCCATCCCGGCCGATGACACGTCGCGGATGCCCGTGTTCGACCAGGTGTTTGTAGACATTGGGGATGAGCAATCCATCGAAGAAGACCTTTCCACGTTCTCCTCTCACATCAGCAACCTGCGGTACGTGCTGAAGCATGCCACGGACCGGTCGCTGGTACTGATCGACGAAGCCGGCACCGGCACAGACCCCGACGAGGGCGGGGCGCTTGCCCAAGCGATGCTCGAACGGCTCAACGAGCGTCACACGCGCACCATTGCCACCACGCACCACGGGACGCTGAAGGTGTTTGCGCACCAAACGGAGGGCGTCGAGAATGGCTCGATGGAGTTCGACCACGAGACCCTCCGCCCCACGTATCGTTTTCAACCGGCCGTGCCTGGGTCCTCCTACGCGTTCGAGATTGCCGAGCGGATGGGCCTCGCCCCGGAGCTCATCAGCCGGGCCCGCACGCTCGTCGGGGAGCAAAAGGCCGCGCTGGAAGACCTCATCACCACGCTGGAGCAACGGACGCAGAACCTGGCAGCCCGCCTCAAGGAAGCCGACAAGACGCTGAAAGAGGCCCAGCATGAGAAGCGGAAGTACCAGGAACGGCTCCAGAAGAGCGAGAAGGAGCGCGCCGAGATCCGGCAGCAGGCGCTGGAGGAGGCCGAGCGTATCGTAAACGAAGCCAACGCCCGCATCGAGCGCACCATTCGGGAGATCAAGGAGGCGGAAGCCGAGCGGGAAGCCACGAAGCAGGCGCGCGAGCGGCTGGAGACGTTCAAGGAGACGGTGGGCGACTCGCTGGACGCGGTGGAGGACGAGGCGGAGACGCAACGCGAGCCCGTGGCCCCAGACGAGCGGAAGAGTGTCGAGGCAGAAGCTCCGGCACCGGCCGCCCGGGCTACCGGTCCGCTGGCGGTGGGCGACCGTGTGCGCCTGGACGAGGGCGCCATGACGGGCGAGGTTCAGGCCCTGGAGAATGGCGAGGCGGTCATCACCGCCGGCGCCATGCGGATGCGCGTCGACCGCAAACGCCTCACCAAGGTGGGCGGCCCCACCAAGCAACAGGTGACGGTGAACCGGACCAGCAGCGGCAGCGAGCCGGCCATCGCCCAGGCCAGCCGCTCCGTTGATCTCCGCGGCTACCGGGTAGAGGAAGCCCTGACGGCCGTTCGGCGCCACCTCGACACCGCGATGGCTGCCAACCTGGCCCAGGTGGAAATCCTCCATGGCAAAGGCACGGGGGCGCTCCGCGAAGCTATTCACGAACACCTGAGCCAGGAGCCGGCCGTCGCCTCCTTCCGCGAAGCGCCTCTGCAACACGGCGGCAGTGGGGTAACCCTCGTGGATTTGGCGTGACGCGGCGTGCTTTTTGTTCTTACTCATACTGCACAGGAAGTGAGGACCCTTTACCTTCCCCGGTGCGGCCGTAGCCCGTGGGTACCGGATCCCAAGTGGAAGCAACGCACCACGGATGGGCGCGTACTGATCAACAGGACGTACGCTTGATGTGCAGCGTGCTCTGACGTTACCATTTTCATGGACTTTCCTCTGCGCATGGATTCCCGGTCGCTGGCCCTTCAGGCCTATGCCCTGTTGTTCCTGCTGATGACAGCGGCGCCCGCGGTAGCCACCGCGCAGACGACCGCGGCCGATACGTCGCTCCAAACCCAGGCGCTGGAGCATGTCCGGGATGCCTTTGCCCGCGGCGATGCCCGGGCTCTTCTGGCCCGGGCGACGGAGCGCATTGAGATGACGCTGCTGGGCCGCAGCACCCACTACAGCCGGTCGCAGGCCATCTACGTGATGGAGGAGTTTTTTCGCGATTATCCTCCGGAGCAGTTTGCGGTAGAGGATACCTCGGGCACGGAGGGCAGCTGGTTTATGGCGTATGAGTACTGGTCGACCCGCGGCCAAGAGCCAATGCAGGTGTTCATCCGCGTTCGGACGCTCGAGGACAGCTGGGAGGTGCGCGAGATCCGCGTGGAACGGCAGCGCCGGTAAGCGCCCGTGTGTCGACGACGCCCCGTCCCGTAGCCTCGGATGCAGCACCGTACAACACGATCCTCCACGGACGCCCCCATGGACAACGCGCCATCGCGCATGCCTGACTCCCGCCAGCCGTTTGGCTCCTTTCTGCGCAGGCGGTACGTGCTGATCGGCCTTCTGCTGGTGGCGGCGCTGGGCGGGACTGTGCTGCTACAGTACCTCCACGTCGACCGCGCCGAGGCGACCGCGGAAAGCCGCCAGGAGCGCGCCGTGGCTGAGGGCCTGGCGTTTGCCCAGCGCGACCTGCACCGCCTCGAAACCATGCTTCGCGCCGAAGCCGAAACGCTGAGCGACGCCGCGCCCGTTCGGCAGACGCTCCGTGCACAACCGACCTCTCCGGCAGACCCCGCGGCAGAGGCCGCCGCTCGCCATTTTGCCACCCTGTCGCTACCCGACCGCGTCACGGCCGACCTGTTTGACCGCGACGGCACCGCGCTGGCGTGGAAGGGGCCCCGGCTGGAGATGGCGCTCGACACACTCCCGACGGTGCCGGTTACTCAACTTGTGCAGGAGGCCGACATTCGCAAAGCGCTGGTCGTCTGGATGCCGGTGCGCGAGGGGCCGGTAACCCTCGGTATGGTCCGCTTGGTGCGTGTGCTGGAAGCCCGCTCTCCCGTACAGAACCAATACCTGGAAGATTACCAGCGGGCGCAGGTCTGGCGGCGGTCTACCGGCACCCCTGTGGAGCTTCTCATCGACGCCCCGGTGCCTGACGTTGCTCCGGCGGACACCGTACAGCTACGCGGGATTGACGGGCGCGCCCTGAGCGGGACGCTCGTGGCGGAACGGCCGGATCGACAGGCGGTCGTGGAAAGCCTGGACCTCCGTTATCGGGACGTCCGCTCGGTCTGGCTTACGCTGCTCCTGGCCTGGGGGCTCTGGGGGCTGTGGATGCGCTACCGGCGCCAACCGGCGGGGTGGCGCACCGGGGGCTATCTTGTGCTGGTACTTGGCGCCTGGTGGGCGGTGCGGTATGCCCTGCTGGCGCTTCACGTCCCCGGCCGCTGGCAGCGACCACGCGCCCCCCTGGCGCCCCTCTTCGATCCTGCCCACTTTGCCTCCACCTTGGGCGGTGGCCTGCTCCGCTCCACCGGCGACTTTCTTCTGACGGTGCTGTTCGCGCTGGTGACCGCCTTCGCGTTGGTGCATGTTGCCCGTCGCCACACGCAAGCAAGGGCTGCCTCAACGGCACCTACGGTGCGCGCCATCTTGAGCGGCGCGGTTGCAGCCGCTGGCGCGGCGGTGCTACTGGTGGGAGGCGCCGCTGGCTTAACGGTGCTGGCGCGCCGCGCGGTGCTGGACAGCACCCTCGATTACCTCACCGGGATGGTGCTGCTGCCCGATCCCTTGGTCGTCGTTGTCTTCTGCACCCTCCTGCTCGCCACGCTGACCCTCCTGCTCCTAAGCGTTGCGGTTCTCCTGGTCACCCACCGAGCGCTCTCCCGGCTGCTTCCCTCCCCGGCCCGCTGGTACGTCGCCGCCGCTGGCGCGGGCCCTGTCATTGGCAGCGCTCTGCGCTGGGGCGATCCAGTCCTTGGCCTGCCCTGGGTCGTGCTCCCGGGGTTTCTATTGGTCGCCCTGGCGGCTACCTACACGGCCCTCGATCGGCCAAACGCCCCACTGCGCCTCCTGTCGCTGCGCAACATCATCCTGAGCCTGTTCATGCTCAGCCTTGTGCTCTACCCCGCCTTCTTCCACGGCACGGATGAGCAGCGCCGGTTTCAGATGGCCGATGCCGCCGCTTCGTTCGATGAGGGGCAAGATCCGCGCGTCGTGTATGGGATCGAGCGTATCCTTTCCGAAGCACAGGAGACCCGGTTGTTTTGGGAGGCGCTAACGGACCGCGTGGCTTCCCGCGATACCGTTGCCGACACAGGACGGCAACTCCTCCGGAGCTCTCTCCTCTCCTCGCTCAACACGTACGCGACGTCCCTCACGCTGCACCAGCCGGATGGCACGCCCATCGTGCGTTTCTCAACCGATGGCCCGGGTATGCTGACGGTGGACGACCGGCCGGCGGCGGTGCCTGAGTTTGAACTGATGCGCCAGATACAAGACAGTCGACCATGGGGAGGAGTGCTTGTGGAGCAGCTGACCGGTCGCCGCGAGCCCGACCGGTTTCAGTACGCGGGCCTGGCCCCGCTGCGACCGCCAGCCCTGATTCAGGTCCCGGCCCAGCTCTTCCCGTTGCCCCGGCACGACCTCACCGCCGGCTGGGTGCTGGTCCGCGCAGAACCGCAGCGGGCCCTTCTGGATGAAGGTACCCCATTCCCCCGCGTGTTGCTGCCCGCGGGCTCCTACGGCAACCTGTACCGCAGCCTGTCGATGGCCGAGTTTCGGGAGGGCACGCTGACGCGCAGCTTTGGGCGCAATTTTGGGCGGTATCGGCTCGCCGAGGATATGCAACAGCAGATGAGCCGCAGCGGGAGGGTATGGCGCTCCGAGACCATCGATGGAGAACGGTTCCTGACGCTCTACCGGCAGGCCACAGCGCCCCCCTCGGCGGCACGCGACGCACCGGAGGCGCTTGCTACCTCCCCGTCGGTGATTGCCGTCCGCATCACGGCCATTGGCATGTTCGATCATCTCTATTACCTTCTGCGGCTTACGGTGGCCGGGCTGTTCGTAGCCTTTCCGTTTTACGTGTTGGGGCTGCTCCTCCGGTGGCGCGCGGGGCTACTTCCAGCCCCGCATGTGCGTTTTCGCGATCGGGTGCTGAACGCCTTCCTCGTCGTGGGCATCGTGGCGGTTGCCGCGGTCGGCGTTATCGGGCAGCGCATGGTGATCACGGAAACCGACAGCGCGGTGCGGGACTGGCTACGCCAGCACCTGGAGCGCGTGGAAGAAACCCTGGCGCTCTCCACCACAGGCGAGGAGCTCCCATACCAGGCGCTGGAGGAAACAACGGTGCAAGAGCTCGCCCGCCAGGTGGGGCGTGACCTGAATCTGTATCGGGATGGGCTGCTGGTCGCTTCCAGCCGTCCGCAACTGGTGCGCGACCGCCTCATCGACGACCGCCTCCCGGCTGAGGTCCACCGGGCGCTGGAGTTTGACGGCTTCCGCTTTGCCTTTGCCGAGGCGCGGCTGGGCTCGTTTCGCTATACGTCGGGCTACCACGCCCTGCTTGACGAGCAGCGGCGGCCGCGCTACGTGGTCGGCCTACCTACGCTGCCCGAGCAAGAGCGCATCGAGGAGGAGCGCGCTCGCACCATCGCCTACCTCTTCGGGGCCCTCCTCCTGCTGGTGCTGGTAGTGATGCTCACGGCCGGAGCGCTGGCCCGCGCCCTGGCCCGCCCCATCGCCCGCCTCCGGGCCGGCCTTGAGGATGTCGCCCGCGGCCGCTTCGAGCGCACCCTGCCCGTCGACTCCCGCGACGAGATCGGCGAACTCGTGCAAACCTTCAACGAGATGCAGGCGCAGCTGGCCGAAAGCCGGCGGCAGCTCACCCAGCAGGAGCGCCAGCTGGCGTGGCGCGAGATGGCCCGACAGGTGGCCCACGAAATCAAGAATCCGCTCACGCCCATGAAGCTGTCGGTGCAGCACCTGCAGCGCGCCTACAAAGACGCCACGCTGCACGCTCCGGTCGGCGAGAACTCCAGCGCAGATGCTGCGAAGGACGAAGCCGTTGACACGCGCTTCCAGCGCACCTTCGAGCGGATCACCAATACGTTGATTGAGCAAATCAACGCGCTGGCGCGGATTGCGAATGAGTTTTCGACCTTTGCCCGCATGCCGACCCGCCATATCGAGCGGCTGGACCTCAACGACGTGGTGCAGGAGGCCGGCGTGCTGATGCAGGAGGAGGCCGGCACGGACATCACATTCGATCTGGCCGATGAGCCTCTCATTGTGGAAGCCGATCGTGAGGAGCTTCGGCGCAGCTACATCAACCTCATCAAAAACGCGCTGCAGGCCATCCCGGAGGGCCGGGCCCCTGTGATCGCCGTCCGCACCCGGCCGGAGACGGCAAATGGTCGCGCATGGGCCTACAGCGAGGTGGAAGACAACGGCGCCGGCGTCCCCCCCGAACTGCAAGACAAAATCTTCCAGCCCAACTTCTCCACCAAAACAAGCGGCACCGGGTTGGGCCTGGCGGTGGTGCGCAAGAGCATCGAAGACGTTGGCGGTACCGTCGGCTTCGAGACCACGCAGGGCGAGGGCACCACCTTCTGGATCCAACTCCCGCAGGCCGAAGAGTCCTGATGAAGCAAGACGCGAGTTTATCTCACCGCTGAGCAGGAGCTTCGCTTCAGCACCCTGTACTTACCCAGAGCCCTTTTTCTTCTCCAACGTCGTCCTCACGCACGCGAGGACCCTTACAGAGTCTGAGCCTGGGCGGAGAATCCCTCGGACTTGGTAGAGTTTTTCCCGAAGTTGTGACCACCAATAGTCTCAGAGGATTACCCATTGGCCGCCCCAACGCCCTAAAACCTACCGCTTACACCGTGGAGTTACGGCTCAGGTACGCCAACGCGCTCAGCAGCACTGCCGGCACGATGATGCTGGCGTACACCATCCACTCCGCACCCGTCGGCTGTGAAACGTACACGGTGCTTTCCTGGGCCAGCAGTATGACAGAAAGTATGGACATGAGGGCATTCGGTTGGGCGAGAATCAGTGACCTGTTAAAAGGCCTACGCCAGCGTGCTTCTCGGGTTCGTCACATCGCGTCGCATCTCCGTCCGTGGCCCTTCATACAACCAGCGTGTTGCTTCTGTGATAAACTTCTTGGCTTATGACCGACCGTGTAGTAACGATCGATTTCTGGAATACGATGGTGGTAGCGCGCACCGGTGGCGAAGCCCGGCAGAAAGCCCGTATCGAGCAGCTGCGCACCGCCGTGGCCATCGCCTCAGCCTCCGCCATCCCCGATGAGGCGCTCCTCACCGCGTACCGAGGGGCCAACCAGCGCCTGGACACGCTGTGGCAGGAGGAGCACCTCACCCCGACGGTCGACCGTGCCCTGCATTTTGTGTGGGAAGCGCTGGACCTGAGCGTGCCGGACACCGTGCACCAGGAAACGGTCACGGCCTTTGAGGAAGGTCTGCTCGTGGGGCCGCCTGACCTTGCCGACGGACTGCCGGAAGCCCTCGCCGCGCTTCCCAGCGGGATCCGCCTGGGCATTATCTCGGACACGCGCTTCTCGCCGGGTCGGGTGATCCGGCAGTATCTGGACAGAAAAGGCATTCGGCAGCACTTCGACGGCTTCGTGTTTTCCGATGAAACCGGCGTCGCCAAACCGGAACGGGCGGCGTTTGAGGCCGCAGCCGAGCAATTAGGGACCGCCCTTGATAGCCTCGTCCACATTGGCGACCTCCGGCGGACCGATGTGGCAGGTGCTCAGCAAGCCGGCGGCACCGCCATCCTTTATACCGGCGTTGAAGCAGACGCCACCGAAACCCCGGAGCCGCACCATGTGCTGCCGCACTGGAACGATCTGCCAGCCCTGCTCCAACAGCTGTCGTAGCCGCCCGGGACTCCCAGACCCATCCGTGCGTGCCTACCGGAAGTCCAGCGACACACCCCGGTTTAGCGAGAACCGCGCGCCGATCTCCAGCAGCCCGATGAACCGCGTGCGGCGCTCCCCTTCCTCGTGCGCTTCGTTCCAGACGTGGTTGAGGCCAACGTCGAAACGCACGAAGAATCGCGGGTCGGGCTGAACGGAGCCCTGCAGCCCCCACCGCAGCGTCTGCTCTGTCGTGCCCGTGAGCAGGGTTTCGATGATGGAGCCATCCGGGCGGTTGCGCACAAAGGCCTGCGTCAAGCGCTGCTCGCCCTGCGCCAGAAAGGTGACGCGCGGGGTGAGCGTCAGTCCCGGCACGAGGTCGTCGAGGTACACATCGGCAAAGCCGCTGACGTC
>CAYFRR010000033.1:0-22436 GCA_964345505.1 uncultured Rhodothermales bacterium
TGGCACCAAGCGGGTTTTAATTACCAAACAGGCAGAAACGTCCGGCCGGAGGCCCTGTTTGTAGGTAGCTGTCTCACTACCACTGTTTACTCGTCTGTAGTCCCGTCCATGGCCGACGCGCGCCTGCCCACCGAACGCATCGCCATCCGCGGTGCCCGCGAGAACAACCTCCAAAACATCACGCTCGACATCCCACGCGACCAGCTCGTGGTGATCACCGGCCTCTCCGGCTCGGGCAAGTCCAGCCTCGCTTTCGACACGATCTACGCCGAAGGCCAGCGCCGCTACCTGGAGAGCCTCTCGGCCTACGCCCGGCAATTCTTGGGGCAGATGGAGCGGCCCGAGGTGGACTACATCGACGGCCTCTCCCCGGTCATTGCCATCGAGCAGAAGACCGTCAGCCGCAACCCCCGCTCCACGGTCGGCACCGTCACCGAGATTTACGACTTCCTGCGCCTGCTCTTCGCCCGCGCCTCGGATGCCTACGCGTACACAACAGGCAATCGGATGCGCAAGCAGTCGGACGATGAGATCATCGACGGCTTGCTGGACTTTCCCGAGGGCACCAAGCTGGTGCTGCTCGCACCCGTCGTGAAGGGACGGAAAGGGCACTACCGGGAGCTGTTTGAGCAGATCGCCAACCAGGGCTTTGAGCGCGTACGCGTGGATGGCGAACTGCGCCGCATCGCGGAAGGGATGAAGCTGGACCGCTACCAGACGCACGACATCGAGGTGGTGGTCGACCGCCTCAAGGTAAAGGGTGGCATCCGCTCGCGCGTGGCGCAGTCGGTGGACGTAGCCCTTAGCCTCGGCAGCGGCACGCTCATCGCCACGGAGGTCAACGGCGACGACCATACGTTCAGCCGCCACCTGTACGACCCCGAGTCGGGGCTCTCGTACGATGAGCCCTCGCCCAACACCTTCTCGTTCAACTCGCCCTATGGGGCCTGCGATGCCTGCGACGGGCTGGGCGTGCGGCAGGAGATCGACCCGGGCCTCATCATCCCGCATCCCGAAAAAACCATCAACGAAGGAGGCCTGGAGCCCCTCGGCAAGCCGCGCGACATCTGGGTCTTCAACCAGCTTGAAGCCGTCGCGGAGGCCTACGGCTTTGACTTTGACACGCCGCTGGAAGACCTCACCGAGAGACAGCGCGATGTGGTGCTGCATGGCGCGGGCGATGAACAGTTCGACATCGTCTACCGCTACAAAAACCGGGAGGTGCGCTACAAGCACCGGTACAGCGGCGTCATCCATCACATCGAGCACACCTACGAAAACACCAACTCGTCCAAGCAACGCAGCTGGGCGGAGTCCTTCATGCGGGAGATGGACTGCTCCGTGTGCGGCGGCGGGCGCCTCAAGCCGCTCGGATTGTCGTTTAAGGTGGGCGACAAGAACATCGCCGACCTCGTGCGGATGGACCTCATGACGCTGCGCGCGTTCTTCGACGACGTCACGTTTGAGGGCCAGAACGCGCTCATCGCCGAACCCATCGTAAAGGAGGTGAAAGAGCGGCTGCAATTTATGATTGACGTAGGCGTCGGCTACCTCACGCTCAACCGCACCGCGCGGACGCTTTCGGGGGGCGAGAGCCAGCGCATTCGGCTGGCTACACAGATAGGCTCACAGCTGACCGGCGTGCTCTACGTGCTGGACGAGCCGAGCATCGGGCTGCACGCGCGCGATCATCACCGCCTCATCGACTCGCTGAAGGAGCTGCGCGACCTCGGCAACTCGGTGCTCGTGGTGGAGCACGACCGCGAGATGATTGAGGCCGCCGATTATGTGATCGACCTCGGCCCGGGCGCGGGCGAGCATGGCGGGCATGTGGTCGGCACCGGCGCCCCCGAAGACCTCCCGCTACGCGTGAACGGCCACCGTAGCCTTACCGCGGCTTACCTGCAGGGCGAAGAGCGCATCCGCCTGCCCGAGGAGCGCCGCCCGGGCAACGGCCATCACCTGCGTCTCCACGGCGCCAGCGGCCACAACCTGAAGGGCGATACATTCGCGCTCCCGCTCGGCACCTTTACCTGCATCACCGGCGTCTCGGGCTCGGGCAAGTCCACCCTCATCAACCAGACGCTCTATCCCATCCTGGCGAAGGACTTTCATAACGCCAAGCTGGTGCCCCTTCGCTATGGCCAGATCGAGGGCATGGAGCACATCGACAAGGTCATCGAGATCGACCAGAGCCCCATCGGGCGAACGCCCCGCTCCAACCCGGCCACGTACACCAAGCTGTTCGACTACGTGCGCGACCTCTTCGCGGAGCTGCCGGAGTCGAAGATTCGCGGCTACGACAAGGGGCGCTTCTCCTTCAACACGAAAGGCGGGCGCTGTGAAGAATGCAGCGGGGCGGGCATCGTGAAGCTGGAGATGAACTTCCTGCCGGATGTGTATGTGGAGTGCGATACGTGCCACGGCAAGCGCTATAACCCCGAGACGCTGGACGTCACGTTCAAGGGCAAGCACATTGCCGATGTGCTGGCGATGACCGTCACCGAGGCGCTCGACTTCTTCGAGAACGTGCCGCGTATTGAGCGGAAGCTGCGGACGCTGCACTCCGTGGGCCTCGGCTACATCCGCCTCGGGCAGCAGTCGACCACGCTCTCAGGCGGCGAGGCGCAGCGCGTGAAGCTGGCCAAGGAGCTCTCCCGCCCCGGCACCGGCCGGACGCTCTACATCCTCGACGAGCCTACCACCGGCCTCCACTTTGAAGACATCCGCCACCTGCTGAAAGTCCTCCGTGCCCTGGTGAAAAAAGGCAACACGGTGGTCGTGATTGAGCACAACATGGACGTCATTAAGATGGCCGATCACCTGGTGGACCTCGGGCCGGATGGCGGTGCGGGCGGTGGGCGTATCGTGGCTACGGGCACGCCCGAGGCAGTCGCGGCGGCCGATACCGCGACCTCCAGCTATCTCGAGGAGGAGCTGCAGCGCTGCCGCTCCCTGCGCGCCGAGGCCGACGAGGAACTGGACCTCGACGCCCTCGGCGGGGACGGGGCCAGCGAGCCCGTGGAAGACGAAACGCCGACAGCGGACGCGGAGGAAGCAATCGCCGAGTAGCGCCGTACGTTTGGCATCTGCAACCCTACAGACAAACCTACCCGTGCGCCATGGCGGATCAACTTGCAGCGCCTCCGGTCGAGGCGCCTCCCAAAGAGAAAGAGCGCACCGACGAGGATACGGTCACCATCCAGCTTCCGCAGTACCACGTCATCCTGCTGGACGATGATGCTCACTCGTATGAGTACGTCATCGAGATGCTGGGCGATATCTTCGGTCACAGCCAGTCCAAAGCGTACGAGATGGCCTGCGAGGTGGATGCCAGCGGGCGCGTGATCGTAGACACCACCAACAAAGAGCGGGCGGAGCTCCGCAAGCGGCAGATCCACGACTACGGCGCGGACTGGCGTATTCCGCACTCGAAGGGATCCATGTCAGCGATTGTGGAGCCAGCGGAGGAGTAAACGCCGGGATACCGATCGCAATCCGTCGTGGCGATCGTCGTACCAGTCGCGGTGGTGTGCAGACGCAGCGGTGTCCAGACGCCTGCGCTCAGCCTTCCGTCTCGGCGGGAGCCACGTGCTCGAAGCGGTTGGCACCTACGTTCTTTCGTGTCCGTGCCGGGTCGAAGATGCGGCCATTCATCGCGATGTAAACGCCTGACGGAAGGGTCTGGACCGCCGCCATGGCAAACCCGATGTTGAAGACCGCGTCGCTGTTCTTGAACCGCGCCGGGTTGAGGGCGCCGACCAGCACCACCGTCTTGTTTGGCATGGGCTGCAGGACCTGCGCCGTCTCCACCATGGTGTCGGTCCCGTGGGTGATGAGCACCTGCGGCGCGTCGGTTTCCGCTACGTGGGCGGCGATCACAGCCCGGTCCTCATCCGTCAGGTCGAGGCTGTCTTTCTGAAAGATCTGCGTGAGCGTGTAGGAGACCTGCGCGCAGGCTTCGTTCAGGATGGACTCAATTTGCGGATCACCGACAGCGTAGTTGTTCTTCGCGTCGAAGTACAGCTTATCGATGGTGCCCCCCGTTGTGAATACGGCGACGGGCTTCGGCGTGAAGACATCAGCCATAATAAACGGCGGAATGGGTGATCATTAGGAAGACGTCAGGAGGCGTGGCGGTCGTCCTCGGCTTCGCTATCGACCGGCGTCTGGTCGGGCGCCTCGACCGTGTCTTCTATTGACCGATCTTCATCCACCGACGCGTCGGCCTCTTCATGCTTCGCTTCAGCGGAAGACGCGTCAGGGGACGGCTCTTCTGAGGGAGGCACAGGCTCGTCGCTGGCTACGCCGTCGCCAGCGGCAGCGGTGGCAGAAGCATCCGCGGCCGACGGGCTTTCCTCGCTGGTGTCGTCGTGCGGGGCGCTCGTTGCTTCGTCCGAGGCTTCTTCTGATGCGCCCTCGTGCGCGGCAGCGGAGGCCTGCCCGTTTTTCTTGCGCGGAGGAAGGCCGAGGAGCTCCAGCACCTCTTCGCCCATCACCTCTTCCTTCTCAACCAGGACGTCGGCCAGGCGATCCAGGGCCTCCCGATTCTCACGCAGTGTGGTGGTGGCGCGCGTGTACGCATCCTCCAGAATGGTGCGCACCTCTTCGTCGGCCACGCGGGCGGTCTGCTCGCTGTACTCGCGCGGCTTCCCCATCTCCTCGCCCAGGAAGATCTGCCCGTCGCTGCCATCCAGGGCCATGCGCCCGATGCGCTCGCTCATGCCCCAGCGCAGCACCATACTACGGGCCAGCTTGGTCGACTGCTGAAAATCGTTCTCGGCGCCGCTGGTCGCGGTATCGAACACGACATCTTCCGCAGCTCGCCCACCCATGATGACGGCGATGCGGTCCAGCATGTACTCGCGCCGGTAGATGTACTGCTCCCGCTCAGGCAACTGCTGCGTCACGCCCATGGCGCGCCCACGGGGCACGATGGTGACCTTGTGAATGGGATCCGTGTTGGGCAGCATAGCGGCCAGGAGGGCGTGCCCGGCTTCGTGGTAGGCGACCATCCGCTTCTCCTCGCCGTCCAGCACCACGCCGGAGCGTTCCAGCCCCATCATGATCTTGTCGCGGGCTTCCTCAAGGTCTTCCCGCTCGACCTCCTCTTTCTCTTTGCGCGCTGCCAACAGGGCGCCCTCATTGAGGAGGTTCTTCAGGTCGGCCCCGCTGAAGCCAGGCGTCCCACGCGCAATCTCCTCCAGATCGACGTCGTCGGATATCGGCTTGTTTTTGGCGTGGATTCTGAGAATAGCGATGCGGTCCTTGAGCGCAGGAGCATCGACAGTGATCTGCCGGTCGAAGCGTCCAGGCCGCAGCAGCGCTGGATCCAAAATATCCGGGCGGTTGGTCGCCGCCATCACGATGACACTCTCCGTAGGCTCGAAGCCATCCAGCTCGGAGAGCAGCTGGTTGAGCGTCTGCTCGCGCTCGTCATGCCCCCCGCCCATACCAGCTCCTCGCTTGCGCCCGATGGAGTCGAGCTCGTCAATAAAGATGATGCACGGCGCGTTCTCGCGGGCGTCCTTGAACATGTTGCGCACGCGAGAGGCCCCGACGCCCACAAACATCTCCATGAAGTCGGAGCCGGTAATCGTGTAGAACGACACCCCAGCTTCGCCGGCCACGGCCCGTGCCAACAGCGTCTTTCCGGTGCCCGGCGGGCCCACAAGCAGCACGCCCTTGGGGATTTCAGCGCCAAATTTCTCGAACCGCTCGGGGTCCTGAAGGAAAGAGACGACCTCTTGCAGCTCCACCTTAGCGCCTTCCACGCCAGCTACGTCCTCAAAGGTCGTCTTTTCGTCCGTCTCCTCTTGTAGCTTGGCCTGATTCTGGCCGATGTTGAAGAGGCCCTGCCCCCCGCCACGAGCGCTCATGCGCCGATAGATGAAGTAGCCCACGACGAGGATAAGCACCAGAGGCAACCCACTAAGCAAGAAGGGCCACCAGACGAAGTCGCTGGTAGGCTCGGTGGTGACCTCCACCTCCCGCGACTCTAACATGTTCATCAGCTCGTCATCCTGAAACGACGGGATGTACGTCAGAAAGCGGTCGAAACGCTGGGTCTCGCCACTCGGTAGCGTCTGCTCGATGGACTCCCGCAGCTCGCCTTCCAGCCGATCGCCTCGCACATTCACCCGTTCCACGTTGCCTTCGCTCAGCTGCGTGCGGAACGTAGAGTAGGCAATTTGCGGCTGGTTGCCCGTGCCGCCCGCCAGGATACTCCAAAGCCAGAGCACGACAAGCGTCGTAATCACGACCCAGATGGCCAGCGTCCAGGGGTTCATCCCCTGGGGCTGTTGCTCCTTGCCTTTCTTTGGAGCACGCTTCGGTGGTTTGTTTTGTGATTCAGGCACAATAAAAACACTCGAATGATGGTAACAGAAGCCACGCAGCGATAGGCTGTACCTGGACTGAGGCCTGCAAGGAGAAATCCTTCGCTAAGCCAGCCGTCTCAGAAGATACCGCCCGTGGGATGTGCACGCACTTGCACGTGCTGCCGTATTTCTCAATTGGTAGCATAGGAAAACGTGCTGTGGCGACAAAAAGATGCAGCACGGACTCCGCCCCCCTGCAGCAGTGCATAGCATTGGAGGGATCTTACACCCCCGTTACGCCACGTATGGGCCGTAGCGGCCTGTTGCACAGGCGGTTGGCGTAGTTAAACATATTAAGAACGACCGATTGCTACGCAGCACGGATCGGTGGGTTTGGCCTGGCGCAAATCCCCAGAGGGCCTTCACCAAAAGCTCTACGGGCTATGCTGGCGCCGATGCATCCTCGGGCCGCGTGGTCACCACCATGACAGGCACCGACGCGTTCGAGACAATATGTTCGGGGATGGTCCCGAAGAGTACATCTTGGGCGGAGGGCTTGGAGGCGCCCATCACTACGCGGTCGTGTTGCTGCGCCTGTTCAAGCATGGGCTGCGCCGGATCGTCGGCGGCCCGCTGGTCGATGGTGATGGCATCCTCAGGCACGCCAGCCGCTGTGAGCTCAATTGACAGTGCGGGCATCGGGAGGTAACGGCATGCGACCCAAATCCGCATGCTCATGAACGCCCCTGCGCGCTGCGACCGTCATGAAGCGGCGGTCGGCGCGGGCGAGGCCGCTACCTCACGCTTCAGCTTCGGTCACGCCCTGTACATGGTCGAGCCGAACTTCGCGACCGCTCTCCAGCCGGAGGTACTCCTCCGTTCCACGCGTGTAGAGGTCCGCGATACGGCCGGTGACCGTTTCAGGTGAGGCATCGGGCGGCGCGATCTCCAACACGACGCGTTGCTGCCGTAGCACGTAGAGCGAGAGCTCATCGTACGTAGCACAGGCGATGGGGCGATACTCGTTGGCGGCCATCTATCAGAGGCGAACACGGTTCGGAAAAGGAGCGCGGTCTGCAGGAAGCCCCCCGGAGCCAGGTACGGTGACCATGGCGCGTGGCTACTTCGTGTCCCGCAGGAAGGCGTCAAGGCTGTAGCGTCCACCGCCAGCCATCGTAAAGAACAGAGCGGAGAACATAAACAGCAGGGCCAGCTCACGGTCACCAAAGGGGTCGCCTGCGTGTTGCAAGAAGGCAGCGACTGCCATCGTCCCCACGACCATGAGCGCCGCCGGGCGCGTCAGCAGGCCAGCGGCCATCAACAACCCGCCGAAAAACTCGGAGATACCTGCCAGCCATGCGAACAACCCCGGCACGGGAAAGCCAAGACCTTCCACCAGCCCCGTAAAGCCTTCCGACGGGGGCACCTTGTTGATCCCATGCCCAAAGGCCATCGCCAGGCCGGCAAAAATGCGAAAGGCTGCCAGGCCGAGGTCGGCCAGCTTCGAGCCGGCGCCAGCGCCGCCTACGAGGAAGTCACGGATGTTCATGGGGAAGGCGCGTGCGTGGGAGGAAACAGGTAAAATACAGCGGGTCTTCACCCTTTCCACCCGAAGCTGTTCCCTTACGAACCAACTTCAACAGCAGCGTAACGCATGGCGCCCTGATCGGCTGCACGGCCTCAGACAATCTCAGCGCCGGTCTCCTGCGTACGGAGGAAGTCGAGTACCACCTGGGCAAACGCCTCCGGGGCTTCTGCATGGACCCAATGGGCCGCATCTTCCACCGTCACGATCTTGGCGTTAGGAAAGCCCTGCCAGATCTCGGCGATGTCCTCGCTTTGCACGTACGAGGAATACTCACCCCGTACGAAGAGCGTCGGCCCCGTAAACTGGTCGCTTAGCGCTACCGCTCCGCTGATCTGCTCGTAGTTCGCGCGGATGGCGGGGAGGTTGTTCTTCCAGCCGTACCGTTCCTCCTCGCTGTCGTACGACAGGTTCTTGAGCAGAAACTGCCGGATGGGCCAGGAGGGCACATCCTTAGCCAGCGCCTTGTCGATGGACTGGCGGCGGTCGTGCTGGGAGAGGTCCAGGCCCTGCAGGGCGTCGATCAGCTCGAGATGATGGGGCGGGTAGGCCTTTGGGGCAATATCGACTACGATCAGCCGATCCACCCGCTCCGGCCGATCAAGGGCGAAGCGCATCGCCGTCTTTCCCCCCATCGAGTGCCCGAGGATATGCGCTTGGGCCAGGTCCTGCTGATCCATAAACGCCGCCAGGTCGTCGGCCATCGCGGGGTAGTCCAGGCGGTCGTCGTGCGGTGATGCCCCGTGGTTGCGCTGATCGACGGTGTAGACCTGGTAGTCCTCCGAGAACACGTTCTTGCTGAGCGTGTGCCAGTTGCCGCTGGCGCCCAGGAGGCCGTGCAAAATGATGAGCGGGGGGCCCGCCGTGCCGTAGGTGTTGTAAAAGAGCTCCATCGGAACAGGGCGTCAAATGAAGGGTGGCGCAACGAACCAAACGGCGCGCCGCATTGATTCCGCAGATGTTGGCACGCGCGTGGTGGCTCCTGTGGCGCAAGCTTTGTACCTTGCGCTGCCGCACGGTTTATCCGCTGGTGCTCGTTTCATAGGTCTCAAATGTCCTTCCTGCCTTCCGTTCGCTTTTCTATGCCCTCCTCCCTACGCGCTGGTCTGCTGGCGTTGCTCGTTGGTCTCCTTGTTGGTGTTGCCGGTAGCCGGCTGGCTACGGCGCAGAACGGCGACCAGCCCATTGTGGCCTCCGACCTCTTCAAGATGCAAGACGTCGGTTCTGTAACCGCCTCCCCCGATGGCCGAAACGTGGTGTACACCGTCCGTTCTATCGAAGAAACAGACGACGGCTACACCTACCGGACGCATCTGCACCTTGTCCGTGCCGCGCGCGGGGAAGCGCCGCAGCAGCTGACGCATGGCGAGCGCGGAGGCACGCAGCCGGCCTGGCATCCAGAGGGCGACCGGCTCGCGTTCGTCCGATCCGTCGACGGCACGCCGCAGATCTTCATCCTGCCCGTGTTTGGCGGTGAGGCCTATCAGCTGACCGATTTCGAGCACGGGGCCTCAAATCCGCAGTGGTCGCCGAACGGGCAACAGGTACTGTTTGCCTCCTCGCTACCCGAGGCAGCCGTGCGGGAACTGACTACCACCGAGGAGCAGCCGGCCTGGCCGCATGAGCGCCCGAGCCGCGACCGCGCCGATGTGCCCGATGTGGAGGCCCACATGGATGGCTCGCTGGAGGAGGTACAGGCCTTTCTCGAACGCAACGTCAACGACGATGCGCCCCGGCTCCTGCACCGCCTGAACTTCCAGGCCGAGTTTGACTTGCAGCCCCGCCTCACCTTTCGGCACTTCTTTGTGCTGGACGTAGGGACGCCCGACGCCGAGCCGACGCCGGCCACGCATGGGTTCTACTCGTTTGGCAGCGCCGACTGGCTCCCGAACGGCCGGCAGCTGGTCGTGAGCGCAGCGCTGGATACCGAGACTCACCCCGACCGTGTAGAGCAGAACCACCTCTACCTCGTCACGCTGGACCAGCCCGAGCCGCGCCTCCTGCTGGAGATTGAGAATCACTCCCTCCGCAACCCGCAGGTGGCCCCGGACGGCCGCACGGTGCTCTTCCAGGCCTCCGACCTTAACAACCGGGGCTTTGCGCAAACCCAGCTGGGCCTCTTTAACCTGAGTGGCCGTACCGCCCCCAGCATGCTGACGGCCCAATTCGACCGCTCGGTGTCGAGTCCGCGGTGGTCGCGCGACAACTGGGGTGTGTACTTCACCTCTGCCGCCAACGGCGGTTTTCCGCTCTACCGCCTCTCGCTCATTGCACCAGACGATGGCGAGGAAGGCCGCAGAGGCATTGCCACCGGGCTGGGCCCGGCCGCTACCCTCAGCGGAGAGTCACGCGCCACGTTTACGGCGGATGAGGTCGACACCCCGGAGCCCACCATTGAGCGGCTGACGGCCTTCGACCGCGGCGTGCGGAGCTTCGACGTCACCGACGCCACCATCTACTTCGCCGCTACCGAGGTCGCAAACCCGTACGAGCTCTTCTCGGCCAACCTGCGGCTCTCCCAGGAAGAGCAACTCACCCGGCACAATGCCGACTGGCTGGCCGACAAGCGCCTCAGCTTCCCCACCGTCCACACGGTGCAACATGACACGTTCGACGTGCAGTACTGGGTGATGCCGCCCGCAGGCTTCGACCCGGAAACGGACAGCGGCTCCTTTCCCGTCATGCTGGAGATCCACGGCGGACCATCGGCCATGTGGGGGCCGGGCGAGGGGTCCATGTGGCACGAGTTTCAGCTCATGGCCGCCCGCGGGTTCGGGGTCGTCTACAGCAACCCGCGCGGCTCTGGCGGCTACGGCAACGCCTTCCGCCGGGCCAACTACCAGGACTGGGGCGATGGCCCCACGGCCGATGTGCTGGCGGCCCTGGACGACGCGCTGGAACGCTACCCCTGGCTGGATGCCAATCAGCAGGTCGTTACCGGGGGCTCCTACGCCGGCTATCTGACGGCCTGGATCGTATCGCAGACGGACCGCTTTGAGGCGGCCCTGGCCCAGCGCGGGGTGTACGAGCTGCAGACTTTTCTCGGCGAGGGGAACGCCTGGCGCCTCGTGCCTACCCACTTCGGCGGGTATCCGTGGGAAGACGAGCGTCCCGAGCCCCCACCCGTAGAGGAGGAGGCTGAGGAGGAGGGCGCGCCCCCCGCGATTACGCGAGCCGATACCCTCTCCACCCGTGAGATCCTGGCCTACAACTCGCCGCTGACGCACGTGGCCCATATCCGCACGCCGTTGCTGATTATGCACGCGGATAACGACCTCCGCACGGGGGTCATTCAAAGTGAGATGCTCTACAAGAGCCTTAAGATTTTGGAGCGTCCGGTAGAGTACATTCGCTACCCCGACTCCGGGCACGATCTCTCGCGGACGGGCGACCCCGCCCTGCGGGTCGACCGCCTCCTGCGCATCTACGAGTTCATGAGCCGCTACGTGGACCTGACCAACGCGCCGCTCTTCATCGAGACGTTTGAACCAGAACCCGTAGACCTCGACATGCTCTTCGACCTGCCGCAGATTCCCGTGCCTGAGGATCTCCCCGACGCCGAAAATGGTGAGAATGGAGAGACAGCAGGGCGCCAGGTTCAGGACATCTCCGCTGGGTCCCCTGCGTTCGCGCGGCTCCCGTAGCTGGGCGCTGGGCTTCGCTTTTCTGTACCCGTTTGACCTTGTGCTGTATGGCTTCCGGACTACGCCTGGTGGGTGGCCTCCTGAGCGGGGGCTGGCTGCTGCTTTTTGCTGTCGGCCACGCAAGTGCCTACCTGCCCCCCACATACTTCTGGTGGACGGGCCTGCCAGCTTCCTTTCTGCCGTACGTGGCGCTGGCGGCGCTCGTGCCCCTTATCGCCCACGGGGTGCTCCGGCAATGGGTATGGGTAGCGGCGTACGGGGTGCTCCTGGTGTTCTTCCTGGGCCGGATGGGGCTACCCAGCAGTGGCACCGCGCCCCCGGGCGACGATACGTTTCAACTCCTCTCGCTCAACTACACCCCGGTGAGCGAGCGTCCGGTGGCCCGGCCGTACCTCCGCGAGACGCTGGGGCACCTGGCGAGCACGTATGCGCCCGATGCCATTGCGCTTCAGAGCATGCAGGTGTACCGCCGAAATGATGGCGTGCGCCTCTTTCACCAGCTCGACACGCTGGCGGCCCTCGGGTACGAGGTAGAGCCCCAGACCGGCGCGGAGGCGCGCTTCGATACGCGGGCCGCGCTGTTTGTGCGGGATGCCGGGGCCGCACGGCAGGACTTCATTTCGCTCCCCAGCCAGCGGCGCGATCGGCACGTGTCCCGAGCAGAGCTGCCTTGGCAGGATGCCACCATCGCCGTCTACAACGTCCACCTCCACTCATTTGACCGCAAGCGGCTGCTGGTGCTGCTACAGCGGGGCACGTACCGGGCCGCCCTCCGCGAGTTTGTGGCGATGTACCGCCGCGGGATGCTGCGGCGGGCCAATGAAGCGCGTGAGCTGCGGGTTCTCGTAGAAGCGGACTCGTTACCGGCTATCGTGGTGGGCGACCTGAATGCGACCCCCTTCAACTGGGAGTACCGCCACCTGCGGCAGGCGCTGGATGACCCGGCCGCCGATGAGGGGGCCAACTGGCACTTCACGTGGCCAGCCGATCGTCCGCTGGTCCGCATCGACCACGTCTTGGCTACACCGCACTGGCGGGGCCGCGGCGCTGCCGTGGACCCCGCCGTGCTCTCGGATCACCGCGCCCTCGTGGTAGGATTACAGCTGGAGGCTCCCTGACACCGCCGCCCGCACCGGAACCCACTCCCCTCCGGCACGCGTGATATGCCCTCTTTCTCTTTACTTCTGCTGCCATGGCCTCCTCCAACCAGCCCGAGCTTGTCCGCCGCCTGCGCCGCCTCGTAAAAAGCGAGCAGGCCCGTCGCATCCGCGTGTACCGGCACGACCGGGTGCTGATGGACGTCACGGTGCCGCTGGGCATTGGGGGCGTGGCCCTGGCCGTGCTGCTTGCCCCCAAGCTTACAGCCATCGCAGCGCTCGTCACGCTCTTCAGCGACGTGCGCATCCGTATCGACCGCCCCACCCCCGACGCCCCGCCCCTGCTCCTCACCCCTGATGATGCCGATTGATACCGCTACTGTTTCGTTTGCTGATGTAGAAGCTGCTGCCCGCCGCCTCAACGGTGTGGCGCACCGTACGCCCGTACTCTCCTCGCAGCAGCTGAACGACGCTGTCGGGGGAACGGTCGTCTTGAAAGCCGAGCATCTCCAGCGCACGGGCGCCTTCAAATTTCGCGGCGCGTACAACGCCTTAGCCCAGCTCGGTCCTGATGACCGGGCCCGGGGCGTGCTGACCTACTCCTCCGGCAACCATGCGCAGGGGGTAGCGCTGGCAGGGCGCGAGCTTGGGATTGCCACGACCATCATCATGCCGAACAATGCGCCTGCCATTAAGCGCACCGCTACCGAAGGGTATGGCGCTACCGTCATCGCATACGACCCCGAGGAAACCACCCGCGAAGACCTGGCCGCTGAACTGGCTGAAGAGCGGGGCCTCCCCATCATCCCGCCCTACGACCACCCGCACATCATCGCCGGGCAGGGCACGGCAGGGCTGGAGCTGCTACAGGAGCACCCAGACCTCGACGTGTTGCTCGTCTGCTGTGGCGGCGGCGGGCTCCTCTCGGGCTGTGCCCTGGCCGCCGACACGCTGGCGCCGGACTGCCGCGTGATCGGCGTAGAGCCGGAGGCGGGCGACGATGCCACGCGCTCGTTTCAGACGGGCACCTTGCAGACCGTCCACAACCCCGACACCATCGCCGATGGGGCCCGCACGCCCTACCTCGGGGAGCACACGTTTCCGCTGGTGCTGCAGCTTGCAGACGACATGGTGACGGTACCGGACGCCGCACTCGTCGAGGGCATGCGCTTCATGGCTACCCGCCTGAAGCAGGTCATCGAGCCCACCGGAGCGCTCGCCTTGGCGGCGCTCCTTTCTGGCGCTGTGGCGCTTGACGGGCAGAAGGCAGGGGTACTGATCAGCGGTGGGAACGTAGACCCCGAAACGTTTGCCCACTTGCTCACCGCGTGATTGGCACGTGAAGGGCTTGCCGCTACCACGTCCACCCGCGCAGCGTATCCAGATGGTCGTGCGCGGTGAGATCCAGTTGCAGCGGAGTTGCCGACACGTACCCGTTCTCCACGGCCTCAATGTCCGTGTTATCGCCTTCATCCAGGTTCACAAACTGCCCGGCCATCCAGTAATACGGGCGCTGGAGCGGGTCGGTGCGTTCCTCAAAAGACTCTTCCCAGCGCGAGCGGGCCTGCCGCGTGATGGCAATGCCCCGGATGTCCCGATACGGCTGATCGGGGACGTTCACGTTCAGCAACACGCCTGCCGGCAGCCCCTCCGCCAATACTTCCTCGGCCATGCGCCGGGCATAGCGGCCAGCAGCCTCGTAGTCGGCCGCCGCATCGGCTGCCCACTTGCAGAGCGACATCGCCATGGCGTCGATCCCCAGGATGGCCGCCTCAGTGGCGGCGCTCACAGTGCCGGAGTAGATCACGTTAACTGCCGTGTTGGGCCCACGGTTGATGCCACTCACGACCAGGGCGGGCCGGCGTGGGGTGAGCTGTGTGACGGCCAGCTTGATGCAATCGGCCGGGGTGCCTGTAACGGCATAGGCCGGCACCGTGCCAGAGGGCACGTCCATCGTGCGCTCGTGCGCCCGGACGGGCATGCGGACGGTGATCGCGTGGCCTACGGCGCTTTGCTCCTGCGCCGGCGCCACCACCATTAACTCGCCGAGACCATCCAGCGCGGCGGTGAGGGCGAGGATGCCCGGCGCATCGATGCCGTCGTCGTTCGAAATAAGAATAAGCGGGGACTCCGCAGGCGTGGCAGCCATAGACTACAAAGACGTCGTAAACAAAAATACAGAATGCTACAGGACCAGCCTTCGCTGGCGTATCAGACCGTCAATAACTCTCGTCCGCGTCAGGGAACTGGTGCGCGCGCACATCGGACACGTAGGCTTCCACCGCCTCTGTCATCGTTTCGGCCAGCTGGGCATAGCGCCGCACGAAGCGCGGGTTGAAGTCGGTGGTGAGGCCGAGCATGTCATGCGTTACGAGGACCTGCCCGCTGCAGTTGACCCCTGCGCCAATGCCGATGGTGGGGATGTCGAGCTGGGCGGTCACGTCGGCGGCGAGCGCAGCCGGCACCTTCTCCAGGACGATGCTGAAGCAGCCTGCCTCTTGCAACAGGTCGGCGTCGCGCCGAAGCTCCTCCGCTTCCGAAGCCTCCGTCGCACGTACTTTGTACGTTCCAAACTTGTGGATGCTCTGCGGCGTGAGGCCGAGGTGCCCCATCACCGGGATGCCGGAATCTACGATGCGCCGGATCGTTTGCGCAACGCCGGCCCCACCCTCCATCTTGACCGCATGCGAGCCGGCTTCCTTCATCATGCGGATGGCCGTGTGCAGCGCCTCCTTGGCATTGCCCTGATAGGAGCCGAACGGGAGGTCGGACACCACCAGCGCCCGGCTCACGCCGCGCACCACAGCCTGCGTATGGTAGATCATCTGATCCACGGTGATAGGCAGGGTGGTCTCGTGGCCGGCCATCACATTAGAGGCTGAATCGCCCACCAGCAGCACGTCGGCACCGGCAGCATCCAGAATGCGCGCACTCGTGTAGTCATACGCGGTGAGCATAGCGATGGGCGTCTCCGCGCGCCGCATCTCCTGTAGCGTCTGCGTGGTTACGCGGGGCACATCGGCGAAAGCGGAAGGCGTGCTCATAGGGAACGGGCACAGGCAGAAAAGACAACGAGAGCGCAATATACAAAAGAACGAGCGGGCTTCCACCCGGAGGCGAAGCCCGCTCGAAACCGTTACGTTACCGGCTGTGCGTGCCGTGGCATGTGCGATCACGCGGCTTGGAGGCCGGCGCAATGGCGGGTGTTAGTTTGACGACATCGGCTGTGCCGGATCGGTGATCTCGCCTTCATCAACTTCGATGCCGAGCTTGCGCGCCACCGGCAGCGTGATGTCCCGGATGCGATCCGGGTTTACGTATAGGATGACCGGTTGCATGGGCCCTACCTGATTGCGTAGCACGAGGTCAAGGGACTCTTCGTTGGCTACCTCTTGAATGGCTTCATCGACGCGCTGCAGGAGGGGGCTCAGAAGTTCAGCTTCGCGCTGCTGCAGGGCTTGCTCACCTTGCTGCTGGCGCTCGCGGATCTGCTGCTCCAGTTCGGCAAGCTCCTGCTCTCGTTCCTGCCGGCGCTCATCCGAGAGCAGCGCCTGCTGGCGCTGGTAGCGCTCGGCCATCTGTTGGTACTCCTGAATCAGGCCCTGCAGCTCTTCCTGCGTGCCGGAGTAATCCTGCTCCAGCTGCTGCCGGAGGTCCTGGTACTCCGGCATGTTGACGATCAGGAGCTCATGGTCGGTGTAGCCCACCTGAAGGTCCTGCGCGGCCGCCTGCCGCGCCGTCGGCACCAGCAAAACCAGAAGGGCGAGGCCCAGCACGGCAGAGGTAAACGATTGAATAAATTGTCGCATGATAGGAGTCAAGCAAAAGGGAAAATTGTGAGCGCAGCTGAGGTCAACGGCTGCGGCTGTCTCGGAGTTCTTCAACATCAATGCCAAGTTCGCGCAGCACATCACGCGTCAGGTTGTATTGTGGATCGGCGTACAGGAAAAGGAAGTCTCCGCTCCGGTCGAACACATAATCATAGCCATTTTCATCTGCTACCACCTCTACCGCTTGCAGCACCTGCTCCTGCAAGGGCCGCAGCCGCTCCTCCTGGCGCTGGTAGAACTCGCCCTCCGGGCCAAAGTATTGCTGGCGCAGACGCTCCACCTCCTCCTCCGCCTCCACAATCTCGCGGCGACGGCGCTCCCGCTCTTCCTGCGTGTAGAGCAGCTCGCGGGACTGATACTCGTCAAACATGCGGTCTACTTCCTGGTCCAGCTCACGAATTTCGGCCTCCATGTCTTCGGCAATCCGATCCAGCTCTTGCTGGACGCTGGCGTAGGCTGGCAGCTGCTCCAGCACCTCTTCCGAGTCGACGTAGGCTATGCGCTGTTGGGCCTCCGCCGGCACCGGGGCGGCCAGGCTACCGAGGGCTACAAGCAGTAGGACGAGCCCCAGCGTTAAAAAACGATGCGTCTTGCGTGTCGCGAGTGTAGCCATGAGAGCGTACGCGGATGGCGATAGATGAGGAGGCCGTGTGTCTAACAAAATGTACAGCAAGGATACACAGCAGCATACCGCAGGAGGGCGCCGCCTGTAGGAGGGGCCGTGTGGTTCGGTCTACCGCCCACCCCCTGGGGCACTACCAAAGCCGAAGCCTTGCCCAATGGTGAACTGAAAGCGCCAGCGACTGGACCCATCCTGCTCGCCTCGGAAAGGCTCGAACTCGTCGATGTTGTAGCCATAGGCCAGCTCAATCATCCCAAGGATGGGCAAGAACATGCGGACGCCCACACCGGCCGAGCGGTACAGCCGGGTGGGGTCGTAGGAGTCGAAGCCGTTAAACGTGTTGGCCGCATCCGCGAAGAGGTAGGGCGCCGCCTGTAGCTGCTGCGACTGCACGGCCAGGAAGCGTAGCTCAGACTGGTACTTGTTCAGAATCCGGCCGCCCACAGGTTGCCCGTTGCGACGCGGGCCAACGGAGCCGCGCGGGTATCCACGCATAAAGATGTCCTCACTCCCGAAGTTGGTCTGGCCCTGGGTGTCGAACGGGGAGCCGCCCACCAGGAAGCGCTCAAAGTCGACGTCGCCCCCGGTGAGCGAGCCGATGTAGCCGAAGTCGGTGCCAAACGAGAACGTCAGGCGACGCGCGATGGGTGCATGCCACGCCGTATTGAACCGCCACTTGTGGTACTGAATAAAGTCACCCAAGGGCAGTGCGACATCCAGGGAGAGGCTGGCGCGCGAGCCGGTCCGTGGGAAGAGCGGATTGTCCAGGGAGTTGCGCGAGATACTCTGCTGTAGTGCCAGCTCCTGACTGATGCCCTGCGGGAGGCTGGTGAAGATGGAGTTGCTGAAGAACTGGTAGCGCGTCCCGATGGAATAGCTAAACCGGTCGTCCGGCCAGGATAGGCGGCGCTGCTGGAAGACGGAGGCGCGGGTGCGAATGAACCGGCCATTGTCGTCCTGGCCGAATATTGAATTGAAGGGGTTTCCTGTGGTGCGGGAGTGGGAGACGCTAAAGCCTACCGGCATCGGACGGCCGCCAAACCACGGCTCCTGAAACGATAGGTCGTACTGCTGAAAGAACGTCCCGTTGGTTTGCACGCCGACCGAGAGGCGCTGGCCATCGCCCATGGGAAGTGGGCGCCAGGCTTCCGGCTTAAACACGTCTTGCGCTGAGAAATTGTTGAAGGAGAAGCGCAGTTGCAGCACCACGCCGAAGCGCCCGTAGGTGCCCGACAGCTCCAACTGGTCGCTTCCGACCTCTTCCACTTCGTAAGTCAGGTCCACGGTGCGGTTCTGTTCGTCCAGCGCCAGCTCCGGCCCGCCAGCCAGCGACTGCTGATCGAAATATTGAAGCTGCGAGAGCCGGCGCACGCTTTCCTGGATGGCATCCTGACTGAACTGCTGCCCGGGCATGGTCAGCAGCTCGCGGCGCACCACGTGCTCTTTCGTTTTCTGATTGCCCGCAATGTTGATCCGCCCAAAGTCGTACGTATCGCCCTCAAACACATCGAGCGTAAGGTCCAGGGAGTCGCCTTCTACCACCCGCACCGACGGCTGCACATTAAACGTCATGAACCCCTGGTTGCGATAGCGACTGGAGACGTCTGAGGTGCGGCGGTTGCCATAGAGGTTCTCCTCAAACTGCGATTGATTGAACACATCGCCTCGCTCAAAACCCAGGGCCTCGGTAAGCTGCTCTTCAGAGAAAACGGTGTTGCCTTCCCACGCGATGTTGCGCACATGGTAGCGGGGCCCTTCGTGGAGTTCTATCGCGACGACCAGTTCTGGGTCGGTGTCCGGGTTGCGCACCTCAAACGTATCGCGCAGCACCCGCGCGTCATAGAACCCGCGCCGGTTGTATTCCTCGATGATATAATCCAGGTCCTCCTCAAACTCCTCCTCGTTGAAGCGCGCGCCACGCCAGAAGCGCCACCAGCTGCGCTGCTTCGTGTTGTCCATGGCCCCCCGGACTTGCCCATCGGAGAGCTGCTCATTGCCCTCAATCACAATGTCTGCGATCTTGAGGCGCGGCCCGCGGTCGATGACGAAGCCGAGTTGCACGGAGTTGTCCTCTTCGCGCAGGTTGCGCTGCACCTGTACTTCTGGCAACAGGTAACCGTCTTCCTTGAAATAGTTTTTGATGGCGTCGACGCTACGTTCGATGCGTCCGTCGCTTATCCGCTGCCCGCGGAGGAGCGGGACCCGGTCGCGCAGGTCGCGCCGATCGCCCCGACCCACGTTTACGAACTCGTAGCTCGTCAGGCGGGGTGCTTGCGAAACGCTGATGACGAGCGCCAGCCCATCGGCTGTTCGTTCGCGCTGCTTAATTTTAACGTCCTCGTACACGCCTGAGGCATACAGCGTGCGCACCGCTTCACTGATCGCGGTGTCGCCGGGAAGGCGTAGCTCCTGCCCTACCGAGAGTCCACTGCGCTCAATCACGCGGCGTTGCGCCGTCTCGCCTTCTACGCCCTCAACAGTAATATCGGTAATGGTAACCGTTTGGGCTACCCCAGGGACGGCCGCCTGCCCACCAGACGGTATTCCTTGGGCGGCGACAGCAACAGTGCTGAAGGCCAGAACCAATCCTACGACCGTCAGACGAGCGAACAAACGTGCCATACAACCACCAAAATGCGTGAAAACAGATACTCGTTTAAGCGATGCCGAAAGGGCTTGGTTTCGTAGGGGTAACGTGAAGCAAGCTCCGATTCGCATGCGACCAAGTGCGGCTGTGGTGGCCCGTGTCGTTCTGCAGCGTGCGCAATGCTGCACCGCCCCCCTCATCCCACCTTTCCATACCGCCGGTCGCGCCCCTGAAAGTCGCGGATGGCCTCGTACAGACGCTTCCGACGAAAGGCTGGCCAGTACTCATCGGTCACATACAGCTCGGTGTACGCCATCTGCCAGAGCAAAAAGTTAGACACCCGAAACTCACCGCCTGTGCGGATCAGGAGGTCCGGATCGGGCAGATAGGACGTGCTAAGGGCATCGGTGATGGCTTCCTCCGTGATCGCCTCGGGGGGCAGCTCGCCCCGCTGCACCTGCTCGGCCAGGTCGCGCATGGCGCGCACCAGTTCCCAGCGCCCGCTGTAGGAGAGGGCCAGCGTGAGCGTCATGCGGGTGTTGTTGTGCGTAACGTCGATGGTTTCCTCCAGCTCGCGCCGGCAGGCCCGCGGCAGTTTCGGGAGATCCCCAATCGCGCGCAGCCGAATGCCGTTCTCGTTCAGCGTCTTGCGCTCCCGGCGGATCGTGTGGATGAGCAGCTTCATCAGCGCATTCACTTCCAGCCGAGGCCGGTCCCAGTTTTCGGTGCTAAAGGTGTAGAGCGTCAGAAATTCCACGCCCAACTGCGCACAGGCCTCGGTGATGTCGCGCACCGACTCCACGCCTTCGTGATGGCCCACCACCCGGGCCTGCCCGCGACGCTTTGCCCAGCGCCCATTCCCGTCCATGATGACGGCCACGTGGGGAGGGATCGTCCCTCGCTGCATGAGCGAAGCCTGCGCAGCCGCGTCGTCATTCGTTTGCGCGTTGCCCGTGATTGTCAACTCTTCCAAGGTACGGGGGCTGAAATGAGTAAGGGGACGAAAACCGGTGTACGATTATCCTATAGCCGGAAGGTACGGTGGGGGTCCGCGAACATCAACGATTCACGGCCTGCGGGCGCCGGACTGCGCCGAACGCAGCAGCTCTACAGAGGCTGCGAAGGTCTAAAAAAGCCGGAAGATGTCATGGAAAACCAGAAAGACCATCAGCAGCAGCAGCAGTACCATACCAATTTGCTGTAGGGCCATCCGGACGCGCAACGAAGGCTCGCGCCGCGTGAGGGCCTCGTAGATCAAGAACATGAGATGGCCCCCATCGAGGGCCGGGATCGGTAGGATGTTGACGATGGCCAGTGTCACTGACAGGATAGCCACGATAAACCAGAAGCGGTCAGCCCCGGCAGCGGCCGCATCGCCTGCCACCTTGGCTACCATCACAGGCCCGCCGATGGAGTCCATGCCTTCCCGCCCGGTAACAAGGCGCTGCAGGCTGACCGCGATCGCGCGTGTGTTCATCCAGGCATCTTGTGCGCCCTCCGCAGTAGCTTCAGCAAGGCCATAGGTACGGGTCGTGATGCCGTATTCCTGCCGCAGGATCTGCTCGTCAAACGACGGGCCATAGATACCGATGACGTAGCGCCCGTCGTCCTCGGCCTGTTCGGGCTCCAGCAGCCCTTCGTATACATGTGCCCGGTCGGTTACTTCTACAAGGCGGTAGGGCTGATCCGTGGAGGTGGTCTGCTGCTCAATAAGGGAGTCCGGCCGCTCCCAGCGCAGCAGGAGCGGTTGGCCCTCGGAGGTCTCGATGCGCTGCGTAAGCTGCCGCCAAAAGCGCACGGGCTCGCCATCCACGGCCACAATGCGATCGCCCGGCATGAGCCCCGCGCGGGCCGCCGGGGCATCCTCTACCAGCCCGCCGACGACGGACGACTCAAAGGAGACGCCGAAGCCGCCTTCGGTCCGACTCAGTTGCGTGCCGATATCAGACGGCCCCAGAAGCGTCTCACGCGCGCCACTCCGCTCGACGGTAATAGTAAAGCGGTCCGCCATGAGGCGATCGGGCCGGGCGAGATCGTCGAAGCGCTCCAGCGGCTCCCCGCTTACGGCCACAATCCGGTCGCCGGTCTCCAGCCCCATCCGGTCGGCGATGGTGCCCTCCTCCACATACACGGCCTCTACCTGGTCCGCCGGCACGTACGTCTCGCCGTACGACATTTTCAGCCCGGCAAAAATGGCAACCGCCAGCAGCACGTTGAAGATGACCCCGGCCGTGATCACGATCATGCGCTGCCACACGGGCTTGGCCCGGTACTCGTACGGCTCCGGAGGGCGGTCCTGATGCTCGGTGTCCATGCTCTCGTCCACCATGCCGGCAATCTTGACGTAGCCACCGAGCGGCGTGGCACCAACGACGTACTCCGTTTCCCCAACCTGCTTGCCAAAAATATTGGGCGGAAACCCGATCGAGAAGCGATCAACCCGCATCCCGAAGAGCTTGGCGGCCAGGAAGTGCCCGAGCTCGTGGATAAACACCAGAATGGTGATGGCCACCAGCACCCAGAAGGCGTAGTTCAAGATTCCGAAGATCGACTCCATGCAGCAACGTAAAGCGTCAGTGAAAACCTTGGGATTGCGGTGCGCGCCTGCGGGATCCTGTGCGAGCGGTGCGCCGCAACACGCAGCAACGAACCAAAAACGGGCCGTAACTTCTGTTAAAGCAACAATAAAGCCCCATCCCCATGAGCCACGCTTCAATCTGACGATGCGCCTGTGGGTTCCTTGTGTACGGC
>CAYFRR010000034.1:0-16757 GCA_964345505.1 uncultured Rhodothermales bacterium
AGGCGGGAAGACCGTCGGCGCGGGCGTGGTCACCACGATCCTCGACTGATAGACGTTTGATTGACTACATCGTAGCGGCGGGCTGATGGCTCGCCGCTACCTTGTTCACTGAAAGAGACGGTATATATGGCTACGCAGCAGAAAATTCGCATCAAACTGAAGTCGTACGATCACACGCTGATCGACAAAAGTGCGGAGAAGATCATCCGCACAGTGAAGTCGACTGGCGCCGTGGTCAGCGGTCCCATTCCGCTACCGACCAAGAAAAAAATCTATACCGTGCTGCGGAGTCCGCACGTGAATAAGAAAAGCCGGGAGCAGTTCGAGACGCGCAGCCACAAGCGCCTCATCGACATCCTCTCGACCAGCAGCAAGACGGTCGATGCGCTGATGAAGCTGGAGCTTCCCAGCGGTGTCGATGTCGAGATCAAAGTGTAAATTTCCAAGCTTTCGCGGTAGAACGCAGGCTTACCAATCCGGTCGCACAGGCGGCCTACAAACCAACGGATTGCAATGAGCGGCATGATAGGTAAAAAAATCGGAATGACGAGCATCTTTGACGACCGCGGGAATAACATCCCCGTGACGGTCATCGAAGCGGGGCCGAATGTGGTCACGCAGGTGAAAGATGCAGACGGCGCGGACGGCTACGAGGCTGTGCAGTTAGCCTACGGCGACCAGCGCCCCTCGCGCACGCCCATGGCCATGGAAGGCCACTTCGAGAAGGCCGGCAGCGGCCCCAAGCGCAAGGTCAAGGAGTTCAGCAAGTTCGACCGTGAGGTCGAACTGGGTGATGAAGTCATCATCGAAGACCTCTTTGCCGAAGGCGACCGGGTAGATGTGGTGGGCATCTCGAAAGGGAAAGGCTTTCAGGGCGTGGTGAAGCGCCACGGCTTTCGCGGCGTGGGTATGAAAACGCACGGGCAGGGCGATCGCGAACGCGCTCCAGGCTCCATCGGCGCCTCCTCTGATCCCTCCCGCGTGTTTAAAGGCATGCGCATGGGGGGGCGGATGGGCAACCAACGCACCAAGACGAAAAACCTCCAGGTAGCACGTCTTATTCCAGATCAAAACCTGATTCTTTTGAAGGGCAGCGTGCCGGGGCACAAAGGTGGGTTTGTAGAAATTTACAGCAAGCCTACCTCTTGATCCAGCCGCACTCTCACTGCCCGATTAGCTATAGACCTGTACGAGCGATATGGAACTGAGTATATATACATCCGAAGGCACGGACAGCGACCGCACGGTGGCGCTTGATGCCAGCGTATTCGACATCGAGCCGAACGATCACGTACTGTGGCTCGACGTCCGCCGTATTCAAGCGGCGGGACGCCAGGGTACGGCCAAGACGAAGGAGCGCAACGAAGTGCGCGGCAGTCGCCGCAAGCTCTATCGTCAGAAAGGAACAGGCATGTCCCGCGCTGGCGATGCCAAGTCGCCCATTCGGAAGACAGGCGGTCGCACCCACGGGGCCCGCCCGCGCTCCTACGACCTGCGCCTCTCAAAGAAGACCCGCCAGCTGGCTCGGCGCTCGGCGCTGACCTACAAGGCAGCCGACGATTCCCTGTACGTGACGGAAGCCATCACGCTCGAGGCCCCAAGCACCCGCGCGGTGCGCGAGCTGCTGGAAGGCCTGGACGTGGATGGGCAGAAAGTGCTGATCCTGACGGCTGAGCACCACCCAGTACTGTACCGCTCGAGCAAGAACCTCCCGCGCGTGAAAGTAAAAGAGGCCCGCAACGCATCGACCGTAGAACTGCTGGATGCGCAGGCCATCATTCTGGAAGAAGACGGCCTGTCCGTGCTGACCGATCTGCTGCGGACAGAAGAGGCGCCAGCCCCGACTGCTGCGTGACGCCCGCTCCGCGCCCCCCAACCTGTATCCATTTGACGACTGACCCGCGTTATGAGCAACAATATTCTCATCCGTCCTCTCGTGACGGAGAAACTTACCTACCAGATGGCCGAGGGCAAATATGCCTTCGTCGTCAAATTTAACGCCAACAAAGGGCAGATCAAGCGGGCGATCAAAGCGCGATATCCTGGCGTCAAGGTTCGCAAAGTGAACACGATGATCCAGCGGGGCAAGCGCCGCTCACAGCAAACGCGCCGCGGTATGGTCACCGGTCGCACCTCTGCCTATAAGAAGGCGATCGTGACCATTGACCCTGATGGTGAGCAGATTGACTTCTTTGAGCAGGTATAACTGGCACTACGACCTCCCCTTCGCACTCAACTTTTTCTACAGGGCGCAAAGTGCAGAGCGAAGCTGCACAGGTAAGCCCCACAGATATTCAACCTTGTTATGGCTGTACGAAAACTAAAACCCAACACACCCGGGCAGCGCCAGCGCTCGGTGGCGGACTTTAGCAAGCTCACCAAGAAGAAGCCGGAGCGCGCATTGCTGGCCCCGCTAAAAAAGAAAGCGGGCCGCAACAGCGATGGCCGGATGATGGTGCGCCACCAGGGCGGCGGCCACAAGCGCCGCTACCGCATCATTGACTTCAAGCGCGACAAGTTTGGCGTGCCTGCAAAGGTGGCCAGTCTGGAGTACGACCCCAACCGGTCGGCCTGGATCGCGCTGCTGGTATACGCCGACGGTGAGAAGCGCTACATCATCGCTCCTAAGGAAGTGAAGGCGGGGGACACGGTGATGAGTGGCCCGGAGGCGCCTCCTGAGCCAGGGAATGCCAAGGCACTGGAAGACATCCCGCTGGGTACCAGCGTGTTTGCCATTGAGATGAAGCCGGGCAAGGGCGCGCAGATTGCTCGCTCGGCCGGTACCTATGCACAGATCACCGCGCGGGAGGGCAAATATGTGACGCTCAAGCTGCCCTCCGGTGAAACGCGGTTGCTGCTGGGCACCTGCATGGCCACGATCGGCACCACGAGCAATCCGGAGCACATGAACCTGGAGCTCGGCAAGGCGGGGCGCAGCCGCTGGCTCGGCATCCGCCCGAAGACGCGCGGCGTCGCTATGAACCCGGTCGACCACCCCATGGGTGGCGGCGAAGGGCGCGCCTCCGGTGGCCACCCACGCTCCCGCAAAGGCGTCCCGGCAAAGGGCTACAAGACCCGCACCCGAAGCAAGAAATCCGACAAATACATCGTCCGGCGGCGGAACGAAAAGAAATAGTTTCCACTGGGCGCTGCGACTGGCGCCCTCCTCCGCTGTTATTCGCGACACGCTTTACCGTATCCGCACGCACACATTATGGCACGATCACTCAAGAAGGGACCTTTCGTCTACTACAAGCTGCAACGCAAGGTAGACGAGCTAAATAAGAGCGGGAAGAAGAAGGTGGTGAAGACCTGGAGCCGCGCGTCTATGGTGACGCCCGAGTTTGTGGGCCACACGTTCGCTGTGCACAATGGCAAACAGTTCGTGCCGGTGTATGTCACGGAAAACATGGTGGGCCACCGCCTCGGAGAGTTTGCCCCGACGCGTGTATTCCGGGGCCACGCCCTGGCCCGCAAAGACCGCCGCGTGAAGCGGTAGTTGCTGCGCCCCTCGCTGATGTTGAATGGGCCGATAGGGCCCGCCAGACCCTTAGTATCATGGAAGCACGAGCCATACAAAAATACATTCGCAGTTCGCCACGCAAAATGCGCAAGGTGGTGAACGCCGTGCGTGGCAAGTCCGTCGCCGATGCGCTGAGCATCCTGCACTACCAGCCGCACAAGGCCTCAAAGCCAGTCGAGAAGACGCTGCAGTCGGCGGTCTACAACATGATTGACCAGAATCCCGACGAGCGGATTGAAGAGGAGGGCTTGGTCATCAAGGAGATTCGCGTAGACGAGGGGCCGATGTTCAAGCGCTTTCGCCCCGCAGCCCGTGGCCGTGCGGCACCTTACAAGAAGCGCACGGCCCACCTCACCGTGGTGATTGCCACGGTGGATGCGGTTGAAGATGCGGCTGCCGCCTAAGCCAAGCGCCCGCGCAGCGTTCCTGCACCCCTTTGCATCACATTTATTGTACACGAGATAACGGAGTCAACCCTTGGGTCAGAAAACACACCCCACCGGATTTCGCCTTGGCATCATTAAAGGCTGGGATTCGAACTGGTACGCCGAAAATAACTTGCCGGAAAAGCTTGTTGAGGACGAGGAGGTGCGGCAGTACCTCTACACCCGTCTGAAGCGCGCTGGCCTGAGCCGCGTCGTCATTGAGCGGACGCCGAAGCGCGTCATCCTGACGTTGCACACGAGCCGCCCGGGCGTGGTCATTGGCCGCGGCGGGAGTGAGGTAGAGAAGCTCCGCGAGGAGCTGAAGCGCCTCACCGACAAGGATATCCAGATCAACATCAACGAGATCAAGCGGCCCGAATTGGACGCCAGCCTCGTGGCGCAGAACATTGCGCAGCAGCTGGAAGGCCGTGTGTCGTTCCGTCGCGCGATGAAGCAGGCCATCACGGCTGCGATGCGCATGGGCGCGCTTGGCATACGCATCCGCGTAGCTGGCCGTTTGGGCGGCGCTGAGATGGGACGCATCGAGCAATACTTGGAAGGCCGGGTGCCGCTGCACACGATTCGCGCAGACATCGACTTTGCCAAGTCAACCGCCTTTACGATCTACGGCACCACCGGCGTAAAGGTGTGGATCTACAAAGGTGAGATTCTGGGTTCGCCTGACCTGAGCCCGAATGTGCAGGCGCAACGCCAGCAGATGAAGCAGATGAAGGAGCCGGAGCAGCGCCGCCGCGGTCGTCGCGGTGGGCGTCGCCGGTAATTCCACAGCGCTCTGCTGCCCCGGTACGATTTCGACAGAACCACAGCGCCGGCCTCCGCCGGCCACGACCATAGAACGCCTACTTCCCCATGCTACAACCGAAACGCACCAAGCATCGCAAGATGCAGAAAAGCCCGTCGAAGGGCAACGCGACCCGCGGAACCCGCATCGCGTTCGGCGACTTCGGCATCAAAACCCTCGAACACGGACGCATCACCAGTCGCCAAATTGAGGCGGCGCGTGTGGCTATGACCCGGCGCCTAAAGCGTGTGGGAAAGGTGTACATCCGGATCTTCCCCGACCGGCCGGTAACGAAGAAGCCCGCTGAGGTGCGGATGGGGAAGGGGAAAGGCTCTGTGGAGCATTATGTATGCGTTGTCAAGCCCGGTCGCGTCCTGTTTGAGATTGGCGGTGGCGTGAGCGAAGAGCTGGCCCTGCAGTCCCTGCGTCTGGCAGCCGCTAAGCTGCCCGTCAAGATCAAGTATGTGATTCGCCCCGACTTCCAGCCGGAAGAGCCTCAGAAGAAAGAGTAAGCCCCTGAGGGCTCACGCTGCCTCATTCCTGTATTCCGTGTTTTACGACGTGCTGCCATGAAAGCCGAAGACATTAGAGACTTTAACATCCGCGAGATCACTCAGCGCATCAAAGAAGAAGAGGAGCAGCTTAGTCAGCTCCGCTTTCAGCACGCCGTCGCTGGCCAGCTGGAAAATCCGCTGGTGCTGCGCCATAAGCGCCGCCTCATCGCGCGCCTCAAGACGATCCTGCGGGAGAAGCAAGATGCTGAGGTGGTTGCCGAAGCGTAGCAGCCTCGCACCGATCCATCCCTTTTATTCATGTAGTTGGTGAGGTAACGGCTCACCAAGCAATCCGAGACTTTAGTTATGGCAGACGAACAAACCACCGCCCCAACCCGCAATACGCGAAAGACTCGCGTAGGCGTAGTTGTTAGCGATAAGATGGACAAGACCGTGACGGTCGCGATCCAGCGCCAAATCAAGCATCCCATCTATAGCAAGTTTATCAAGCGCACGACGCGCCTGATGGCACACGACGAGGAAAATACCGCCGGCGAAGGAGATACGGTGCGCGTCACAGAGTGCCGCCCTTACAGTAAGCACAAGCGGTGGCGCCTCGTCGAGGTAATCGAGCGCGCCAAGTAAGGTAGCTCACGCCATTTGCTGCCGGTCCAGCGTTTGTTGGACGGTCGCTACCCCGTTGTTGATTTTAACCCCCCGCAAGGCGATAGACCCATGATACAGCAAGAATCCAGACTCAACGTAGCCGACAACAGCGGCGCGAAAACCGTGCAATGCATTCGCGTGCTCGGTGGCACAGGCCGCCGGTACGCCCGGGTAGGCGACAAGATTGTCGTCAGCGTCAAGACGGCCATCCCTGGCGGCAACGTCAAGAAGGGCACGGTCTCGCGCGCCGTCGTCGTGCGGACGAAGAAGGAATACCGGCGCCCCGACGGCTCCTACATTCGGTTTGACGAGAATGCCGCTGTGCTGCTCAACGAGAACGACGAGCCGCGCGGCACCCGTATCTTTGGGCCCGTGGCGCGCGAACTGCGCGATCGCCGCTTCATGCGTATCGTTTCGCTGGCGCCCGAGGTATTGTAAGCCGAACCTTGCTCGTCCTCTGGATCACACAGTTACCCATCTATTATGCCACGCAAGCACAACACCCAACGCAAGCTTCACGTGAAGAAAGGCGACTACGTGCGCGTCATCGCCGGGAATGAAAAAGGAAAAGAGGGCAAGATTCTTGTCGTTTATCCGAAGAAAGAGCGCGTGCTGGTAGAAGGCGTCAATGAACGCATTCATCATACGAAGCCTAATCAGACGCACCCTGAGGGCGGACGCATTGCGCAGGCCATGCCGATCCACGTCTCCAACGTGCAACCTCTCGATGAAAACGGCGACCCAACACGGGTGGGCCGGAAGCGGGTAGAGGAGACGGATACCGGCAAGGGCCAGTGGGTCCGCTACGCCAAAACCACAGGGAGCGAACTCGACGACTAACCCCCGTGGATGCTCGGTGAAGCTTGCCTTCCGATAGGAACTAAGCGCCGCCCACAATATTCTTACAGTCTGTCTATAGCGCCTGCTGCACTGGCGCAATCACAAACCGCACGACGAGCGATGGAACAGTACATCCCCCGACTTAAGACCCGCTACCGCGACGAAGTCGTGCCAGAACTCAAGAAGGAGTTTGGCTACGATAACGTGATGCAGGTCCCACGCCTCACCAAGATTTGCATCAACAAGGGCATGGGCGAAGCTGCTGAAAACCAGAAGGTACTGGATACGGCTGTGGAGGAGTTGCGCAAGATTACGGGGCAGCACCCGACCGTCCGCAACGCCCGCAAAAGCGTATCGAACTTCAAGCTGCGTCAGGGCATGCCGATTGGTGTTGCCGTGACGCTCCGGGACGCCCGGATGTACGAGTTTCTCGACCGCCTGATCGCCCTGGCCCTGCCCCGCACGCGCGACTTTCGGGGGATCCCAGATCGCAGCTTTGATGGCCGCGGCAACTACACGCTCGGCATCAAAGAGCAAACGATCTTTCCCGAGATCAGCGTGGAGCAAGCCGGCCGTATTGACGGGATGGACATCACTTTCGTCACGACCGCCGAAACGGACGAGGAGGCGTACGCGCTGCTCAAAAAGCTCGGCATGCCGTTTGTCCGGCGGGAAGAAGCCGAGGTAGCGTAGCATCATCCGTAGCGCCCTATTTTGTATTTACGTTAAGGAGAACCCATGGCAAAGAAAAGCTGGATAGCACGCGAGAAGAAGCGTCGGCGCATGGTAGAGAAGTACCGTGAGAAGCGTGACGAGCTGCGCGAAAAGGGAGACCAGGTTGGTCTGCAAAAGCTGCCGCGCAACTCCAATCCCGTGCGCCTCAACAACCGCTGCCCGCTGACCGGGCGCACCCGCGGTTTCCTTCGCGACTTTGGTGTCTCCCGCATCGCGTTTCGCGAACTCGCCCTTGAGGGCAAGATTCCGGGCGTGCGGAAGTCAAGCTGGTAAGCCAGCCCCCATTATTTTTTCATGTGTTAAGCGCTCGGCTACAGCCGGGCGAACTGACGCAAGACCCAATGCATCATGAGTACCACCTCCGATCCCGTAGCTGATTTTCTTGCCCGCATCCGTAATGGCCAGATGGCTAACCACCGCCATGTGGATGTGCCCGCTTCTAAGCTGAAGCGTGCCATGACGCAAATCCTGATGGACAAGGGGTTCGTCAAGAACTACCTGAACATTGATGATGGCAAGCAAGGCCTGCTGCGCATCTACCTGAAATACGACCGGGGTGGTGAGCCCGTCATCCGGGAAATGAAGCGTATCTCCAAGCCCGGTTTGCGCCGATATGTAGGCGCAGACGAACTGCCCCGTGTGCGCAACGGACTGGGCGTGGCCATCATCTCCACCTCCAGTGGGGTAATGACCGACAAAGAAGCCCGACGCATCAACGTGGGCGGCGAAGTACTGGCACACGTGTTTTAGTTTTCCCTGCGGCCCGCTTGCTCGGGCCGTGTGCGTGTGTCACGTGACGCGCGCATTCTCCGTCTACTGCAGAGCAACCCAACTGTTATGTCCCGTATAGGTAACCTTCCGATTGAGCTTGGTGACGACGTCACCGTTGACCTGCAGCCCCACAACCACGTCACGGTAAAGGGGCCGAAAGGAGAGCTGGAGCTTCAGCTGGACCCCGACCTGGGCGTGAAGGTGGAGGATAAGACGTTGGTTGTCACGCGTCCGTCCGACCAGAAACGCCACAAGTCGATGCATGGCCTGTATCGGTCCTTGCTCGATGGCATGGTAACGGGCGTCCGCGACGGTTACAAGAAGCAGCTCGAAATCATAGGTGTAGGGTACCGAGCTGAATTGAAGAACGGTGTCTTGGAGCTTGCGCTGGGGTATTCGCACCCCATCTACTTTCTGCCACCCAAAGGCATCGACCTCACGGTGCAGTCAGAGCGTGGAAAGAACACGCTCGTTATGGTGGAAGGCACCGATAAGCAGATGGTCGGCCAGGTGGCTGCCAAGATACGTGGGCTGCGTCCGCCGGAGCCCTACAAGGGCAAGGGCATTCGCTATGTCGGCGAGTACGTGCGCCGCAAGGCCGGCAAGACAGCTGCCCGATAGTACCTTGCGGCTTCGTGCCGCCCCTGAATTGATTTTACGCTTGACGAACTGGCTGAGACCATGGCAAAGATAAAAGATCCTCGACGCGCCCGGCGCGCCCGCGTGAAGCGCGGCATCCGGAAGAAAGTATACGGCACCCCCACCCGCCCGCGCCTTACGGTGTACCGTTCCAATCTGCATACGTACGCCCAGCTGATCGACGATACGCGGGGCCACACGGTAGCGTCGATGTCTACGCTACAGGCCGATGTGGAAGGCGAGGAGCACATGGATCGAAGCTTCAACGTGGGCAAACGCCTTGCAGAGAAAGCCTTAAAGGCCGGTTTCGAGAAGGCGGTGTTTGACCGCAACGGATATCAGTACCACGGCTTGGTTAAAGCTGTAGCCGAAGGCGCACGTGAGGGCGGCCTCGACCTGTAATTTAGGCCCCTTGCCGGCTGGCAGTCGCAGTACCGGCTGTATCTACAGCCTCACCTTTTTGCACTGAATGCACACCCATTATGGCTCGACGTAAAGGAAAGAAAAGACGCTCCGGCGGCAGAGGCCGGCAAGACTGGAACGAACGCCTGGTTACCGTAAACCGCGTATCGAAGGTAGTGAAAGGCGGACGCCGCTTTTCATTCAATGCTGTGGTTGTGGTCGGCGATGGCAACGGTCAGGTCGGAGCTGGTCTGGGCAAGGCCAATGAAGTGGCCGACGCTATCCAGAAGGGCAATGACGACGCCCGCAAAAACCTGATTACGGTCCCGATCACGAAAACGGGCACGATCCCGCACCAAGTGATCGGCTCACAGGATTCCGGCGAGGTGCTGTTGAAGCCCGCCGCACCTGGTACCGGCGTGATCGCCGGCGGGGGCGTGCGCGCGGTGCTTGAATGCGCTGGCCTTACCGATGTGCTTTCAAAGTCGACCGGGTCAAGCAACCCGCATAATCAGGTCGCCGCTACGATTAATGCCCTCGACCTGCTGGAAGACCCGGTTGAAGTGGCTCGGCGCCGCGGGGTCCCGCTCCGTAAGGTGTTTGAAGGATAATGATCTTGCCGTGGTTGCCCCGCTGCAAAGCACAGCTCCACGGCCCTTCCACTGTATCGTTCAGTCTTAACATTCTGCATCATGGCACAGCTTAAAATTACTCAGCGCCGCGGGCTTATTAAGAAGCCTAAGCATCAGTGCCGCATCGTGAAGGCGCTGGGCCTCCGCGGGCGGCATCACACGGTCACACTGGAAGACAATCCCCAAATTCGTGGGATGCTTCAACGGGTGTTGCACCTTGTGGACGTTGAAGAAGTCGACGCGTAACCCCCCTTTCATTGACTGAGGGCGGCCTGATCGCCCTTGCGACCAACCCCTGTTGTTATGGACTTGAGCAAACTAAAACCCGCTAAGGGCTCCACCCAAACGAACCGTCGCCTTGGCCGCGGTGTCGGCTCCGGTACTGGGGGCCACAGTTCCACGAAGGGCACAAAAGGCCAGCTCAGCCGCTCTGGTGCGCGCATCCCGGCTGGCTTCGAAGGCGGTCAGATGCCGCTGCAGCGCCGCCTGCCGAAATACGGCTTCACTAACAAGAACTTCGGTACGACGTACCAGGCGGTAAATGTAGCACGCCTGGCGGCGCTTGTAGCCGACGGCCGCATCGATCCGGAGACCCCTGTCACTGCCGAGCAGCTGGTTGAGGTTGGTGTAGCCCAGAAGTCTCAAAAAATCAAGATCCTGGGCGACGGTACGCTGGATGTAGCCCTGGACATCACGGCTCATGCCTTCAGTAAGTCGGCCGAAGCCAAGATTACGGATGCCGGTGGCTCCGTAACGCACATCGACTAACGGACCGCCACCCAGGCCCACTCATCTGCAGAAGCTGTTACTATGGCTGGCTTTGCCGAAAACCTTCGCAACATCTGGATGATCGAGGAGCTGCGCAAGCGGATCCTCTACACTCTTGGCATCCTCATCATCTACCGAATCGGGGCGTACGTAACGCTGCCGGGTGTAGATGCGGGGGCACTTGCCGCTGTGTCCGAACAGGGGTCGCCCACGGACCTCTTTGGCTTCTTTGACATGTTTGTTGGTGGGGCCTTCAGCGCCGCGGGTATCTTTGCGCTGGGAATCATGCCGTACATTACGGCTGCTATCATTATCCAGCTGCTGGGAGCCGTCGTCCCGTACTTTCAGAAGTTGCAGCGGGAAGGCGAAGATGGGCGACGGAAGATCACGCAGCTTACCCGGTACGGCACCGTCGGAATCACGGCACTCCAGTCGATCGGGTACGCCATCTACCTTCGGAGCGGCCCAACAGCCGATGCCATCGTGATTGATCCGACGTTCTTTATGCTGACGACGGTCATCGTGCTCACCGCGGGTACGACGTTCGTCATGTGGCTCGGCGAGCGGATCACCGAAAACGGTATCGGTAACGGTATCTCGTTGATTATTACGATCGGGATTATCGCCTTCCTGCCGCAGGCCTTCCTGAACGAGTTTAGTCTGCGGGTGGCCAGTGAAGGGGGCAACCTCTTCCTCTTCCTCGGCGAGCTCGGTATCTTGCTGCTGGTCACGGGCTTCGTCGTCCTGGTGACACAGGGCACGCGCCGTATTCCGGTGCAGTACGCCAAGCGCGTGGTGGGCCGTAAGGTGTACGGTGGGACGACGCAGTACTTGCCAATCCGCGTGAACGCGGCTGGTGTGATGCCGATCATTTTTGCGCAGTCCATCATGTTCGTGCCGGCCACGGTAGCGTCCTTCTTCCCGGAAAGCCCGTTCATGCAGAACATGGGGCAGTACTTCTCCGACTTTACCGGATGGGGCTACTCCTTCATCTTCTTCTTTGTCTGTATGTTCTTTACGTACTTCTACACGGCCATCACCGTGAACCCGAAGGAGATGGCGGATACCATGAAGCGCCAAGGTGGCTTTATCCCCGGCATTCGCCCCGGAAAGCAGACACAAGAGTTTATCGACAATGTGCTGACGCGCATCACACTGCCGGGCTCCATCTTCATCAGCTTTGTGGCCATCCTGCCGGCCATTGCCGTGCAGTTCGGTATCACCGATACCATCCAGTTTGCGCAGTTCTTCGGTGGCACCAGCTTGCTTATCATCGTACAGGTAACCCTGGATACACTGCAGCAAGTGGAGAGTCACTTGCTCATGCGTCACTACGATGGCTTTATGAAGGGAGGCCGCGTCCGCGGTCGCCGCGCGTAGCTCACTGACTTTGTCCCGCATGTTCTTCCGCCCTATGGTTCACCTTAAGAGCGCACGTGAGATTGCCAAGCTGCGCGCAAGTGCTGACTTGGTTGGCCGGACGCTGGCCGAGGTAGGCCGCCGAATTGCGCCCGGTGTAACCACGATAGAGCTGGATGCCTTGGCCGAGACGTTCATACGTGACCATGGCGCGGAGCCAGCCTTCAAAGGCCATCGTGCCGGAGACAACGTATTTCCGGGCTCGCTGTGCGTCTCCACGGACGACAAGGTGGTGCATGGCATCCCCGGCGATGAAGTCCTGGAAGAAGGACAGCTGCTTTCGGTTGATTGTGGCGTGCTGCTCGACGGCTTCATTGGAGATAGCGCCTATACCTTCCCAGTGGGTGAGATTTCAGAGGAGGCGCAGGAGCTATGCCGCGTCACGTACGAAAGCCTGCTGGCCGGGATTGCGCAGACGCGGGCCGGCAACCGAGTGGGCGACATTGGTCACGCGGTATCGCAGCGCTGCGAAGGCTACGGGGTGGTCCGTGAGCTTTGCGGCCATGGCGTAGGCCGAGAGCTATGGGAAGAGCCGCAGGTGCCCAACTACGGACGCCCCGGACGCGGGCGCAAACTTAAGCGCGGGCTTACCATTTGTATAGAGCCAATGGTTAACACAGGCACGGCTGATGTCGTGACGGACGCTGACGGATGGACTGTTCGCACAGCGGACGGCAGCCTCTCAGCGCATTACGAACACATGATCGCCGTCACACCAGACGGCCCGGACGTGCTTAGTACGTTTGATCACATCGAAGAATTTATCGACGCCCCTTACCATAAAGCCCCGCTACCGAATGGCTAAAGAGAAAGCCATCGAACAAGATGGAGAAGTGCTTGAAGCCCTCCCTAACGCGCAGTTTCGCGTGAAGCTGGAGAACGGCCACGAAATCCTCGGCTTGCTTTCCGGGAAAATGCGCATGCACTACATCAAAATTTTACCTGGAGATCGTGTGAAGGTCGAGCTATCCCCCTATGATCTCTCCAAAGGCCGAATTGTGTACCGGTACAAGTAACACTGCAGCGAACACGCAAGGGGGCATAAAGTAATAAATAGGCTCCTTATGAGAGCGCAGGCACTCTTGTCTGTTGCTTTGTATTGTATTTTTGAATTGACAACCCTCGACCCATGAAGGTTCGTTCCAGCGTCAAGAAGCGCAGCCCGGACGACAAGATCGTTCGCCGGCACGGCAAAATCTACGTTATCAACAAGAAGAACCCGAAGCACAAGCAGCGCCAGGGTTAATTTATCGCCGCCTTCGGTCAGGAGCTCGGCGCGCGCACTTTCGCGCCCCGGGCTCTTTGACGAAGGCACAAACGCTACTCCCCTATGCCCCGTATTGCAGGCACCGACGTTCCCAACGACAAGCGCAGCGAAGTTGCGCTCACTACCATCTATGGCATTGGTCGCTCCCGCGCCCGCGAAATTCTGGATCGGGCGGAGGTAGAGTACAGCTCGCGCCCCCAAGAGTGGTCTGATGACGAGACCCGGCACGTACGTCGTATCATTGAAGACGACTACCGCGTGGAAGGACAACTGCGCTCTGAGGTGCAGTCCAACATTAAGCGCCTCATGGACATTGGGTGCTACCGCGGCGTACGGCACCGGAAGGGGCTTCCCGTTCGTGGACAGCGCACGCAGACCAATGCCCGGACCCGCAAGGGCCGCAAGAAGACGGTGGCTGGCAAGAAGCAGGCTCCGAAGAAGTAGAAATAACCGTACCCGTTCTACAGAGAGTATATCATGGCGAAACGACAGAAAAAAGGTGGCCGCAGCGTTCGCAAGAAGAACGTCGTGGTGGAGGCTAATGGCCGCGCCCACATTAAGGCCTCATTCAACAACGTGACCATCACGCTCACGGACCAGTATGGCAACTGCATTTCGTGGTCCAGCGCTGGTAAGGAGGGCTTCAAAGGCAGCCGGAAGAGTACGCCCTATGCGGCCCAAGTCGCGGCGAGCGCGGCAGCCAAAGAAGCCTACGATCTGGGGCTTCGCCGGGTAGACGTATTTGTGAAGGGTCCCGGTTCAGGGCGCGAGTCTGCCATCCGTGCGCTGGATGGTGCAGGATTGGAAGTAGCCAGCATCCGCGACGTCACGCCCGTCCCGCACAACGGCTGCCGCCCTCCCAAGCGCCGCCGCGTGTAACACCGAGTGGATTGATTGAGATACTTTAGACAGCGGCGCCGCACTTCACACGTTTCGCCTGTTGGCAGCATAGGCCCCCATTGTAATCGCACATTTTTTAGACCCGCAACATGGCTCGATATAGAGGCCCCAAACAAAAAATTGCTCGTCGGTTCAAAGAGCCGATCTTTGGCCCCAGCAAGGCGCTGGAGCGTAAGCCTTACCCGCCCGGCCAGCACGGTCGCGGTCGGCGGCGTCGCGACAGCGAATACGCTGTCCAGCTTAAAGAGAAGCAGAAGGCCAAGTATACCTACGGGTTGCTCGAAAACCAATTCCGCAACTTGTTTGAGAAGGTGGCCCGGAAGAAAGGCAAGACGGGCGAGAATCTGCTGATTGCATTGGAAGCCCGGCTCGACAACACAGTGTACCGGTTCGGCTTTGCCCGCACCCGCCGTCAAGCACGCCAGTTTGTAACGCATGGGCATGTGATGGTCAACGACAAAATTGTGGATATCCCGTCATATCAGTTGCGTCCGGGCGATCTCGTTGCCATTCGCCCGAAGAGTCGCCGCCTCGATGTCGTTCAGGACAACGTCAATCAGAACCGGCGGTCGTTCTCATGGCTGGAAGTAGATCGGCAGGCTGTGAAGGGCAAGTTTCTCGACCACCCAAGTCGAGAGGACATTCCAGAGAATATCCGCGAGCAGCTTATTGTCGAGCTGTACTCCAAGTAATGGAGCACGGCGGCCGGGATTTCTACCGGGCCGCGTCGCATTGGGTTTTTGCTGAACGATACCACGTATAGACTGGGCAGCTATGAGCACTTACGGAATTCAGATGCCGGAAAACGTACACGTTGAGGAGACGACCGACCAAGTGGGCCGGTTCGTCATCCAGCCGCTGGAGCGCGGATACGGCGTTACGATCGGCAACGCGCTGCGCCGCGTCCTCCTCTCCTCACTGGAAGGCGTCGCGGTGACGGCCATAAAAATTGACGGCGTGCAGCACGAGTTTGCTACCGTCCCGGGCGTCGCGGAAGACGTCACGGATATCATCCTCAACCTGAAAGGGGTACGCTTTACGACCGAAGAGACGGTCGACACCAACATCCATCTGACGCTGGAGGGCCCTGGGGCCTGGACGGCGGCGGACATCGCTGAGGCGTCAGCAGAGTATGAGGTGCTCAACCCAGACCATCATATCGCAGAACTGGCCGACGATGCGGAGTTTTCGGTTGAACTGCGGATGGGCCGGGGCCGAGGCTACGTGCCATCCGAGGAAAACAAGTTGGACGATGACCCCATCGGGGTGATCGCCATCGACTCCATCTTCACGCCCATCCGTGAGGTCAGCTACAACGTGAAGCCGATGCGCGTCGGCGAGAAAATCGACTACGAGCGCCTCGTCATCAACGTCACGACGGACGGCTCCGTGGTCCCAGAAGATGCACTGGCGCAGGCTGCTACCATCATGCGCGACCACGTCAGTCTCTTCATCAAGATGGACAGCGAGCCCGAGCCTGTAGAGGAAGAGCAGGAGGTAGATGCTGAGGTGCAGCGGATCCGCGAGCTACTGTCGCAGTCAGTCGACGAACTCGATCTGTCCGTCCGTGCCCACAACTGCTTGAAGGCCGCTAACATCAAGACGATTGGCGATCTTGTTCGGCGCGAAGAAAATGAGATGCTGAAGTTCCGCAACTTCGGCCGCAAGTCCCTTCAGGAACTTGTTGAGGTGTTGGACGACCGCGGCTTGCAGTTTGGAATGGACGTCGATACGTACCTCGAAGAAATCCAGAGCTAACCAGCGTGAATGCTTCGTATGAAGCTCCGCTGACGTGCTGACATAGATTATCCCTGAGTCATGAGACATCGCAATAAAGGAGCAAAGCTCGGCCGCACCCAAGCGCACCGCAAGGCCACCTTGGCCTCGCTTAGCAGCGCCCTAATCGAGCACAAAAAGATTACCACTACGCTGCCGAAGGCCAAGGCGCTACGTCCGTTCATTGAGCCGCTCATTACGCGAGCGAAGGTGGACTCCACGCACAACCGCCGCCAGGTCTTCCGTCATCTGCGCAGTAAGGACGCCGTGGATAGTTTGTTCTTCGACGTAGCCGAGGTCGTGGGTGACCGTCCCGGCGGATACACTCGCATCATCAAGCTTGGGCGCCGCCCAGGTGACGGGGCGGAGATGGCCATGATTGAACTGGTAGACTACAACGACGTCAAGCCCGAGACTGGGAGTTCGGGACGCTCCCGCACACGCCGCGGAAGTGGCAAGGGGCGTCGTAAGAAAAACGACACGACGCCAACCGCAGCACAAGAGTCCACAACATCCGACACTGAGACGGAAGAAGCAGCAGCTGAAGCCACCGCTGCAGACGTGGCGGAGGACGAGGCTACGGATGCTGAGGCTCCGACAGAAACAGGCGCTGCGGACGAGGAGACCAAAGCCACAGCGAGCGACGCCACGGAAGCGGATACGGAAGCGCCAGAGGCTGAAGCATCCGACGCTGAAGC
>CAYFRR010000034.1:16857-22345 GCA_964345505.1 uncultured Rhodothermales bacterium
GCTGAAGCATCCGACGCTGAAGCGGACGACGAGAAGAAAGACGCGTGATGCGCGCATGCACGCGCGAGAACAGTAATACGGGCACGGTGCTACAGGCGCCGTGCCTTTGCTGTTGTTACGGAGGCTGCCGGGAGGAGATAAGGCGCAGGAGAGCAACGTCGGGAGAGGACACAACGCGCACTGTCAGCGTATAGTGAATTACTGCGTTTTCCCACGAAGCCCCGGCATTGCATGATTCAATCAACGGCCATCCTTCAGGGCAGTGAGCTCGAGGTGGAGCCCCATCACCGGGAAGGATTGGAAGAACTACTGGACTTGTGTCACACCCACCTGTCGTCCGTAGATGAGGAGATGATCCGGCGGGCCTTTCGCCTGAGCTATTGGGCTCACCGAAACGACAGGCGTGCTTCCGGCGAGATGTACATCAGCCATCCGCTGCAAGTCGCGAAGATTGCGGTGCGCGACATTGGGTTCGACCAGCTCACGGTGGCGGCTGCTTTGTTGCACGACGTCGTAGAGGACACCGAGTTCTCGCTCGATTTCATCCGGGAAGAGTTTGGTTCAGAGCTGGCCCTGCTCATTGATGGCCTGACAAAGATCAGCGGCGTTTTTGAGAACCGCGCGCTGGGCCAGGCAGAAAACGTGCGGAAGCTGATGCTGTCTATGGCACAGGACATCCGCGTGATGCTCGTCAAGTTTGCCGACCGGCTCCACAATATGCGGACGCTGGAGGCGCTCCCACGTAAGAAACAGCTTAAGAAGGCCAGCGAAACGCTGGAGCTCTTTGCCCCGCTGGCGCATCGCTTCGGCCTCTTTCCCATCAAGCGGGAGCTGGAAGACCTGTCGTTCAAGATCTTGGACCCGGAGGCCTACCACGAAATTGCCGATGCCCTACAGGCCGGGAGTGAGGAGCGCGCGGCGTACATCGAGTCCTTCATCGGGCCGATCCGCGAGCGGCTGCAGCAGGAAGGGTTCGACTTTGAAGTGTACGGTCGGTCGAAGCACCTCTACAGCATCCACCGCAAGATGAAGCGGCAGGACAAAGACCTGGACGGTATTTATGACATCTTTGCCATTCGCATCGTACTAAACGCGGAGGGCAACAAGGGAAAAGAAGACTGCTGGCGCGTCTACAGCATCATTACCGACCTTTACAAGCCGATTCCCGAGCGCTTCCGCGATTTCATCTCTACCCCGAAGTCCAATGGCTACCAGAGCCTGCATACCACCGTGCTGGACACCAACGGGCGACGCGTAGAGGTGCAGATCCGCACGCAGAAGATGCACGAGGTTGCTGAGCGCGGCGTGGCGGCCCACTGGAAGTACAAGGAGGGCGCTTCGCAGAGTGATGAGGAGATGGAAGAGTTTCTCTCCTGGGTACGCGATCTCCTGGAAAACCCGCGTCCGGATCAGGCAGCGGAGTTTGTGGAGGAGTTTCGCCTCAACCTGTACGATGAGGAGATCTACGTCTTTACTCCACAGGGCGATCTCCTGACCTTGCCCGTCGGGGCTACGCCGGTCGATTTTGCCTATCAGGTGCACACCGAGGTGGGACACCAGTGTATCGGCGCTAAGGTCAACGGCAAGATGGTACCGCTCTCGCATCAGCTCCGCAGCGGCGATCAGGTAGAGATCATCACCTCGAAGAAGCGTACGCCCAATCCAGACTGGATGAACTTCGTGGTGACCCACAAGGCCAAAAGCCGCGTGCGCCACTGGATTAATGAGCAGCGGCGCGAGACCATCGACCACGGACGCGAGGTGTGGGCCAAAAAATGCCGTCGCAACAACATCAAGATCGACGAGCAGGACCTCCACGCATATGTGGCCGACCTGAAGTTTCCTAACATCCAGCAGATGTTCTTCGAGATCGGCAACGGCCTCTTCGACCCCGAGGAGCTGATCCAGCGGATCAAGAGTAACACGCCGGATGAAACCGCCGAGCCGCAGACGGTGGAGGAAGAGGCCAAGCAGCTCGACTACGATCAGTTTTTGAGCACGGCGCAGTCTACCGGCAAGCCCGCCCTCAAGATTGATGGGGAGCTGCATACAGACATTGCCACGGAGTACGCCAGCTGCTGCAACCCCATTCCGGGCGATGAGGTGTTTGGGTTTACGAGCCGCACGGGCAAAATCAAGATCCACCGCGTCAACTGCAGCAACGCGCCCGACCTGCTCATCAACCGGGCCGATCGCATCGTACCGGTGGAGTGGAGCCGGCAGAAAGACGTGCAGTTTGTGGTAGCCCTCCGCATCCTGGGAGAAGACCGCGTCGGAATCGTCAGCGACATCACCACAGTGATTTCCCGCAACCTCAAGACGAATATCCGCTCCATTACCATCGACTCAGAAGATGGCATCTTTGAGGGTACCATCGTGCTCTACGTCAATGACGTCACCCACCTAAAACGCCTCGTCAAGCGTATTAAGCGCCTCGACGGAATCCATGGCGTGTACCGTATGGAGGAGTAAGTAAGTGCTTTTTTAGGACATCTCGCAGATCAACGTCGCTTCTCGTTTGCAAGAGGGCGACTTTTTTTTGTACTTTCCCCATGCATCAGATGTGATAACTTCTTTATATTTAGGCAATTATCAATCACCACGATGGCATGAGGCAGCCGGCATCTCGCCGAGAAACGGCTGCACGTGTTCGTGACGATGCCCCTCAGGGCTCCGCTGGAGCCTCTCTCTTCGTTATCGATCATTTTTCCCGGAGCATACGGTATGGACGAACGACCCGAAACACTTACGAAAAAAGACGTGTCCCGGCGTGTCGCCGAGCTAATGGATTCGCCCATCTACAAAAGCGAGCCGTGGGTGAAGGCCGTCATTACCGCCCTTGGCGATCTGCTGTTAGAGGCAGATCCCGAACTGCGCATCGAACTGCGCGACTTTGGAGTCTTCGAAGTGAAGAAAACTAAAGCGAAGCCCAAGGCGCGCAATCCGCAGACCAACCAGACGGTGTTTATTCCCAGCCGGCGGAAGACCCACTTTAAGCCCAGTAAGCGCCTCAAGGAGGTGCTGCAGACGCCGCTCGAAGAGTTGGACTACAAGATCCCTGAGGGCAGCGCCGATCATCCGGCGGAGGCCAACAGCGATGGGCACGTCGCGGAAGCCGAGCTGGCCCTCGAAACCACCTGACCTCTGACCCCTGAGCCTATGGCCGACGCGCGCGGACGCATCGCCGCTATTGATTATGGCACCAAACGCGTCGGCATCGCGGTTACCGATCCCTTGGGGCTTTTTCCCCAGCCCTATGGCACGTTCTCCCCGGCGGAGGCCGTCACCGCCTTGCAGCAGCTACAGGCGGCCGATGGCCTGCAAGCGATTATTGTGGGGTGGCCGCTGACCGCTGAAGGGGAGGAGGGCCGCGCGACACGCCGCGTGCAGCAGTACATCAACCGGTTGCGCAACGCGCTTGGCCCCGTGGACCTCGTGAAATGGGACGAACGCTACACGACCATTGAAGCGCGTGAACGTCTGCACGCCACCGACCGCTCCAAAAAGCGCCTGCACCGGCGGACGCATCAGGGCCGGGTGGACGAGGCGGCCGCCGGGCTCATGCTTCAAGAGTTTCTCAATCAGCGGTAGGCATCCCCGGGTCGCTCGTGTCGTATATACCCCATATACATGACGCCTTTCAGATGAGCCACTGCATTAGGTTATGGTCCTGCCCATTTACGTCTACGGCGAGCCGGTTTTGCGCGAAGAGACCGCGCCCGTAGAGCAAAACACCGAGGGGCTACAGCAGCTCATCGACAACATGATTGAGACGATGCATGGGGCCGACGGGGTGGGGCTTGCCGCTCCGCAGGTAGGCCGCCGCGAGCGGCTGTTCGTCGTCGACGTTACGCCCTTTCTGCAAGACATGACGCCGGAAGAGGCCGCAGCGCTCCCGCCGCAGCCGATGGTGTGCATCAACCCGCGCATCGTGGCGGAAAGCGATACCACCACTGACGTAGAGGAAGGCTGCCTGTCGATCCCTGACGTCCGGGAGGTCGTGGCGCGCCCAGAGCACATCCACATGCGCTTCCGGGATCGTGAGTTTAATGAGCAGGACGTGGAGATTGGCTCCTTTTTGGCCCGCGTGCTGCAACACGAGTACGATCATCTGGAAGGCATTCTCTTTGTAGATCACCTGAGCGCCTTCCGCCGACGCCTGCTGAAGCGCCGCCTGCGTGACATCGCCCGTGGCCATGTGGAAGCCGACTACCCGCTCTCCACCGAGACGCCTGCGTAACCTGTACCTGTGCTGTGTATGAACGACCAGGCCCCTCTTCATTGCCGGGAAGAACTGTCGTTGCCCCTGCGGCTGACAGCGGCGCTGGTCGTGCTCTTGCTGTTGCTTCCGTACCACCCCCTCACCTGGATAGCAACGGCACAGGCAGGGCCTCACGCCGGCTACTGCCACGCATCCGACGGCCCGTGTACGTGTACGCACCACCACGATGTAGCAGACGCGCCGGCGCACGATCATACCGTCTCGCAGGATCAGGATACCCACGAGACCGTGCACCCCGCCGCCGCCCACGAGCATGCAGGCACGGCAGCCTCTGTGTCACCCTGCCACGCCGCCGAAGCCGACGGCAGTGTTACCGCTATGCTGGAAGCCGCGGGTGTTGCCCCGCCCGTTACCCACCTGTGCGGCTGCGGTCACGACGCAGACGACCTGACCTCCGCTGTTGCGGTTGACCGATTTGTGTTGCATGGCGTATCCGGCACGGGCGGACCGCCTGCGCCTGATGCGCCCACCGCCGTGACCGCGGCGGCCCATCTCCAACCCATCGCTGTGGATATCTTTCGTCCACCTCCGCCGGTCCAGTAGCACCTTCGTCAGGACCGGCGTTTTCTGCCGTACCCCTCGCTGCCACACGTGCATCGTGCATGCTGTGAGGGGCGCCCGAATGCCGTGGTACGCCGCCTTGGCGTAGCCCAGTTCGTGCAAGAAAGCGCTGACGATACTTTGATCGCCGCCGGTGCGTTGTCGCATCGGCGCCTTCCTCAGCCTATTGTTGGAGAATGACCATGTTGACTACCGCATCCCGACCCACCCCGTGGGTCCGCTCACTCATACTCTTATCCTTTTTAATCTTTTGCTGGACCGGAGCAGCCGTCGCACAGAGCACCGGCACCGTTGCTGGTACCGTGGTAGACGCCGCCGATGAAGCCCCACTGCCGGGCATGAACGTAGCGCTCGTGGGCACCATGTATGGCACCGCCACCAACGCTGAAGGTCAGTTCGAGCTCACGCCCGTCCCGGCGGGCGACTACGACCTCCGCGTCTCAGGCGTGGGTTTTCAGACGTCCCAGATTCCCATCGTGGTGCAGGCTCAGCAGACGACCCGCTTGCGCATCGAGCTCCAAGAAGAAGCCGTGGCGCTCGAAGAGCTTGAAGTAGTGGCGCGTGCCGCCGATCGCCGGCTGGCGACCTCGGTAGCCCCCCGCACCCTCGACGAGCAGCCCGTGCAAGACTTGGCTGAGGGGCTCC
>CAYFRR010000035.1:0-22146 GCA_964345505.1 uncultured Rhodothermales bacterium
ACCGAGGGGATGTGTGAGAAGAGCACGGTAAACAGTACGGTCTGTTGACAAGATCTTCAAGGAAAAAATCCCGCCAAGTGTATTGTTACTATCGACTTGATTCCCTTCAACGTAAATACACACAGGGGTACCCTCGAAAGGATACCCCTGTGATCGGTCGGTTGGATAGGCCTCCGGCTGCGTCGTAGCAGGGGAGGAAAGCGAGGGCTAAGCTTCTACTTTGGGCTCCCCCGTAGCGCCATCGCCTTCGGTTGTGATCGACGGGGCGCCATCGCCACCTACGGTGGCGGTTGGCGCGTAAATCTTCTTGTACTCCTCCAGTGTGAAGCTGTCGACCTGGACCGCATCCTCGCGCGCGGCCTCCGCCTGGCGAATCTTCTCGGCCTCTGTTTCAGAAATCACCCCGGCTGCTGCGGCATCGTCCACCAGCTGCGCAGGTTTCTTCTTCTGCAGGCGTCCAGCCTTGACGGCGTCTTTGATCTTACGCTCCACGTGCAGCGCCGTGTGGTGCAGCTGCAGGGCGTGCTCCAGCCGGCCGAGGGCATCGGTTGGGTCGTCGGAGACGTGGATGCCCGCGGTGTGGCGGTCGCGTTGTGGTCCGGGCACCTGCATGGCCTGCGCCACCTTGTGGCCGAGGCGGTCGCTCGGGCCCCTGCTGAGCGGGTTGGCGCGCGACCAGAGGGCGAGCGGCCCACGGAAGAGCGCACCAGCCAGCGGCACGTCCATGTTGTCGAACAGGCCATCGAAGCCTTCCTGCATCTGCTGCAGCGCGTACTCCATAGACCACTGGAAGAACGGCAGGTCTTCCTCGCGCCGGCCTTCCTTCTCAAAGCGTGTAAGCGTGGCGTTCGCCAGGTACAGCCACGAGAAGATGTCAGCAAACCGGCCCGTCAGCTTCTCTTTCCGCTTGAGGTTCCCCCCCAGCGTACCCATCGCGATGTCCGCCAGGATGGCGAACGAAGCCGAGGCCCAGGAGAGCTTCTTGTAGTAGTCGGCGGCCGGACCATCCACGGGGGACGAGGCCAGCTTGCCGCGCGAGACGGACAGGTACACGGAGCGTGCCATGTTCTTAAGGACATGCGTAATGTGGCCCCAGAAGGCGCTGTCGAAGGCCTTCAGGTCATCCTCTTCCAGCGCCTCGATCTCCTTGAGCGCGTACGGGTGGCAGCGAATCGCCCCCTGCCCAAACACCATCAGCGTGCGGGTGAGGATATTGGCGCCCTCCACCGTAATGGAGATTGGGATGCCCTGGTGGGCGTGCGCCATGGTGTTGCGCGGGCCGCGGGAGATGGCGTTCCCAGCCAGGATGTCCATGCCGTCCGCAATGATATCGCGCGCCATCTCGGTCGTGTTGTACTTCATGATAGCCGACACCACCGAGGGCTTGGCGCCGCTGTCCAGGCCACCGTTGGTGTACTTGCGCGCGGCCTCCATCAAGTAGGTGAAGCCCCCGATGCGGGCCAGTGGTTCTTCGATGCCCTCAAACTTACCAATGGAGAGCCCGAACTGCCGTCGAATAGCCGCATGGGCGCTTGCTGCGCGGTACACGCCCTTCGCCGCGCCCACGCTGGAGGCAGGCAGGGAGATGCCGCGTCCGGCAGAAAGCGATTCCATCAGCATACGCCAGCCGTTGCCAGCTCCGTCGGCGCCCCCGATGATCGCATCCATCGGGACGATGACGTCGTGGCCCTGCGTCGGGCAGTTGTAGAACGGCACGCCCAGCGGATCGTGGCGCTTGCCCAGCTCCACCCCTTCCGTCTCTGTGGGGATGAGGGCACAGGTGATACCGAGGTCGGTGCCTTTACCCAGCAGGTTTTCGGGGTCATAGAGCTTGAAAGCCAGCCCCAGCACGGTAGAGATCGCGGCCAGCGTGATGTAGCGTTTCTTCCAGTTGAGGCGCACGTACAGCTCGCCGTCCTCGCCCTCAAACACCTCGCCGTGCGAGGACATGGCCCCCGCGTCCGAGCCAGCCTGCGGCTCCGTCAGGGCGAACGCCGGGATCTCCTCCCCACGGGCGAGCCGCGGCAGGTAGTGATCCCGTTGCTCCTGCGTGCCGTAATGGACGAGCAGTTCCGCCGGGCCCAGCGAGTTGGGGACCATCACAGTGATGCCCAGCCCCTGGCTGCGCGCCGCCATTTTCGCCACGACCGCGCTGTTGGCCGAGGCGCTAAAGCCCAGCCCGCCGTATTCCTCCGGGATGATCATGCCGAAGAAACGCTTCTTTTTCAGGTAGTCCCAGACCTCATCCGGCAGGCCGCGCTCTTGCCAGATCTCCCAGTCGTCGGCCATCGCGCAGACCTCCTCCACCGGGCCATCCAGGAAGGCCTGCTCTTCCGGCGAGAGGTCGGGGTAGGTTTCGTTTAGCAGCTGCTCCCAATCCGGATCGCCGGAAAAGAGCTCGCCATCGACCCAGACCGTTCCTGCGTCGATCGCCGTTTTTTCGGTGGGGGAGATCGTCGGCAGAAAGCCCAGCTTGTTCATGCCCGTCATGACGCCCTTGGAGAGCACCTGCCGGCGTACCTGCGGGACGCCAAACAAAACGCCGAGCGTGCCGGCACCGAGTAGTGCATTTCGTAATTTCATGGGTCGATTGGGGATTGTGAGCAGAGAGGTTAACAGTGTTAATTACTGCGCAACAGCCCGGCGAAGGTTGCCTGCCGAGCTGTCGTTGGGGTATTTACAGCTGCATGTTTTCCAGAACGGCCGCGGCACCCATGCCGCCACCCACACACATGGTACAGATACCATACCGGATCTCGCGCCGGCGCATCTCGTGGAGCAGCGTGGCCGTCAGTTTGGCGCCAGTGCAGCCGAGCGGGTGGCCGAGCGCAATGGCTCCGCCGTTGACGTTGACGATGTCTTCGTCCAGCCCCACCTCCCGGATGACGGCGAGGGCTTGGGCGGCGAAGGCTTCGTTAAGCTCTACCAGCCCGATGTCGTCCAGCGACAGGCCGGTTTGCTTGAGCACCTTCCGGATGGCGTCCACGGGGCCAATGCCCATCAGCTCGGGCGGCACGCCCGCCACGGAGAAGCCCACGATGCGGGCGAGCGGGTCAGCCCCCAGTTCCTGCATGCGGGACTCGCTCATGACCACTGCGGCTGCAGCGCCATCGGAGGTCTGGGAGGCGTTGCCTGCCGTTACGGTGCCGTTTTTCTTAAACACCGGGCGAAGGCCCCCGAGGGCGTCAAGGTTGGTATCGGCACGGGGGCCTTCGTCGGTGTCAAACACCGTTTGCGTGGTGGTGGTAGAGCCGTTGGTGCGCCGGGTCACGGCCACCTCCAGCGGCACGGTCTCCTCATCAAAGCGCCCGCTCTCGATGGCGTCCAGCGCCCGCTCGTGCGAGCGCAGCGCAAACGCATCCTGATCCTCGCGGCTGACGCCGTACTGCTCGGCCACGTTCTCGGCGGTGATGCCCATAGACACGTACAACTCGGACGCGTCGTCAAGCACAAGCTCCGGGTTGGGCTGAAAGTAAAATCCGCTCATCGGCACGAGGCTCATCGACTCCGTGCCACCAGCGACGATCACGTCAGCCTGTCCCGTCGCGATAGCCTGTGCGGCCATCACGATGGTCTGCAGCCCCGAAGAGCAGAAGCGGTTGACCGTAGCACCAGGCACGCTATCCGGCAGCCCGGCCTTCAAGGCCACGGCCCGGCCCACGTTCATGCCTTGTGGGCCTTCCGGGAAGGCGCATCCGATGATCGCGTCTTCGATGTCATCTTTGCTGAGCCCCTCCACCCGGTCAATGGCACCAGCGACGGCACGGCCGCCCATCTCCTCCGGACGGAAATGGCTCAGCGTGCCGCGTCCCGCCTTACCAACGGGGGTGCGGACACTGCTTACGATATATGCTGCGTTTTTAGCTTCCATAAGTCAAACGAGTAAAATCTATAACAGGGCAACGGGCGATGGCAGGGCCATCAGGACGTGCGGGATCAGTTGCGGAGGGGTTTGTTGTGCTCAAGAATGTGCATGATGCGCTGCTGCGTTTTCTCCTCGCCCAGCAGGCGCATGAACACCTCACGCTCCAGCTCCAGCAGATACTCCTCGTGCACCTCTTGCGGATGGCTCAGGTTACCGCCGGCCAGCACATAGGCAAGCTCTTCAGCCAAATAGGCATCGTAGGCGGAGATATAGCCGCCCTGCAGGTACTGCTGCGCGCCGACCTTCATAGCGGCAAGCGCCGGGCGCCCGAGCACCTTTACGCGGGTATTGACGGGCGGCGGCAGGTAGCCTTCGTTCGAGAGGCGGAGGACCTCCTCCTTGGCCACGTAGAGGCGCCGGTTGTCGTCCATCACGATGCGTGCATTGGCGCTCAGGTAGTGCATCTCCTGTGCCTGCCGGGCGCTCGTCGCAACCTCCGCCATGGCCATTTGCTCGAAGTACTTACGCAGCCAAGGCTGGATTTCGCTGGGGTTGCCATTGGGGGCCTGTGCCGCTGCGCGCGTGGCCAGTAGCGTGCTGCCCGTACCGGCAGGGATCAGGCCCACGCCCAGCTCAACGAGGCCCATGTAGGTCTCAGCCGAGGCCACGGGGTGCGGGCAGGCCATGGCCATCTCGCATCCACCGCCCAGCACCCGCTGATGCACGGCCACCACGACGGGCTTCTCGGCATAGCGGATACGCTGCACGACGTCCTGAAAGCGCTTGAGGAAGCGTTCGATCTGGTCGAACTCGCCCTGCGCAGCGCCCATAGCCACTTCGCCGAGGTTGGCCCCCACGGAAAAGTTCTTGCCTTCGTTGCCGATCACGAGTCCGCGGAGGTCGGGGTCGTTTTCTACCTTATCGAGCACCTCGTGGAGGCCGCTCATAACCTCGGAGCCCAGCGAGTTTGACTTCGATCGAAACTCGTAGAGCGCTACACCATCGCCCAGGTCCAACAGCGCAGCATCCGCGTTTTCCCATAGTACGGTTGACGTATCAGTTTTGATAGCCGGCAGATCCAGCTGGTCGGCCGGTGGAGCGTCGTCGATGTAGCCGCCAGCCGTGGGCACATAGACCTGCTGCTGCCCATCGGCGGTGCGGTAGAAGGTGGTGTTGCCGGCCGAGGCCATCGTGTCGACCCAGTCGGGCAGCGCCAAATCGTGCGCGGCCATGGCTTCGCGGACCGCCGCAAAGCCGAGGGTGTCCCAGATCTCGAACGGCCCCAGCTCCCACGCAAAGCCCCACCGGATGGCCCGATCGACGTCCGCCGGGCTGTCCGTGATCTCAGGAATGCGGCGAGCGCTGTAGGCCAGCAGGTCCAGCGTGGTCTCACGGAAGAAGTCGCCCGCACGGCCTTCGGCATCGAACAGCGCGCGCATCCGGTCCTGCAATCCGCCCGCCTTCTTGATGTCCTTCAGTGCAGGTAGATTCTTCTCTTCCGGCGATTCGTAGGCAAGCGTCTCGGGATGTACCGAGCGGATTTCGCCGTCCACTTTCTTGTAGAAGCCCGCCCCGGTCTTGGCGCCCTTGCGTCCCTCCTCCAGCAGCTGGTCGAGCAGCTCAGGGATTGCGAAGGCCTCGCGGCTTTCGTCCTCCGGCAGCTTCTCGTAGAGGTTTTTCGCCACGTCGCGAAGCACATCCAATCCCACCACATCAGCGGTGCGGAAGGTAGCCGACTTCGGATGGCCCACCAGCGGGCCGGTGAGGGCATCGATTTCTTCGATGGTGTAGTCCCCCTCGGTGAAGTACTGCATCGCCCGAAACATCGCGTACGTACCCACGCGGTTCCCGACGAAGTAAGGCACATCCTTGGCTACCACAATGCCCTTGCCGAGGTGCAGCCGGCCGAACTGCGCGACGCGCTCCAGCACATCGGGGGCGGTGTCCGGCGTCGGGATGAGCTCCAGCAGCTTCAGGTACCGCGGCGGGTTGAAGAAGTGCGTGCCCAGAAAGCGACGCTTAAACCCATCGCTGCGGCCCTCTGCGATCTCGTGGATGGGGATGCCGCTGGTATTGGTCGAGATGACGGCGTCCGGCCGCGCTGTCGCTTCCACACGTTCCATCATCTGCTGCTTGATGTCGAGCCGCTCCACCACCGCCTCAATGATCCAGTCCACGTCTGCGAGGCGATCGAAGTGGTCGTCAAAGGTGCCGAGGGTGATGCGGTCGGCGACCTCGTCAATAAAGAAGGGATCGGGCTTCGTCTTCTGCGTCTGCTTGAACTGCTTTTTGACGATAGCGTCCGGGTCGTTGCCGTCGCTATCCGCGATGTCGAGCAGGTGCACTTCGAGGCCGATGTTGGCCAGGTGCGCAGCAATCTGTGCGCCCATGGTGCCGGCACCCAGCACCGCAGCCGTCCGAAACGGACGGTGCGTGGCCGGGGCGGCGAGGCGCAGGGAGCGGGTATCTACAGGAGGGGCTTCCATAAGCTTAGGGACGAGTTAACGGTGTTATGTTCGGTCGGAAAAAAGCCAGTGGTGTTGCATACATCCGGATTACACGAACGCGCTCTGCCCGGTAACAGCGCGCCCCACCACAAGCGAGTTGATCTCGTTGGTGCCTTCGTAGGAGTAGATGGCCTCTGTGTCGCAGAAGAAGCGGGCCACGTCGTGCTCCAGCAGGATGCCGTTGCCGCCGTGCAGGTCACGGGCCAGCGCTACGGTGTCGCGGCAGCGGGCGGCGGTGAAGACCTTCGCGAGGGAGGCATGCTCATCGCGCATGGTGCCCGCGTCCTGCATATCGGCCAGGCGGAGGCACATGGTCTGCATAGCCGTCACATTGCCCAGCATGAACACGAGCTTGTCTTGAATCAGCTGAAACGCGCTGATCGGCCGGCCAAACTGCTTCCGCTTGCGGGCGTAGCGAGCCGAATGCTCGTAGGCGCCCATGGCACAGCCCACCCCCTGCCAGGCGACGCCGGCCCGCGTCTGCCGGAGGATTTCCGCAACGGTGGACCAGCCGTTCATGGCACTGAGGTGGTCGGCCTCGGGGATCTCACAGTCGGTAAGCGTAATATGGCCGTTCTCCACCATGCGGAGGGCAATCTTGTTTTCGATCTTATCCACATGATACCCGGGGTTTTCTGGCCGCACCAGAAAGCCACGCACCTCGTCGGTGTCCTCGTCGCGCGCCCAGATGATAATCATGTCGGCAAAGGTGGCATTGCCGATCCATTTCTTCTCGCCATTGAGGATCCAGGCGTCGCCCTCGCGGCGGCACGTCGTGCGCATGCCCTGCGAGATCGCGGAGCCTACCTTGGGCTCCGTCAGGCCAAAGGCACCGATCACGTCGAGGTTCAACATCTTGGGCAGCCATTCCTCCTTCTGCGCCTCGGTGCCTGCCATGACCATCGACCAGAGGGCCAGCCCGCCGTGCACGCCGAAGAAGGTGGCCGTCGACACGTCGATACGCGCCATCTCCATGGTTACGATGCCTTCCATCATGGCCGCGTCGTGCGTGCGCGTGCCATCGGGATGGAAGATCTTCGGCAGGATGTTGAGCTTCCGCATCTCGTCGATGAGGTGGCGTGGGAACGTGTCCTTTTGCCAGTATTCGTTAGCAATGGGTTGGACGTGCGTCTCCATGAAGTCACGCACCGTGTCTTGCACGGCCCGCTGCTCATCCGAGAAGGTGGAGCGCAGGTCGAAGAAGTCGCCTGTCACGGGCGGCAGCTCGCGGCCATTGCCGTTTCGCGCGCGCTTCTGCTTCCGCATGAAGTTCGTCATCTGTGCGAGCGTTCGCTCGTCCATTGACGAAACCATGCCGATCAGCTCCTCCAGGTCCACCTTCTCCGAGAGGTTCGCCAGTTGCTTCATGTCGATGTTCTGCGCCAGCTTCATCAGCTGGCCCAGGTCGTTAAAATTTGCGGCCATAACAAATGCCTCGTGGGTTAAACAAAAGCTCCGGGCCTTCGCGGCCCGGAGCACTACGTCAGGTGGCAACGGTTGCCACCGGTGCATCTTTCGTCTCTACGGGCGGTGCCCAGTCGTCGCTGTACAGCTGCTCGATGTGCTCTTCGAACTGGACGCGGACCTTGGGGCGCCGCACCTTCATGGTCGGCGTCAGCATGCCATTCTCGATGGTGAGTTGCCCCGGCACCAGCGCAAAGCGCTTGATGGTCGACCAATGGTCCATTCCTTCGTTGGCTTCTTTCACCAGCTCTTGGATCCGACTGTAGATGGCCGGCTCCTGCAGTAACTGCTCGAACGAAGCTTCCGGGTTGAGGTCGTAATTTCCGGCCAGCGTCCGCACGGTCTCCTCTTCCGGGAAGATAAGCGCTGCGCAGAACTTGCGGGCATTGCCGATCACCACCGCATGCTCAATGATGCCGTGCATGGCCAGCTTATTCTCCAGCGGCTGCGGGGTTACGTATTTCCCTGTGGAGAGCTTGAAGAGGTCCTTCTTGCGATCGGTGATTTTGAGATAGCCTTCGTCGGTCATCTCCCCGATGTCGCCCGTATGAAACCAGCCATCTTTGGTGAGCACCTCCGCCGTCTGCTCCTCATTTTTGTAGTATCCCTTCATCACATGCGGGCCGCGCGTCAGTACTTCGCCATCGTCGGCGATCTTGACCTCCACACCAGGGATCGGCTCGCCTACAGCGCCCGCCCGATTGTGGCTGATGCGGTTGAACGTGATGACGGGGCTTGTTTCCGTGAGCCCATACCCCTGCAGGATCGGCACGCCTGCGGCATTAAAGACGTTGCAGATGGTCGGGTTGAGGGCGGCACCGCCGGACACCACGAAGCGCACCCGACCGCCCAAGGCCTCGCGCCACTTCGAGAAGACCAGCTTGTTGGCCAGCTTTAACTTCAGCGCGAACAGACCCGACGGCTCTTCTCCCAGCTCGTACTGCTTGGCAAGGTCCAGCGCCCACAGGCCCAGCGCTTTTTTGAGCCCCGTGTTGGCTTCAGTTTTCGTCTGAATCTTGGCGTACACCTTCTCCAGCAGGCGGGGCACCGTCGCAAACACGGTGGGCTGCACCTTTTTCAGGTCGTCGCCCAGGTCGTCGGGCGTGGTGAAGTAAACGCTCGTGCCGCGCGACATGAAGCCGTAGTGCAGCGTGCGTGCAAAGATGTGCGTGAGCGGCAGGAACGAGATGGCGACCTCGCCTGAGGCGCCTTCCCGGTAGCCTTCCAGCTCATTGTAACAGGTAAGCGCATTCGACGAGATATTCTCGTGCGTCAGAATCACGCCCTTCGGCTGGCCTGTGGTGCCGCTCGTGTAAATGAGCGTAGCGGTGTCATCCGGGTCGATTTTGCTCACGAGTTGCGGGATCGCACCGGCGTCGGTCTGCAGTCGGTCGCGTCCGCGCTCCCGCAGTTCGTCCAGCGTCATCAGCTCAATGTCGCCCGCACCCGCCGGCAGTGAAACGTCACCCGACGGATCTGCTATTATGATTGTCTGGAGGTGGTCGACCTTTGGCAACACCGGCGCTAATTCTTGTAACCGCTCAGGAGTCGAGACGAAAAGCACCTTCGACTCCGAGTGATTCAGCACAAACGTGATCGCCTCGGCAGCGTGGGTCACGTAAATAGGCACATTAATAAAGCCACCGATGAGGCAGCCCATGTCGGCGATACCGAAGTACGCATCGCTCTCCAGATACAGCCCTACCCGATCTTTTCGCTCCAAGCCGAGGTCTTGCAGCCCCACGGCCGTCTCTTCCGCAGCTGTCGCAAACTCACGCAGCGAAATAGGGCGCCACGTGTCTCCCGTGGGCTGATTCAGAAAGCGTGGATTGTTATACTTTTCCACCGAGTCGTACAGAATCTCGGGCAGGGTTTTTCCTAACACAAGATGATCCGGATGGCGGGGTGCGGTGTACACGAGGCTCGACATGGCGATCAGGCGGCAGGTTAGAAGTAGCGGGACCGTTTGGGTACAGCAACGTTGAGGGGGCCGTGCGGAAGCTATGGCGCGTAAGGCAAAGCAACAGGCACGGCAAGTACCATGCGTAAGGTAGGCAATCGATGATCGGTTGGAAAGCGCTTCCGGATCAAAACATAAAGTTTAGACCTCGGGAACGGCAGGATCGGCATGGGTCCGGGGCAGAAGGCCATACAAGGCTTGGTCAATGGCAGCTGTGATGAAGGCCTCGTGGTCGATGCGGGCATCCACGCGTTGAGCGATGAGGAGCGTGACGGTGCCGTGCAGCGCGGCCCATGTGGAGCTGGCCGCAACGCGGCTGTTTTGCACCGCCATCACCCCCTCAGTCACGCCATCTTTCAGCGCCTGCGCAAACAGGTCCAGGTTGCGGCGTGCCCGCCGGTACTTCGCCGCCGGGTAGCGTTCCATGTGTTCGGGATGCAACATAAACATTACTTCATAATATTCTGGCTCGTCTAACCCGAACTGAATGTACTGGCGGCATAAGGCTCGCAACCGCTCAACCGGGGCATCGGCGTACTGTGTGTGCACGTCGTAGAGCGACTCGTACAGCCGGTTCATACCCTCATCAATGAGCGCGTGAAAGAGCGCATCTTTGTTTTCAAAGTGCAGGTAGATGGTCGTGGCACTGTAGCCAATCTTCTTGGCAATCTTGCGCATTGAAAGGTTGGTATACCCGTTCCGAGCCAACAAACTACGCGTCGCGTCTAAGATCACGCGGTGCAAATTTGTGGTGTTGTTGGGCATACGGCTTTGTAACTTTTTCTTAGTTAACAGTGTTAACTATCGCGGGTTTCCCTGTTGGTGTCTCGCCGGCTGGTGATGCATGAGCATCGCTTGAGGCCGCGTGGTCGTTGTAACAATAACTCAATTGCCGACTATTCATAAGACCTGTTTCGACAGGGTACGTACATTCGCATTCACTCATGGACAGAACCCCATATTCCTATGGCCTCGTATAGCTCAGATGCAACATGGAAAGGCAACCTCCCCGACGGTAGTGGCACCATGACGGTCGGAGATAACCACTACACCGGACCGTATACGTTTGCCTCCCGCTTCAAAGACGGCGACGGGACGAACCCGGAAGAACTAATCGCTGCGGCACATGCGGGCTGTTTCTCCATGGCCTTCTCCAACGAACTGGCACAGGCGGGATACACGCCGGACCAGGTGGACACGGACGCCGAGGTCCATTTGGAGGAAGATGGCGAGGGTGGGTTTCACATTCCTCGCATCAAGCTAACCACCAAGGCGACCGTGCCGGGCATTGACGACGACACGTTTCAAAAGATTGCTCTGGGCGCGAAAGAGAATTGCCCCGTCTCCAAGCTGTATGCTGGCGCCGACATCACCCTGGACGCGTCGCTCGTGTAAGCGAAAAACGGTGTAGCAAAAGTCAAAGCCTCACCGGGTCTGTCCGGTGAGGCTTTTCGTATGGGTTCGTATATAGTATGGCGTACGTGTAGCTGAACGCCTGGCGCAGCCGTACACATGTCATGGAATCGCATGTCACGGAATCGAAATCACAGCATGCACCTGTAATTACGCGTCGTCCGCATCCGCTGCGTCGAAGTCAAGTGCTGCGGAGTTGATGCAGTACCGCTGCCCCGTGGGCTGAGGTCCATCGGCAAAGACGTGGCCGAGGTGGGCGTCACAGCGGGCGCAGAGCACTTCGGTGCGCCGCATACCCAGGGAGTCGTCGCTCTCCGTCTTCACGTGGTCGGCGTCTGCTGGCTCGTAAAAACTGGGCCAGCCGCTTCCCGACTCGTACTTGGTGTCCGAGGCAAAGAGCGGTGTACCGCAACAGACACACCGGTATACGCCGTCCCCTTTGTGATCCCAATATTTGCCTGTGAAGGCCGGCTCGGTGCCGTTCTGTCGTGCAACGCGGTATTGCTCAGGCGTGAGTTCTTTTTTCCACTGCTCTTCGCTTTTCGAGACGGTATTTAACATAGGGTGCTACGATAGATTTTTAGGGCGTTTGTGTCTTCTACACCTGTAAATACGGTTGGCCGTTCCACCGCGATAGGGTTCGACCGGCATCGTTACAGCGCGATCAGGCATCAGGCCGCATGAATGAGCAGATCGCTGTAAGAAGCTGCGACGAGATCCTCATGCTGCACACCCAAGAGTTGCATGGTTTGCCTGCAGTCACGCAACAGCGCCTCGTGGGCGTCGGCTTCTCCGATGGCCTCGATCTCCACAAACGTGCCCAAGCCCTCGACCTGGTCGAGGTGGACTTTCACGTGATCCAAGAAGTAAATCTCCCGCTGTTTGTCCACCACGACGAGCTGTGAAAGGGCGTGGGACAGGGTATGCAGCAGCGCCTTTGCATCCGCTGGGGCGTAGAGCTGCACGGTCGAGGAAGCAGGCCCTTCCTGGTCGGAGCGGTGATACGCGATGAGGTGGGTCTCGATGGTGCCCTGCCGAAGCTTCAGGCGACCCGTAGGCACGCGGAAGTAGGTATCAACCTGGTGGTCGGTGCCTACGAACCGATGCGGAACGGCCGTAAGGCTTTCGCGGGCGGCCGCAAGGTCGGCGCATCGCGCTTTGATTTCGACATTGTACGCGTCTGGCTTGGACGGGTCTAACTTGGGCAGGTGTGGCATAGACGAGAGCAGATGATGGCAGGCGTAACGTGCGGAGCTTTCTGCTCCGGGCTTGCGTACGCTGCGCAGCAGCAATGGTTAAGGCTTTGCACACCACAGCTATTCGCCACCGCATGCCTGTTCGCTTTCGGTAACAAAGCACGTTCTTGGATTTCCGATTGAACCTCGTTGCTGCATTGCCGATAGTATACTAAGTCTTGTGTAACATTCGCTTACACCGCCCGATCTTATGCTCCAGCTGGTCATTTTGCTGTTTAGTATCGCGCCGTTGCTGGCAGGGATTTACGCACTGCGCACGATGCGTGACAGCTCTCCCGGATCGTCTGATGATCCGCCCCCGCCCCCAGACGGAGGAGACCCCTTGCCCGACGGTCCTGACGCGCCTGCGCCGCACAAAGAGCACCCGTCAGTGCCCGGAAACCGAGGCCCTGTCACGCGGCGGCGGCATCGCCCGGTAGGCACCCCGACACGGGTCCGCTCGTAGCAGCGCCCGCCCATCACCGCGCAGCCGTTCGGCACCTCCCCCCTGCCTCTTCCGCGCCCCCGTGTCTGCTGCCAACCGCGACAGCCAATTCAAACTCTTTTCTGATCCGGTGCACGGATTCATCTCCGTGCCCAAGGCTACGCTGCTTGCTCTGGTTCAAACACCCGAGGTCCAGCGCCTTCGGCGTATTCGGCAACTCGGCGTCGGGTACCTCGTCTTTCCCGGGGCAGAGCACACCCGCTTCAACCACGCACTCGGCGCTATGGCGCTGATGCAGCGCACCCTGTCAACCCTTGCCGACAAAGGGACGCCCATCGCACCTGAAGAACGTGAGGCGGCGCTTGTGGCGGCGTTGGTGCACGACATCGGGCATGGCCCCTTTTCCCACACGCTGGAGCACACGCTCATCGCGGACTTTCACCACGAAGCCATGAGCCGCGCGCTGTTGGTGCGGCTCAACGAGCGCTTCGATGGCACGCTGCAGCGCGCGCTGGACATGTTCGACAACACGTACGACCGTCCTTTCTTCCACCAGCTGGTGGCCAGTCAGCTGGACATGGACCGGTTGGATTACCTCCGCCGCGACTCCTTTCACACCGGCGTGGTGGAAGGACGTGTAGGCGTCGATCGCCTGCTCAAGACGATGCGCGTGGTGCCGGCGCCCGGCGGCCCGGACGCCCGCGTGGTCGTAGAGGCCAAAGGGATGTATGCCGTCGAAAACTTTCTTATCTCGCGGCGGCTCATGTACTGGCAGGTGTACCTGCACAAAACCGTGCTGGCCGGCGACAAGCTGCTGCATGCGGCTTTCCGCCGGGCGCGCACCCACTATCGTGCCGACCGATTGGAGATGGTTGCCGGCGCCTCCCCTGCCCTCTCCTTCTTTCTCTCGCAGGAGCTGCACGCTGACGATATTGCCCGGCCGGAGGTCTGCGCCCAGTATGTGGCGCTGGACGACACCGATGTGCTCTTCACGCTGAAGCAGTGGATGGAGAGTCCGGACCTGATCCTTCGGGATCTCAGCCGTCGCTTCATTAACCGTGATTTTTTGCGGACGACGTTTCTGACCGAAGATCCGCCGCCCGAGACCCTGGCCGACTGGCAATCTGCCATCGCTGAGCGCCTCGTAAGCGCCGGCCTCAGCACGCCGGACACCGCTGCCGATGACGCCACTTATTACCTCACGCTGGACCATTCGCGCCACTCGGCCTACGAACAGGTCGACGACTCCATCCAGATTCTGCGCCGCGACGGCTCAGTCGTGGAGCTATCCGAGATGGCGGACATCTCTTCGTCCATCCACAGCCTCACGGGCTACGTGGAAAAACCCTACGTGTGCGCACCCAAATTCCTTTCCCTTGAACCGTCCGTTTATCCGTAGGCATGGCTACCGCTTTTGGTGCAAATCAGGCGCACGATGGGCACGCCAAGGCCGGCCATGCCGAGCGGCCGGAGCGGCTGACGCGCACCCTGGAGGTGGTGTCGGCGGATGCGCAGCTGCAAGAGGCGCTGCATCCGGTCGACGTTACGGCGGCCGAACTGGACCTCCCTGCCCTGGTGCATACGGAGATGTATCTCCAAACGATTGTGGATGCCGTGGAAGACGGCGGGGGCATGCTGGACGCCGACACATACACTACACCGGATAGCTTACAGGTAGGACTCGAAACGTTGGCGGTACAGCGTGCCCTGGCCGATGCCGTGCTGTTGGGCAACGCCACCAACAGCTTTGCCGCTACGCGCCCCCCGGGGCACCACGCCACGCCGCGCCAACCGATGGGCTTCTGTCTCTTTTCGAATGTAGCTATCATGGCGGCGTGGATGCGGCAACAGCACGGCGTGGAGCGTATTGCGATCGTCGACTTCGACGTGCACCACGGCAACGGCACACAGGACGTGTTTTACCATGATCCCGATACGCTCTTCCTCAGCCTGCATCAACATCCCCTCTATCCGGGCACGGGCATGGTGGACGAGACCGGCAGCGGGGCCGGTACGGGCACGACCATCAATGTGCCCCTGCCGGCGCGCGCTGGTGATGCTGCCTACCTTCACGCGTTTGAGCAGGTGGTTGCCCCGGCCGTGGAGGCCTTCGAGCCGGAGGTACTGCTGGTGTCGGCAGGATACGATGCTCACACCGACGACCCGCTGGCCCAGATGCGGCTTTCCACTGAGGGCTTCGCACTCCTTTTCTACCGGCTGCGCGAAATCGCCGACCGGGCCTGCGGCGAGCGGCTCGTCGCTGCCCTGGAGGGCGGCTATGACGCCGATGCCCTGGCCACCAGCGTGCAGGCCTCCCTTCGCGTCTTGACGGGGATTGGAGACGCTCCGGCGATTGGCGAACACGCACCCGACAATGCGATCAGGCAGCAGATCGACGATGTTGCCCGGCTCCATAGGTTGGGCTGAGCACGAGAACCGCTCTTACGCGTCGTCCTGATGGTTCTCTTCCGCCTCGTCGAGAATGTAGATGTCGGGCAGATTCCGCGCCAGCTGGCCGTAATCCAGCCCGTAGCCAATCACGAACAGGTTGTCAATCTCGAAGCCGACGTAGTCAAGCGTCAGATCCTCGACCTGTGTGGAGGCCGGCTTGTGAAGCAGTGTAGCCACCCGCAGCGAGGCGGGCTCGTGCCGCTCCAGCCGGTTCAGGATGAACTCCATCGACAGGCCCGTGTCGACGATGTCTTCCACCACGATGACGTGGCGGTCTTTTACATTGGCATCAATCTTTTTGAGCTCGTGCACTTGGCCGGATGACACCTTCTCCGCGCCGTACGAGGAGAGCTTCAGAAAGTCGATTTCGCAGTCGATGTCGATGGCCCGCATCAGGTCGGCGGTGAACATAAACGCGCCGTTCAGCACGCTGATGAGGATGGGCGACTTGCCGGCGTAGGCCTCGCTGATTTCCTGACCGAGCTCGCGGATGCGGTCTTGGAGGCGACTGCGGTCGAGGTAGAGCCGGAAGCGCTCGTCGCGGCAGGTGATGGTCGGGGGGGCGGTGGAGGTGGGAGAAACAGCCATGAGTCAGGGGTGCTGGACAGGAAACGAACCGAAAGGTACAAGACGCCCTCCACGAAAGGAAGGGCTATGGGGCGCTGGAGGGGGTCGGCGTATCAGAATTATACGTTATCTTTGCAAACGCGTGGGTGTCGTCCTGCACCCGCACGGGGTCGGCCAGGCGCAGGCCCACCACCCACACGATGCGCGCCACGTCGGCCACCACCAGCACGCGGGCGCGGATGTGAGGCGGCACCTTGGTGTCGGTCAGCAGGTCACTCACCTTTTTGTGGCCCTTCATGCCGAGGGGCTGCAGCGTATCGCCCGGCTGCCAGGGCCGCACGGTAAGCGGCCACGCCAGGCGGTCGGCATCGACGATGACGGTGTAGGGATCGATGGTATGGAGCGTATCGGGTCGGCCGTTGAGGCGCGTGACCTCGAGGCGGCCCTGGGGGAGGTCTACAGCGTCGGGCAGGGTGGCCAGTGTGCCGGTGGCGGTTGGCGTTCCCGGCGTCGGATCGAACCGCAAGGCTTCGCGCTCACGCCACACGGTGCCTCCGGGCCACGGAATGGACCGCCCCACCTGGGCCTCGCATAGGCTGCACACCTCATCGGCGGTAGCGGCCGAGCGGGGCACGCCCGGGAGCCAGCGGCGCAGCGCTACCAGGATGAGCCGCGTCTGCCATACCGGCGGCAGCGCGGCCAGCGGGTCCAGCCGCAGGCGGCCCCCGCCCTGCTCATCGTCTGCCACCGCCACCTGCTCCCAGTACTGCGTCAGCGCCGGAGTGACAGTGGAATCCACGTACGCGCGCATCAGGTCGGCCGTGCGGGCCATCGCGGGCACAGCGTCCCGCGTGAGGTGCTCCTCAATGGCCGGCAGCACTGCTGCCCGCAGCGCACCGCGTTCGTACGAGAGGCTCTGGTTGGACGGATCCTCTCGCCACGACAGGTGGTGATGACGGGCATACGCGCGGATGGCGCGCCGCCGGGTATGCAGCAGCGGGCGCATCAGACGCACGTCCTCGTCCGCATGCAACGGGCGCTCAGCGGGCATGCCGGCCAGCCCCTCGGGCCCACAGCCCCGCAGTAGGTTAAGGAGCACGGTCTCGGCTTGGTCGTCGCGGTGATGGGCCACCGCCACGACAGAAGCGTTAACCGCGGCAGCGGCTTCACCAAAGAAGGCATAGCGCACCTCTCGGGCCGCTGCCTGCACAGAGGTGCCCTGCCGCTCGGCCTCCGCCGCGCCATCGACCTGGCGCACGTGCAATGGAAGGCCCCGTTTCTCACAGAACGCTCGCACGAGGGCTTCATCGTCGGCCGCGCCTGGGCGGAGGTTATAGTTGACGTGTGCCGCGTGCACCACACGGCCCAACGCATCCAACACGTGGGCCAGTACGATGGAGTCGCACCCGCCGCTCACCCCTACAACGACGGTGGCGCCGGACGGCACGTCGGCAGCGTCGAGCGCTGCGGCCACGTCATCACGGATCGGGTTCATCGGGGGGTATCTTGGTGAAAGCGGTGGGCCAGGTCATCCATCGCGATGCGGATGATGGTGCGGTCGCCGCGAGGGGAGCGCAGTGGGTCGGTGCACTGAAACAACTCATTGATGAGGCCGCGCATGGCCTTCATGGACAAGCGTGTACCCGCGGGGATGGCACTGCGTTGCGCCATGCTTCGGGCCAGTCGCTTGCGCGCCGGTGCCTCAGCGGTCGGATCTCCGGCCCGGTACTGCTCGATGACATCGCCGAGGATGGTCTCTTCATCTCCCGGACGGATATCGGTGGGCACGCCGCGGATTTCCACGGCGTCCTGCTGTTCAAGCGACACGTCGAACCCGAGCGCTCGGAGATGCGGCAGAAGTTCTTGGACGAGCTCATGATCAGCCGGATTCAGTGTCACCCGGTGCGGAAACAGGAGCTGCTGCGACAGTCCAAACCCGTTCTCCATGCTGGCCAGGGCGCGCTCGTAGAGGATGCGCTCGTGCGCCGCCGTTTGATCTACGACCATGAGGCCGGAGTGGATCTGCGTGAGGATGTAGCGCTCGTGGAGTTGCCACAGGGGCGTCTCGTCTTCGTCCAGGTCCGGCGTATCGGCTTGTCGCGGGACAGCGGCGGACGCGATCTCCGTTTGCGGCCCCTGCTCCGGGTGCTGCGCTGCCGCGTCGTCTGCGGACCAGTCGTAGAGGCGCTGTGACACGTCGCCCGGAGCTTCAGCAGATGAAGGTGACGCGTCGGCCCACGGGCGCTGCGGCGGCGCGTCGCCCCCACGCCCGCCTCCAGGATCCGAACCACGGGGTGTGTCGCCCGATGAAAAGCTCCCCTCAGTGGGAGGCGCAAATCGGCTGCCTTCGAACGAGGGGCTGGACGCAGCACGGGAGGTGGCATCTGACCCCAGCGCGCCGGTGTCCGGGTGATCGGTCTTCCAGTCGATCATGCCCAGGGCCCGCCGCGCTACGGTCTTCAGCATGCCATACACGCCGCTCTCATCATCGAACTTAACCTCCGCCTTGGTCGGGTGCACATTCACGTCCACGTGCTGTGGGTCGAGGCGCAGAAACAGCGCGTAAAACGGGTAGGCGCCGGACGGGATCATGCCCTCGTACGCCTCCTTCAGGGCGTGGTCCAGATAGTAGTGTTTCACGTAGCGCCCGTTCACAAAGAGGAACTGCTCACCGCGGGTGCGGCGGTGCACCGAGGGGTCGCCAATGAAGCCGGAGACGCTGAGGTAGCTGGTCTCCTCCGAGACGCGCACGAGGTGGGCCTTGCGGTCATCTCCAAAGAGCTCCCCGATGCGATGGCGCAATTGCGCGGGCCGATCTTCCCCGCGGCGGGCGACGAGGCGGTAGACCTCGTTGTCGTTGTGCATGAGGCGGAAGCTCACATCCGGGTTGGCGAGGCTCAAAAACTGAAATGTCTCTACCAGGTGCTTGAACTCTGTAGCCGGCGTCTTCAGGAAGTTACGCCGTGCAGGGACGTTGTAGAACAGGTTGCGCACGGCAATGGAGGTCCCATTGGGAGTGGCGCAAGGCGCTTCGTGCGTGACGTCGCCTCCCTCCACCCGCAACTCAAGCCCCGCATCATCGCCGACGCGCTTGGTCTTTAGCTCAACCTGCGCTACGGCAGCAATGGAGGCCAGCGCTTCGCCACGGAAGCCGAGCGTGTGGAGTCGGTCCAGGTCCTTGGCTGAGCGAATCTTGCTGGTGGCGTGCCGCTTGAAGCAGGCACGGGCGTCGGCCGGCCCCATGCCCGAGCCATTATCGACTACCTGCACGAGGGTACTTCCCGAGGCCTTGAGGATCACCTCGATGTCCGTAGCACCGGCGTCCAGGGCGTTCTCCACAAGTTCTTTCAGCACAGAGGCGGGGCGCTGCACCACCTCTCCGGCAGCAATCTTGTTGGCTAATGCCTCCGGCATCACGCGAATGATGCCATCCTGCTGCGTGGATACGTCGGTCACGCGGGGAGTACCTCAAGTGGATAGATCGAAGGAGCGCAGGCCTGCACCCGCCCCGGGGCCAGCCGATAGGCGCAGGCAAAACACCGGACGGGCGCTCCTGCTACGGCAGATACTACAGCAGATAGTACAGATAGGCAGCAAACGCCAGGAGCAGCGCCAGGTAGATGAGCCCAGACGTGTCGCGTCGCTTGTGGCGCGACTTCCGCTTGATGCGCATGCGGTACTTCAGGTCATCTTCCTTCTCTGGATTGTAGTACCGAGGTTCGTAGTCAAACCGCTTGTGTTTTCGGCGTTTGCCTGTGGAGAAAAGGCCCATGCAGCTTCGGCGTGTCGGTTACAGTCACCAGAAGGTGTAGACCGGGAAGCCCGGGCGATCGTTCCAGCCCATACGGGCGGCTTCAGATCAGGTTGGCGATCCAGCGGAGGTACAGCAGGAAGAGCGGGGCTGCCAGGATCATCGCGTCAAACCGATCCAGCACCCCGCCGTGCCCCGGCAGGATGGCACCTGAATCCTTGACACCGACGGAGCGCTTGAGGCCACTCTGTGCGAGGTCGCCGAGTTGGCTCACCACGCCGCAAATGAAAGCCAGCACGAGCAGGTGTCCCCAGGGCACAAACCCCAGCACGGTCACCTTCAGGGCAATAGCTACGGCGACCGCGCCCAAGGCGCCGCCAATTGCACCTTCCCACGTCTTGTTTGGGGAGATAGCCGGCGCCAGCTTGTGCCGCCCGATGCCCTTGCCTACGAAGTAGGCCGCCGTATCCGTAACCCAGATGAACAGAAAGAGTGCCGTAACGAGGTAAAACGCATCGAGGTCGCCGATGTGAGGACTGCGGGCTACGCGGAGCTCTACCAGCGTCATGAGAAGCGCCGTGGGGTAAAAGGCACCGAGCAGCGTGCCACCCAGGCGCTCCAGCGGGCGCTCGGGCGCGACGAAGGGAAGCACGGCCACAAGTAAAAGCAGCAGGGCGAGCGACATCCCGGCCGTCACCGGGGCCAGCGCCTGTACGCTAAAGCACGCGCCGATGGCTATTCCTATAAGCCGAAAGGGCTGCACGCCCGAGCGGGCTAACATATTGTACAGCTCTTGCTGCCCGATCAGGGCAATGGCAAGCATCAGCGCAGCGAAGATCCAGCCGCCCAGGTAGGCACCGCCCAGCAGCACAGGAACCCCAATAAGGGCGGTGAGCACCCGCTTAGAAAGCGTGGACATCGGTGGTGGGCGGCAATGAAGTAGGGCGCAGGGTGATCGTGCGTTGTAATCTACATGGTGCGCCTCAGAAATGGAAGGTCCACCCGCAACCTCCCTATCCGCATACCCCTACCGGCAGCCTCTATGCCGAAGGGTCCTCCTCGTCTGCCATCCGGCGCGCCGCCTCATCCGTGTCCGGATGTCGGGCCGCAAGCGCGGCTGCAGTAAGCTCCTCATCGGATACCGGCTCGACGTCTTCAATCAAGGCTTGTGCCGCCTCTACATCTACCCATCGCACCATCACCTTCACGGAAGAAATGGTGCCCACGTTCAGGCTGTGGGCATGATCGCGCTGCGAGAACACTACCGCGGGAATGCCAGCATCGTCCAGCCGATCGCGCAAGATGTCAGCTTCGAAATCGGTGCCGTACTCCTGGATGGCCAGCCAGTCCTGATCGCGGGGCGTGCTCATGAGCGTTTCGGGTTATCCACAGGTGGTGCATTTCTCGATGTATCAGCAGCAGTGGATACGAGATGACGTGCGCGGTGCTCCATGGCCACCGTGACGATCCCGAAGAACACCGCTCCGGCCACTACCAGGTACCACGGGATGGGCACCTGCTCAATGGAGGTCAGCGACACGTCTTCCTGCCCCCGGGCCCAAAAGCCAAGCATCACCGCGTAGCCGTTATTCAAGAAATGGATGACAATGGGGATCCACAGGCTGCCGGTGCGCCAGGCCAGGTAGGCCAGAAAGATGCCGAGCAACGTGAGGGGCAGGACCTGGGTCAGCCGCAGGTGAAAAAGGCCAAAGACGATCCCGGAGAAGAGGATCCCGGCCGCCACGCCCATGCCCCGCTCGGCCTGGCGCTGCGCGTATCCACGGAACAGGATCTCTTCGCAGAAGGCGGGCGTCACCGCCAGCATGGCCAGACTGAAGGCGATCGTCAGATCGCCCAGGAGCACCTGCTCCACGAGCGCCATCTGCTGCGCATCCCATACTTCTACGGCCTCGGGCAGCGGCAGCAGCTGATTCAGCTCTCCCACCCAGGAGACCACCGGCAGCAGGGCCATCCAGCCGAGTATGGCGAAGGCCAAGAGCCGGGCGTCAGGGGCGCGAAACCGCAGGAAGGCGCCCCAGCGCGAGGAGTGCAACCACGCCAGCAGCAACGCGGGCAGGGCCAGCCCCAGCACCTGCCCGGCCGTGTTGGCCAGAATGAGCGACCGGGCATGCTCCTGAATAAGCGCTTCAAAATCCATCATGCCTGCAGCAAAGTCGACGCCCTCCCATAGGAGGAGCCCTACAGAGGCTACGTTGGAGATCACAAAGAATATGATAAACGCCACCACTGGGAGCAGAGCCAGCAGCAGCGGCGACGCCTTATGGCGCTCCAGCAGACCATCCAAGGGGATGCCGCCACGGGCATCCCACGCGTCTGGTAGCGTAGGCGGAGGGGCAGGATCGGTTGAAGAAGCGGCCATGAGCGGGCAGTCAGGGAGAGAAGGCAGGGCTGAAACCGATCGGGCTTACGAGCGGAGGGGTCCGGAGATTCGGCCCCATCAACGGGACTTCACCTGACTTGCATCAAA
>CAYFRR010000036.1:0-2447 GCA_964345505.1 uncultured Rhodothermales bacterium
GCTTGCGGTATCTCACCGGCCCAAGCCGTAAGCGCCCCCTCTGTCAGCGTGTGCATGCGCTGGTTTATAGTGAAGGCCAGGGCTTCTGCAGTACACCGGTTGTCCCCCGCAAGCGCGCTTGCAACCGCGGCTTCCCGCTCCGGATGATCCGGCTCCCTCCAGTCGGCTGCTGCGGCTGACAGCGAGGAAATCCGATCGGCAACAGGTGTCAGCGGCATACAGGCAAGACGGCGTATGAGATGCAGCGTCGAGTTTACAGCTTGATGGTACAGCCAAACGCCCGTGTGCTGGACGTGGCAGGGGTCTCGCCTGCAGCCACCGCTGCGATAGCCTCCAAAAGGTAATTCTCTTGCACGCTTTCGGGGTCGCCCGGCGAGTCATCAATCGCACCACGGTACACGAGGCTGCCCTCGGCATCAAACAAAAAGACATGCGGTGTACGAGACGCACCAAAGGCGCGGGCTACGACGCCCTCCGGGTCCTTCAGATACGGCATGCTGTACCCTTGTGCACGGGCCCGTTCCCTATTTGCTTCGCGGGACTCATCGGGGAAAGCGCTGGCATTGTTCGAATTAATGAGCACAAGCGCGATGTCATCCGCTTGGGCACGTTCCTGCAATCCAAGGACGCGGTCTTCGTATCGATCAACCCACGGGCACTGGTTGCTCCAAAATATAACAAGCGTCCCTCCGTTTCCCCGTACCGACGCCAGTGTTTGCTCGCTTCCATCTGTCGTGATCAGCGGATGAGAGGCCTCAGGCATAGACGAGCCCATGGGAAGCTCCTCCTGTGCCTGCGCGGTAGGGCTGATTAAGAGCCAAGTGAAAAGTAGCGTGGCGAGCAAGAAAAGCGATCGTACGTTCATGGCCAACACCGAAAAGAAGTTGAGGGGTCGCAGGCGATGTTTCGGCAAACAATATGCCACACTACGAGCGGATTTTTTGCAACGGACGGTAGAGGGTCTGTTGCACCAACCAGCGATTCAAGGCGACGAAAACGACCAGCACGACTGCCCACTGTAGGAGCACCGTCATTACACTGAAGGGTTCCAACGGATTGTACCACGTATCCGGTGCATAAATCGCTGCAGACTGATACAGCCACCACCCCAGCAGAATGACTGCTTGCAGGGGCACGGCCGTGCTAATCAGCAGATCCCACCCGCGCCCGACCTTCCAATCGAGTGGACTGACCTCGACGACCTCTGTGCGGAATTGTGTAACCCCGTAGCGCACAACAGCAAACGCAACCATAGCGCCAGAGATCATCAAGCCGACCCCCCAGACGAAGTCCTGGTTGGCGAAGACGTCCAGGTTGACAGCCGACGGAATGCCCAGCAGAAAACCCACGCTCCCGACGGACAGGGCGGCCTTGGCCCGTGGCAGTCCGAGGTCAGAGAAGATGCGCGTGGCCAGCTCAATCATGGACATCAGCGAGCTAAAGGCCGCAAATGCCAATCCCAGGAAAAACAGGGTAGCCAGTGTACTTCCCAATGGAATGGTTGCAAACAGCTGTGGCATCCAGATAAAGGTGAGTCCAGTACCTGCCGGCCCACTGGTTTGCATAATTTCGAGCACCTCTCCCCGCGACATCTCGGCGCCAAGCACCGCAAATACGGTGGCAAAGATGGTGATGGCAGCCACAAGTGATACAATATTATTGCTGATGCCCGTAATGAACGCATTTTGCACGGTACCGTGCTTATGCTGCATGTAGGCGCCGTACGTAAGGATGAGTCCCCAGCCTGCGCCGGTATCCCAGGCGTTCTGCGTCAGCGCCTCCAGCCACAGTTGGGGGTTTGCCAGCGTTTCCCACTGCGGCGTAAACAAAAACGCGATCCCATCCCACGAACCTTGCAGCGTAATTGAGCGCACCAAGGCAACAAGCAGGATGATAAGCAGCGTCGGGATCAACACTTTGTTGATGCGCTCAATAGAGCTGACCCCCTTCCAGACAGCCAACGCCCCAGTACCAATCGCCAGCGCGTGGAAGAAGACGGGCGTCCCTCCTGCCTGAAAGCTGTCCCACACCCCTTGCGCTGCCTCATTAGTCAGCGGCAGCGGATTAGTCAGCATTTCCATGAAATAAAAGACACACCAGCCGGCCACGACGGAATAGTAGAACATGATCGCGGTAGCCACAAACCCGATGAATGCGCCCATCCACCCGAAGCCATCGCCCGCGGCCTTTGCAATCGAGCCCACCACCCCCTTGCGCCCATTTCGCCCCAAGGCATACTCTGCTATGATGAGGGGGATGCTCCACACCAGCAAGAAGATGACCCACGCCAATAAGAACGCGCCCGCCCCGTCCTCCCCGCCGTTCTGCGCCGCTATCCGTGGAAACCGCCAGACGTTACCGGTGCCGACGGCAATGCCAATAACACTGAGGAGGAGTCCAGCACGGGTGGAAAAGCGCTGCGCATCTGACGAGGCCATGGGAAAAAG
>CAYFRR010000036.1:2547-15891 GCA_964345505.1 uncultured Rhodothermales bacterium
AACATGGCGTGCGATGAAGCGGACGACGCCTGCGCGCCGTTGGTCGCCGAGCCGATCGGCTGCGGAGCAGGTGGTGCCTCGGCACCGGTTGGGGCCGGAGCAGCCTGCGGCGTGCCATCGCTCCCCGCTGCATCTTCGATGCGTAGCATAAGCTCATCGGTAGCGTTCGCATAATCGCGCGCGCCACGCGAGTAAGGATCACGCTCGAAGACCGTTTCGCCGGCGTCGTACGTACGGGCCAGCGACGCGCTTGTGCGAATTACGGTATCCATCACGCGTTCCTGGTAACGTTTTCGCATGTACTGCCGATACTTACGATGCGCGCTCTTACGGGCATCCACCTGGGTAAATAAGAAATGCGGTGGGTGCAATTCGGGGTTTAACCGCTCGCGTACCATCGTGACGGTCTGCGCCGTCTGCTCTGCACCAATGACGGGCTGATACTCAGGCGTCACGGGAATGACGACGTGTTGACTGGCCACCATGGCATTCAGACTGTAGACGGTGACAGCTGCCGCTGTATCAAACAGAATGACATCATACGTTTCGTTTTGCTCAATGGCTTCTTTTGTCCACAACACGTCTGTTGGCTTATTCAACGACCGCATGCGCTTGGTAAGGCTGCCCGTTGAGGGCAGTAGATCAAACCCGGGCATGGATCGTGTCGGCAACGCACTGAAATCAATCTCGTGGTCGAATAAGACAAGTGAGGATTCCGCTGCAGGGACATCAGCAATACCCAGCATGCGCGTCAGAAAGCTTTGGGGATCCAGATCGACGACCAGCACGCGATGGCCACTGAGTCCGAGGGCTGCGCCAAGATGGATGGCCGAGGTGGTTTTCCCCGTACCGCCCTTGTGGTTACAAATAGATAAAACAATCATGCCCGGTAGAACCAGCGGTCTGTGCAAAAAATGGACGGCTCAAGTTACCGTGTGAAGGCTCCTGTGTCAAATGCCTACTTCTATTCATCATAAACGTACGACACCGTCCACCGGCCTGCTTGTGATCGGCGGTGTACTATTGGCAGCCAGCTATCCTCCCCATGGGCTTGGCATGCTGGCCTGGATTGCGCTCGTCCCAGCCCTCTGGCTGTGGTATCAAGCGCGCTCCGTCATGGAGGGCTTTGGGCCGATTGCCTCCCTGTTTCTGCTCACGTACGCGCTTGCGTTCTTCTGGCCCACACTGCACACCTTTAGCGACCATGGAGTGCTGGCCGTAGTAGGCTTGGTCGTATGGCCCATAGCCATGGCCGTGCCCTTTGCGCTCGCCTCAGCGGTCCGCCGGTACGTGACGCTGCCGCTGGCGTTCGCGCTCTTGGTGGCAAGCGCCGTGGGCATCGAGTGGCTACTGGCGCAGAGCCCTATCGCATGGCCGTGGACGCGTTTCGGCACCACGCAGGCCTCACTGGTTCCTGCCCTACAGATTGCCGCACTGGGTGGCCCCTTGGGCCTTTCGTTGTGGCTGTGGCTCATCAATGGCGCAGTGTTCGCGGCGCTGGTATCAGACCGCCCCGTCGGGCGCCTTGGGGGCCTGCTGCTCGCGGGAGGACTCGTCGCCCTTGTATGGAGTGCTGGATTGCTCGTTCAAGACCACGACTCACCGACCGGTCGCTTCGATGCTCTTATCGTAGATCCAGACGTATCCACATCCGAATGGGAAGACCCCTACAACCGCGACCGGGTGCGGCAGCTCCGGGCGCTGACCGATAGCACGCTTCAGGCCGCCACCGAGCCGCCATCGCTGATCGTGTGGCCGAGTGAGGCGCTGCCGGTGTTTGCGCACGCCTCATGGCGCGCCCAGATGATGAATGACCTGGCAGCCTGGACTGAAGGCCATCAAACACCGGTCCTGACGGGTGCCGTGATGCCAGGTACAATGGAGGACCCATGGGGGCGAACCGTATCCTTTCATCGGAGCACCGTTGTGCTACGCCCGGGGCAGGACGCCTCAGTACACCATCAGCAGCAGTTAATGCCCTGGATCGAAGACGTACGCGGTTTTTCTGCGCCCGAGGGCCTGTTCCACCGCGTGCCGCCCTTGGATGGCGTCACGCGTTTCGAGCCAGGGCCCGACACAGCCCCCGTTCAGTTAAGGGTAATGGGAGTCGGGACGATCGCCACCGCAATGGGCGCTGAAGGGTTACGTCTCGTGCCGCCTCCCCAGCAACACGCGCCAGATGTGTGGATGGTGCAGCCGCATGTGGCCGCGTGGCAAACGGGCCTGTCCCAATCGGCTTTGCATGCACATGCAAAGATTAGAGCCGTTGCCCTGCAGCGCCCCGTAATCACCGTCGCAAACGGCAGAGGCATCACGGTCGTTAATGCCCGGGGACGGGTAACCGCGACGTCAGCAAAAGGAGAACGTGCTGTCATTGCGTCCATCCCCCATGCCACGACGCAAAGCCTGTACGCCCGTTATCCGCATGCAGTGCCTCTCCTCGCGCTCCTCGTGGCCCTCAGCGTGTTAGCAGTCACATGGCAAACCCATCGCCGGATCGCCACCATGGCGCTGCAGCCTACGCGCGGAGGCTCTCGGGCCGAGGTGGATCGCATCATGCAGCACCTGCCGCATTGAGCTTGCTGTTCCATGGCGTATTAAATGAGGTGTGACATGGCGTGTCTGCCTATCCCGAACGTCAGCCCACATCCAAAGTACACAGCGGCGAGGCTTTACCAACGTCTTGCTGGTCGGATGCAATTGTCAATTCCCTTAATACTCGCCTCTCAGTCTCCACGCCGCCGCATGCTGCTCGAGCGGCTCGGGTTGTCCTTCACGGTAGAGCCAAGCGGAGCCGACGAGACCGTGGACGAAGCCCTCTCGCCTGAGGACATTACCAAAGAGCTGGCCACCCGCAAGGGTCGAAGCGTGGCGCGTAGGCATCCGGAAGCCCTGGTGCTTTCCGCAGATACGATTGTCGTACACAACGAGGTCGTTCTGAACAAGCCGAAAGACGCGGAGGAGGCGGCCGCCATGCTCAGCGACCTCAGCGGCCAGACGCACACCGTGATCACAGGCGTTGCACTGCACCATCAGCCCTCCGCCTGTATAGCGGTGGAAGCTGAGCGCACGCGGGTCCACTTCGCCCAGTTGAGTCCAGATGAGATTAACAGCTATGTAGCTTCGGGCGGTCCACTCGACAAAGCGGGAGCTTACGGTATACAGGATGCCTACGGGGCACGATTTGTTCGGGGCATCAATGGCGACTACTACAATGTGGTGGGACTACCGCTGCACCGGTTCTACCGCATGCTGCGAACACATTTCGTGGATCTGATGCGGGGATAAAGCGGTACCTCTCTCCTTTGATAGTGATGTATCCTCCTCTTCCATGCCCCCCTTCGCTGATATCACGCTTCTTCTCATCCAGGCACGCGACACACCTGAAATGGAGCATCAGGAGCAGCAGTGCTTCATCGAGCGATGCGGTATTGCACCCCATCAGTTGCGTTCACTAAACGTGGTGCGCGATCCGCTTGATGAGCAGCAGCTGGCCGATGCTGACGCCCTGTTAATCGGCGGTGCGGGAGAGTACTCGGCATGGAATGCATACCCGTGGATGGATGAGCTGCTTTACCTTATCCAGCAGTCACACAATACAAAGCTGCCTACGTTCGGCTCCTGCTGGGGGCATCAACTCATGGCACGGGCGATGGGAGGAGAAGTGGCCTACGATTACGACCGGGTCGAATTTGGCTGTTGCGAGGTCCGTCTGACGGAGGCCGGGTGTGAGGATCCCCTCTTTGGGACGTTCCCAGCAGTGTTCAAAGCCAATATGGGTCATCGCGACCGGGTTGTACGCTTGCCCGAGGGAGCGATCGAATTGGCACGAAACGAGACGCAACCGAATGAGGCGTTCCGTATGCCCGACGCGCCCTTCTATGGGACCCAGTTTCACAGCGAGCTGGATGCCGAGCGGGAGCGTGAACGACTCATTGTATATCGCGAACACTACATCCGCGAGCTTGGAAGCGAAGAGCTATTTCAAGACGTGTTGGATGATCTGGCCGACACGAGTGAAGTAGACTCGCTTCTATCCGAGTTCTTGCACCGCTGCGTTGTGGCACCGGCGGAGTAACATTAGCCATTCCTATCTGAGGCGGCGATGCGTTTCGGCAATGCGCTTCGTCTGTAGTGCACGGGCGACGGGCGTAACTTGGGATGACGACCTTTACGTCACAGACGGCCTGTATGATATTGTAAAACGCTGTAAATGCTGGATTGTAGCTCTGGCGCCGGCAATTGGCGGTCCGTATTGGTGCGATTTGCGTGCCCGTCGATGCACCGTATCGCAAAGGGCTTGTGGATATGGCGCTTGTGCTGGGTCTGTTTTTCGATGTAGGTCGGTGTGATGACAGATTTGTATTGCAATAACGGATATAAAACTCTTATACCAGGAGTAGCCGTGCGGAGCTGTGCTATTCAGCCCCGTGACGCTCTTCCTCTCACGTATACACCCTGCAGCACCCCCATCAACCAGTCCGCTCAGAAGGCAGTCGCCCAGGGGCAAGTCCGCGGTACGCGGGGCTTAACGTGTGCGGCGGTAGGTGACTTCCGCTCGATCGGCAGTGCCACCGACGGGGGGATTAGGCTTTCGCACGGTGACCTCTACGGCATCTACCTGTGCTTGCGTTTCCAACACCTCCTGCGCGATGAGATAAGCCAGCCGCTCAATGAGGTAAAACTGGTTCTGCGTGACCAGTCCCTCCACCAGGTCATAGATCGAGCCATAGTCGACCGTGGCCCCGAGTTTATCTTCCTGTCCCGCTTCTTCAATGGACAGGTCCATGGCAACGTCCACCTCATAGCGCCCCCCAATACGATGCTCCTCTTGCATGACGCCGTGGTGAGCGTAGAACACCGCGTTTACCAGTCGAACTGTGCTTCCTGCCATACTTACCCTCCCCTTGCCATTCGAAAAATGGTTTCCACCTGCGCTACGCTTCCGAGCGTTGGGGGACCTCAAATGCTGGGATCTTCGACAACTCGCGAAAGGCACGCAGCCGCTCATGGATGGCATTGTGCTCCAGATTTAACAACCGTTCCGGTCCAAACGCCTCTACAACAAAGGACGCCATAGCGCTCCCATAAATCACCGCGCGCTTGAGCGTAGGTGTGTCAATAACGCCCTTCTGTGCGAGATAGCCTATAAATCCCCCGAGAAAGGTGTCTCCTGCGCCCGTGGGGTCCTGAATATCTTCCAACGGAAAGGCCGGCGCGCTAAACATAATACCGTCGGTGAAAAGCATGGCCCCGTGCTCGCCCTTTTTGATCACGAGGATATCAGGGCCCAGAGCGCGGATGTGAGAGGCGGCCCGAATGAGGTTCGGCTCATCGGACATCTCGCGGGCCTCAGCGTCATTGATGATAAGACAATCAACCTCCGACAGAAGCTCACGGAGGCTGTCCGGAGTCTGCTGAATCCAGAAGTTCATGGTGTCAGCCACCACGAAGTCCGGGGCGTCTATTTGGTGCAGCACACTGCGTTGGACGGCCGGATCGAGGTTACCGAGGCAAACAATCGATGCCCCGCGGTACCCCTCCGGAATGGTAGGGTCAAACCCCTTCAACACGTTGAGGTCCGTGGCCAGCGTATCGCGTTCGTTGAGGTCGTAGTGGTAGCGACCGCGCCAAGCAAACGTCTTCTCATCCGGCCGCATTTCCAGCCCCTCGACATCCACGTTTCGTTTGCGCAGCGCCTGCAGATAATCCGCTGGCAAGTCGTGCCCAACGACGCTGACAAGCTGAATGGGCTGATGGAAATAGGAGGCCGACAGCGTGGCATACGTGGCGCTGCCCCCGAAAATGTTCTCTGCCGTCCCGAAGGGCGTTTCCACAGAATCCAGGGCAACGGTCCCTACAACTAAGATGCTCACGGTATGACGTACGCTTGATGAATAAAGACAAGGGGTTGGCCTAAGCCCAACGTAAGGTATAGGCTCAAGCGAAAGATGTCGGCTGCTTGCGGTAAAAAGTGATGAAATCACACAAAAACGGCTGCAAGCGTGGAAAAGCAAACGCCTGCAGCCGGGATGGGCCCTACTTGCGGTACCAGTCAGATACCTTCTTTACGATGAGCGCGGCGGCGGCCGTCTTCGCGGCGTTCTTAAGCGCGGTCACGAACGTGAGGCCCTGTTCAGTAGCCGTGTCCGTGGCTTCCTTCACGGACGCTTTCATTGAATCCGCAACCGGATCCGCATCCTTCTTGGCTTCCTTTTTGGCCTGAGTAACAGCCTTGCTTAGCTCGCCGGTTGCCTCTTCGGCCAGCTTGCGGCCCTGGGCCAGGGCACGCTCACGGTAGGTGCCGGCTTTTTTGCCAGCCGACTGCGCTGCCTTGCTGGCCTCTTCGGAGAGCTGCTGGCCGATTCCCTCGGATCGTTCCTGCGCAATCTCACGCCATTCCGCAGCGAGCGTTTGCAGCTGGTTGCTAAACTCACGGGCGCGGCCGCTGGCATCTTGGCCTGCCTTCTCTGCATACGCCCGCGCTTCCGTGGCCAGCCGCTCAACTTCTCGGCTCGCACGCTCGGAAAGCGGCGGCGGAGGAGTGGGCCGCGTAGCTTTGTACACCAGCGTACCCACCGTAATGCCAAGCACAGACGCCAGGGCTACCGCCGGGACAGGGTTTCGCCGAATCCACGCTTCAAGACGAGAGCCCGACTGGGCTGCGCGAGCATTGTCCACATCATCTTTCAACGCACCAAGCGCGCTATCCAGCTCTTTCCGGGCGCGGTGGTAGGTATCCGATATTTCGTCGGCTTGCTCCTTTGCTTTGCGCTCGGCTTGCTCTGTACCTTCAGAGGCTGCCTTGCCTATGGTCTTCTGCGCTTCTTCAGCAGATGCTTTGGTTTTGTCTGCTCCCTCCGACGCCGCCTCCTGGGCGTCTTCGGCCGCAGCCTCAGCCTTTTCCTTGGCTTCCTCCATCGTTTCTTCGGCCGAGGCTGCAAGGTCTTCGACAACCTCCTGCGTGCTTTCCTTTACTTCACTGGCCTTCTCTTTGGCCGTTTCGGCAGCCTCTTCAATGCCATCGGTTTTGGCTTGCGCATCCGCGTCCGTTGCATCAGAAGCGTCAGCACGCGAAGATTTCTTTTTTTCGTCAGACATAAGTAAGTAGACTTTTGTGGGTAAGAAGGATGCGTATGACAACACATGAGGGTACGTACCGTGGTTAACGGCGGCGCAGCACAAAAGCAATAAGCGCACCGGCAGCAAACGCACCTCCGATGGTTTCGAGGGGTGCGTTGCGCATCGTGCTTCGGCCCTGCTCAGCGAGCTTTTCCGCTTTAATCTGCGCCTCTTGTACCATGGTAGCGAGCTTAATGTAATACTCTGCCCCGAGCATCTGAGCCCTTAATTTCAGCATTTCAGGATCCAGTGGTCCTTTTCCAACATCGCTCATGTCGCCCAGATCAAACGGCGGTAATTCCTCATCAAATTCCTCTGCGAACTCATCCGGAAACGGCTCGAATGCGGGTGCGTCACCGTCGTGAGGGGTACCAAAGGGGGATGTAGCATCGGGGGGCATGGGCAGTTATCCGATAGGGTAAGCAGCATAGTGAAAGGTAATGCACTCAACCGCAGGCACGATGTTCACGTAAGGAACGGCGGAGGCTACACGTTTCGGTTGATACTGTCTTTCGACATAATTCTCAACAATCAGCACCGCGAACCCTCTCGGAAGTCCTTGCGTTCACTGCTCCGTAACATTGCCGGTGCCCCACCCCCGTCAATGATTCCGTTGTGCCGATCTCGCTCCCATCCCCTCGTTATGCACACAGCCCTTTTGCGTGCCTTGAGCCGTGGCCTGCTCTTGTGCGCAGCTTTGGTGATTCTCGTCCTGCCCCTGCAAGCCTACGGACAATCTTCCACCGGGAGCTCCGCTGACCGTTTTGCAGAAGCCTTCGCGCTGTACAGCAACCAGATCTACGGCGCAGCAGCGGATGCTTTCCGCACCTTCCGGCGCACAGATCCGCGCCATATCAAAGCAGCGGATGCCCTGTACTTTGAGGCCAGCGCTCTGCTTGCGACCGGACGCGAGGAAGCCGCAGTGGAGCGCTTTCGGCAGTTCCAGCAGCAGTACCCTGCGCATCCCCTGGCGCAAGAAGCCCAGTTGGCGCTCGGGCAATACTTTTACGAGAACGCGCAGTATGAACAAGCCATTGCGACCCTCAGCGGGGTGGTCGAGGATCGTCCCTCCGACGCGGTGGCAGCGCAGGCCCTCTACTGGATGGGGACCGCCGCGACGGAGCTTGGGCGCGATGACGAAGCCATCGGGTACTGGCGACGAGCAGCCAATGAGTATCGCCAAACGGATACGGCGCCCATGGCCCTCTACGCTGTTGCGTTCACGCAGGTGGAGCGGGAACGATACGACGATGCCGCCCGCGAGTTGGAGCGTCTGGCGGACCGGCATCCCGACTCGGACTATGCCCGCGACGTAGGCCTGGCCTTGGCTGAGGCCTACTACGAGTTAGAGGATTACGAGCGGGCCGTGCGTGAAATCCGGCAGCGCTTGGGGCAACTGGAGGGCGAGAGCCGTGAGCGGGCCGACTTCCTGTTGGCCGAGTCCTACAACCAGCTTCGCGACAGTCAAAACGCCATCCGCTACTACCGGCGCTTTACGGAGGGCAACACGGAGAGTCCGTTCTACTACCGTGCCCTGTATGGACTGGCATGGAACTACCATTTCGAGGGCATTCATCAGTGGGCGGCCGAGCGCTTTGCTGAGGTGGCGGAGGGCACCTCGGGCGAGCTGGCCGAACGGGCCGCCTACCAGCGCGCCATCAATCTAAAGCTGGCGCGGGACCTCGGCGCAGCCACAGAGGCCTTCCGTATTGTGGCGGAACGGTGGCCGTCGGGGCAAAAGACGGCCGAGGCCCTGTACGAGTTAGGAATGACCGAATATGAGCAGCGCAACTGGGATGAAGCTGCCGAGGCGTTCACACAAGTGATTCAGTCACACGACGAGGCGGAGGTCTACGGCGATGCGCTTCGTATGCGTGGCTATGCCAACATCGCGCGCAACGAAACGGATCAGGCGTTCGCCGACTTCGACGCTGCCGTGGCCGTCGATGCAGCCCCGGCCGAACTGCGAGAGGAGATCGCCTTCCAACGCGGGTGGCTGCAGTATCGTACGGCCGATTACGCCGCGGCCTATGCGACCTTTTCCGAGCTTGTGGACGAGGGCATCGACGGCCCGCGCCCCGGCGAGACGCTTTTCTGGCAGGCCGAGAGCCAGTATCAGCGCGGAAACCACGCGGCAGCGGCCGACCTGTTCTCCCGGTACCTGCGCGAGCATCCAGGCGGCGCCTACGTGGAAGCTGCGCACTACGCCCTGGGCTGGTCGTACTTTCAGCAGCAGCGCTACGCCGAGGCCGTTAACGCGTACAACCAGTTCCTCCGCGCCTACCGCGAGGACGGCGGCGCGGTACCCTACCGCACGGACGCCGTGCTCCGGCTGGGCGATAGTTACTATGCCCAGCGTCAGTTCAGCGATGCCATTACCACCTACCGCCGGGTCGTGGACGAGGGTAGCGACTATGCCCTCTACCAAATCGGGCAGGCGTACTATCACTCGGGCCAGCCCACGCAAGCTATCAATACCTTTGAGCGGCTACGTTCCACGTACCCCCAAACCCAGTTTCGGAATCAGGCGCTCTATTCTCTGGCCTTTACCAAGTTCGAAAATCAGCAGTATGAGGAGGCCATTGAAGCCTACCGCGCGCTGATTGACGAGCGTCCCGGCGCAGAGCTGGCGGCGGAGGCACAGTATGCGATCGGAGATGCGTATTTCAATGCCGGGCAACTGGATGACGCCATCGAGGCTTACGAGGACGTGCTTCAGTCATACGCCACCACTGATGTAATCGCCGATGCGGCCTCGGGCATCATGTTCGCGCTCGCCGCAGATGGCCGCATGGATCAGGCCGACACCATCATCGATCGGTTCGCAGCGCAAAATCCAGGCTCACCCATCGTCGACCAGATGCGGTTTCGGCAGGCGGAGGTGTTGTACCAAGATGGCCGGTCGGACCAGGCACTTCAGAAACTCCAGCAGTTTGTGCGGACCTCTGAAAATACCGACTTACTGCCCGATGCTTACTTTTACCTCGGTGCCATTTATCAGGAGCAGGAAGAACCTGAGCAGGCGGCCGTATACTTTCGGCAAATCGTGGATGCGTATCCGCAAAGCGATCAGCGTTTTGATGCCGCCCGACAACTGGGCGCCCTCTACATGGAAACGGAGCAGTACAGCCGGGCCTTAGAAGCCTACCAGCGGCAAGCGGAGAGCAGCGGGGATAATGCACGGCGATTGACTCAGGCCCGATACGGGCAGGGGCAGGCGCTGCTGCAGTTAGGCCGGGTGGCACAGGCGCGTGAGCTCTTGCAACAAGCTGTGGATGCCGCACCAGATGCACAAACGGCAGCGCCCGCGATGCTTGGCCTGGGCCGCGTGGCAGAGCAGGAAGGACAGTTGCAGGCGGCCCTTGAACGCTATTCGCAGGTCGCCAGCCTACGGCAGGATGAAACGGGTGCCGAGGCACTGTACCGCACCGGCGTGCTCGAGCGCCAGCAGGGCAATACGCAGCGGGCGGTCGAAATCCTCTCCAGCGTCCCCGCCCGGTTTGGAAGCTACACGGAATGGGTAGCCCAGAGCTACCTTGAGCAGGCCCGCGCCTTCCAGCAGCTTGATCGTCCCGGCGACGCGCGCCGCATGTACGAACGCGTCCAAGCTGAATTTGGCAATACCCCCTTCGCCCAAACGGCCGAAACTGAGCTACAGCGCCTGTAACCCCTTCCCTCGGAATGATCCGCCCTCAGATGTATTTCCCTTTCGCAGCCGCACGCGTCGTTTGGTGGCTCGCACTTATTGGTCTGCTGATCGCCGTCCCCACCGTGCAAGCACAGGAAGCACCCGAGCCGGCATCTTCAGACACGACGGCCCTGCCGAATATCGCACCGCAGGAGGTAGAGATCCGCGGGCAGCTGGAGACCCGGTTTCCCCGGCTGCAGCGTCAGCCCCTCGTGGGCTTCAACCCACCCCCCCGCGTCCCTATCCTCTCGTCCGACCGCCGGCCGCTTATTGGCGAGTACCGGCAAGATACCGCTGACCTTCCCGGCAGCCCCCTGCGTCGCCCCGACATGGCGCCCCGATCGTTTCATGCCGGTACACCGCTGCTGGGGCAGGTAGAAGCCCTTAGTGGGCGCTACTTCGACCGGCAGGCGCGCGTCCGAGTGCAGGCACCGCTCTCCTCCCTAACACAGCTCAGCGGCCGATTGTCTTATCGCGGGAGCGAGGGCCATACCCCCACCGACGCCCTTCCGGATGCAGCATCTGCCCGTGATGATCTGGAGGCCAGTGCCGGACTCCGGTTTCAGGGTCAAGGACTTTCTGGACGTGTGGATGCCGGAGGTTTTGCGAAGGATTATGCCCTGTTTGGGGCCCTGGATCGACCAGAGGCTTCCGTCCCCGGGCGCGACGCGTACGGCGGCACGCTTGGCGGCGAACTATCGATTGAACGCAACCGCTTCGCGCTGGAAGTGACTGCAGGCGGTAGTCTGGCATCGCTCAGCAGCGATAACATCGGCGGAAGCGCGCCAGGCAGCCGTGCCGCAGCCACCATCGATGAGCAACGGCTGCACGCCGATGGGCGTCTGACCCTCCCCGTAGGACGTTTTTCGGTGGAAGGCTCAGGCAGCTATGACGGGTCCGACTTCGAGATGCAAAGCCCTGCGCCCCGCACCGGGTGGGTGCATCGGTACAGCGGCGGCGGTGCCGTGGTATGGCATCCGCGCCCCGACGTAAACGTGCGTGCCGGTGCCCTAATCTTTGGGTTTCAGGATGATACTGCGGCGGCTACGGTGACGGAGGTGTACGTGGCACCCGACGTCGCTATCGACTGGTACCCGGGCCAGAACCTTCATCTGTACGCCTACAACGAGCCCGGTACCACACGGCATGACCTGCGGCACATGATCAATGAAAGCCCCTTTGTGGTGAACCAGCCCACGTTTCGACCGACGGTCCAGCTCTGGAACACCCACGCCGGCGTACGTACCTTCCTTGGCCCCGTGCAAGTGGGCGTAGCGGGGGGCTACGAGCAGAACCCGGTGCGCCGCGTGTACCAGTCCGAATCCGTGGCAGACGCCATGGCTGTTCGCTCGCCGACCCTCATTCGGCCGACGTACGACGAAGCGCGGATCGTTTCCGGTACGGCTGAGCTCTCCCTGGGCCTCACGACCGGGCTGCAGGCAGCGGCCGCATACACCTACCGCGACGCCGTGCTGACGGAGCGCAACGATGCCCCGATCCCCTATTGGGGCAGGCACCTGGCGACCCTCTCCCTGACCCAGTCATTTGCTAATCAGCAGGCGCTCGTGGAGGTAGAGGGGACCGTCGAGAGCGACCGCGTGGCTACGCCGACGGCCACTGAGACGCTGGATCCGTTCGTAGGCCTGAACATCAGCGGATCGTACCATGTTACCAGCGCGCTCAGCATCGTTGGGCGGGCCGACAACATCATTGGGGGGCGTCTGGAGCGATGGGAAAACTATCCTGAGGCTCCGCAGACTATTTCGCTGGGGCTTCGCATTCGTTGGTAACTGCGCGGGTTGCAGCCGTCCCCGCCGCCGCCGTATGTTCTGAAGCATAGCCCAGTTGAAGCTCCGTACCAGCTGCCCTTATCATTACATCCCTCGCCCCATGCCCGCTATTTCCCGCGACCAGGTAGTCGCCGCCCTCGCCGAAACCCTGCGCGATCGCCTGAGCGCACGTGCGTCCGTTGAGGTCCCGGGGCTGGGTACATTCAGCGTACAGCACACCCCCAGCGCCATTGAGAAGATCGATGGCGAAACCGTTCTTACACCGCCTCAAGACCATCTCACCTTTACGCCTGCCCCATCCCCCAACGGCGCGTAAACGTAGGTCTCGCTTTTACCTTGCTGCATGTCCCCCTCCCCTATGGCCGACACCGTCGTCGAACAAGTCGCCGAGCGCCTCGACATCCCACCCTCGGAAGCCCGCCTGGTGCTCAACGCCCTCTCCAAGCTAATCCATCAACAGGCCGAGCAGGAAGGGCGTGTGCGCGTCCCGGGCATTGGCATCTTTGAGCGCGTGGAAGGCAATGAATCTCTTCAGTTCACCCCAGACGCCGCGTTGGAGCGCGTCGTAAACCATCGCTATGCGGGCATGGCACCAGCCGCCGCACCGCCCGCAGCTGCCCCTCCTGCTGCAGTCTCGGAAGCCGCGGAAGCTGCGCCGCCCGTAGCTTCAGAGACATCCGACGTAGAAGATGACGATGCCAAGTCCACCGAGGACGTCCCAGCAGAGGAAACGATGGAAGAGGA
>CAYFRR010000036.1:15991-21589 GCA_964345505.1 uncultured Rhodothermales bacterium
TGGAAGAGGACCCACTGGAAGAGGACACGGCGGCGGATGGCACTGACGCCATGGCCGCAGACACGTCCGGCTACGTCACGCCAGAGACCACGCCTGCAGCCCCGGACACCGCTGAGGCTGAGGGCGAAGCGGAAACAACGCCATCCGCAGGAGTCGAAGATGAGGACTCGGCGGCTATGCCCGAACCAGAGGACGCCGACGAGGGCACGCCTGTGACGGCTTCAAGCGATACTGCGCCCGCAGCTGATACACCCGACGAGTCAAGCGACGGCGCTGACGGTGATGACCAGGCGCAACCGGTGACCGAAGAGGCCACGCCCAACAGAGCCCCTGCCCTCATCGGACTCGTGCTGGCGCTACTGTTGGCGGCGGGCGCTGCGTGGTGGCTGCTGACCGACGAACCCACTACCTCGCCAGAAACACCAGACATGGGCGTAGTTGAGCCTGAGCCTGCCGACGAGACCGAACGAACGCCGCCTGACCCGGCTACTGAGGCTGCTGATGACGCAGCCGATGAGGTCCTCGATGAGGCTGCCTCGACAGCGGGAGCTGAGGCGCTGGCCGATGGCGTGGGCACTGACGATCTGCCCACGGGCGCAGGCACCATCGACCCGACTCTCGGTGGCTTTGCTCTGGTCGTCGCCTCTGTGCCCTCTGAGGAAGATGCCGAAGCCATCGAGGCCAACTACCGCGCCGCCATCACGAACGATCCACTTCCCGCGGCCCTTCTCGTCTCGCGAACAGGAGACGCCACCCGCTACCGCGTGGGCATTGGTCAGTTTGCCACCCAAGAAGAAGCCCTTGCAGCACGCGATGCCCGCTCCGACGTCTTGCCCGGCGACGCCTGGGTGCTCCGCCTGACGCCGGACATGGCACGCGATTAACCTCACTGTCTACCGTTACCCTACTTCATCCCTCATGCTGTCCCTATCTGTCGTGCTGTTACAGGCCATCCCTACCCCTGGCGCCGAAGGTCCCCCGCCTGAGGAATCGATGACCCTGTTCGAGACCATCCTGCAGGGGGGCTGGGTCATGATACCTATCGGCATCCTGTCCGTACTCGCGATCTACCTCTTCGTCGAACGGATGATCACGATCCGCAAGGCCGCCACTGATCCGGAATCCGTCACGGCGCGCGTCCGCGACTACGTGCAGTCAGGCGACATCCGGGGCGCCATCAGCTTCTGCAATCAGCACGACCGGCCGATCACGCGGATCCTGAAGCGGGGGTTGGAGCGACTCGGGCGCCCCATCTCCGAGATCAAGGACGCCGTGGAGGCGGAAGGCAAAAATGAAGCGTTTAAGCTGGAAAAGCGCACCGACTACCTCGCCAGCATCGCCGGTATTGCACCGCTGATGGGGTTTTTTGGGACGGTGCTGGGGATGATCTCCGCCTTTCAGGAAATCCAGCGGTTTCAGGGGAACGTAAATGCCAGCGTCTTGGCTGGCGGCATCTGGGAGGCGTTGCTGACGACAGCCTTTGGACTGGCGGTCGGGATCCTGGCGCTCTTCTTCTACAACTACGTGCTCAGCCGCATTAAGCGTCAGGTAAACGACATGGAGCGCACCGCAACCGAGTTTATAGATCTACTGCAGGAGCCTGCCGCAAAATAACGGTCGCCCACTCTCCTCCCGCGTTGCCTTCCGTGCCCATGGATTTCAAGTTCTCAGAAAAGAAGGAGCCCCTCAGTGTCTTCAGTCTGGCTGGACTGGCAGATATCATTCTGCTGTTGCTGATCTTCTTCCTGCTCACGTCCAACTTCATCCCCCAGTTTGGTATTCAGGTCAACCTGCCGCAAACCGACGCTTCCACGCCCGCGGAGGCGGTATACGTAAACGTTGCCATCACGGAGGACGGGCGCTTCTTCGTGGAGCGGGACGAGGTAACCCGCGAGGCCCTGCTGGCGCAGATTCGCGACGTGCGGGGCGATCGGCAGTCGCTTTTGCTGCGGGCCGACCGCGAGGCCACCGTCGATCAATTCGCGGCAGTCGCGGGCGTGGCCCGGGCCCTGGACCTTCGCGTACTGATGGCCACCGAGCGGGAAGATTTGCGCCCCTAAGGTCAGCCTCCTCATGCGTCGCAGGTCACGCAGCCGTCGGCTTTTTCGCTCGTGAGGGGGTCGGCAGCTTGGCCTGTATAGCTGCCGGGACGGCCTTTTGCGCCGCCCGTGTAGCCGGCACGGCGACCTGCGTATCGGCCTGATGCTCATCGAAGTTCATCAGCACCTCCAGCACGCCCTCCTTGTCATCCTCTTGCATGAGGAGGTGGCGCAGCTTACTTGCATTACGGAAGCCCTTGAAGTAACCGCTGTACATGCGACGCATCTCCAGCACACCGGTCCGCTCGCCCAGCCACTCGCACTTAAGCGTGAGGTGTTCGGCCACCACGCTGATGCGCTCCTCCCACGTGGGCTCCGGTGGCGTCTCTCCCGTCTCGCGATAAATCTTGGCGTCGCGAAAGATCCACGGATTGCCGATGGCCCCCCGGCCAATCATGACCGCGTCTACCCCGGTCTCGTCGAACATCGCCTCAATGCGCTCAGGATCCATCGCGTCGCCGTTGCCGATCAGCGGGATGTCCCGCACCCCCTCCTTCTTTAGCTTGCGCAGCCAGTGCCAGCGCGCCTCGCCCTTGTACATCTGCGCCCGCGTGCGGGCGTGGACGGCCAAGGCCTTGATGCCACATGCCTCCAGCATACGGGCCACCTCCAGAATCTGGATGGACTCGTCGTTCCAGCCGAGGCGCGTCTTCACCGTGACCGGCCGCGTGGCCTCCTCGACAACCGCGCGGGTGATCTGCTCCATCTTTGGCAGATTACGCAAGATGCCCGCGCCACCATCTTTGCATACAATCTTTCGTACGGGGCATCCGAAGTTGATATCGATGACGTCCGGGCCAATGGCATCAACCAGCGGTGTTGCCGCCCGCACCTGCTCCAGGTCCCCTCCGAAAATCTGAATTCCGACGGGCCGCTCCTCCTCGTAGATGTCAAGCTTTTGGTGCGCATCGTCCGCGTCGTGGATGAGCCCGCCCGAGGAGATAAACTCCGTGTACATCATGTCCGCGCCAAAGCGCTTGCAGAGCATCCGAAAGGGCGGATCGCTAACGTCTTCCATGGGCGCCAAAAAGAGCGGGCGCTCACCAAAATCAAGGGTGCCGATATGCATAAAAAGAAAGCAGTTGAGGCTATCAAGATTTGAGGTCGATCAAACCGGCCGGAATTTCAGGCTGTTCCGCCCATCGAGGGAGCGGCGGCTCGGTCGTAGAACGGATTCTCCTCCGGCTGTGAGACGCCCCGGTAGATGGCGCTGTACTTCACGTAGCGCGCCGCATACCGCGCCACCTTCCCGACCTCCTCGTCGGTGAGCGCCCGCACGACCTTCGCCGGGCTCCCCAGCACCAACGATCGCGGGGGGATCTCCGTCCCACCGGTGATGAGCGCACGCGCCCCAATGAGCACGTCCGAGCCAATCACGGCGTTGTCCATGATGACAGCGCCCATGCCTACCAGCACCCGGTCGTGGATCGTGCAGCCATGCACCACGGCGCTATGGCCCACCGTCACGTCCTCCCCTATGCGCGTCGGGGCCACGCGGTTGCTGACGTGCACGACCGCGTTATCCTGCACGTTGGACCGGGCGCCAATGCGGATCCAGTTGACATCACCGCGGAGCGTGGCGTTGTACCACACACTGGCCTGGTCACCCAGCACCACGTCGCCGATCACATCGGCGGAAGGCGCGACGAACGCCGTGTCGGGAATAGTCGGTGATACATCGAGAAAGGGATGGAGCATAGCGCGAGGGAAATGTGGGAGCAAATCGGAAGGGTCATCCAAAAGATGATAGGTGCCTCGTACGATGGCACACGCTGAATGCGTTGGCGGCGTGCCCAACCGAGCGGTAGCGTGTGTACCCTGCGACTGATCGCCGCCGCAATTGTCCCCAACCGTTAGGTCAGCCATGGAGAACAACCGCCCCTTGAAAGACGCCGTTGATTCCTATCAGCGGGTACGCGAGTCGATGCAACGCACCCGCAGCAACCTGGAAGAGGCCACGGAAAAGCTGGCTATGGTGCGCAAGCGCCTCAAGGCCCAACTGCGCCTCATTCGGCAGCTACGGTACGAGCGGTTTGGGTGCCCGCTCGGCGCCAGTGCAGCAGCGTGCGAGATATGGAACCGGTACGGCCAGTACACAACCCAGAACTGACCCGGTTCACGCGACCTCGTCGCCGAGCAGGGCTTTCAGCTCCACCAGCTTCATGAGCGCTTCAATTGGCGTCATGCGGTCGGGATCCAGCTGCCCCACCTGCTCCTTCAGCGCAGCGGCCTGCGGGTCAGGCGGCGCATCAAACAGCGAACGCTGAAACGAGGGCTCATCCAGGTCGGGCACCTGTGGGCGCACGGTAGAGGGCAACCCATCACCCGACGCATCGGCCTCGTCTACCACCCACTCCTGGCTCTCCAGCTGACGGAGCACCGACCGGGCCCGGTCAATCACGGCCGGGGGGAGCCCGGCCATGCGCGCCACATCAATGCCGTACGAGTGGTCTGTGCCACCGGCCACCATTTTCCGCAGGAAGATGATGCGGCCGTCGTGCTCCTTCACCTGGATGCTGTAATTCTGGACGCGCTCCAGCCGTCCGGCCAGTTCATTCAGCTCGTGGTAGTGTGTTGCAAACAGCGTGCGCGCCGCGACCTCCGGCTGCTCGTGCAGATATTCCACCAGTGACCAGGCAATCGATAGGCCGTCGAACGTGCTGGTGCCGCGCCCCACTTCATCCAGCAAGATAAGCGAGGCCGGGCTGGCGTTGTTAAGGATGTTGGCCGTTTCGTTCATCTCGACCAGAAACGTGCTCTCCCCAGCCGCCAGGTTGTCGGAGGCGCCAACGCGCGTAAAGATACGATCCACCACGCCCACGTGCGCCTCGTCGGCAGGCACAAACGAGCCCACCTGCGCGAGCAAGACAAGCAGGCCCACCTGCCGGAGCACGACGCTCTTGCCCGCCATGTTGGGCCCGGTGATGACGAGGATCTGCTCGGTGTCTACGTCCAGCTGCACATCGTTGGGGATGAACGGCTCGCCCGGCGGGAGCGTCTGCTCTACCACCGGATGGCGGCCGGCCCGGATGGCCAGCCGGCGGTCGGCAGCCACGTCCGGCCGGACGTAATCGTTCGTCTCCGCGATCACGGCCAGCGTGCCGAAAACATCCAGCATGGCGATGAGCGACGCGTTACGCTGTAGCGCCTCCGTCTCCTCGGCAACCGCCATCCGCAGCTCGTTGAAAAGCTCCTGCTCCAACCGCTCGATCTTTTCCTGCGCCGTCAGAATCTTTTCCTCGTATTCCTTCAACTCGGGCGTGATGTAGCGTTCCGAGTTCACGAGCGTCTGCTTACGGATGTAGTGCTCCGGGACCTTCTCTTTGTGCGTGTTGGTGACTTCCAGATAGTAGCCAAAGACCTTGTTGAAGCCGACCTTCAGCGAGTCTATACCGGTGCGCTTGCTCTCCTCCTGCTGCATATTTTTCACCCACGACTTGGCGTTCGCTGATAGATCGCGCAGGTCGTCAAGGGTGTCGTCGTATCCCTCGCGAATCAG
>CAYFRR010000037.1:0-2740 GCA_964345505.1 uncultured Rhodothermales bacterium
TCGACGCGGTGCTGGCCGCCATGCTGCGCGACGGCGACGCGCCTGCCGCCGCGGCTGCTTCGGGCGCCACGTCCGCCCCGGAGGCCTCCGCTCCCGGACCGGAGCCCGCGCCGGCTGCTCCGCCGCCCCCGAAGCAGCCCCCGGCTCCGCGAGTCGTGCCGTCTACGGAAGGCGCCTCGGCCAGCCGCATCGACCTACTCATCGACACGCTCCTCCGCATGGTGGCGCGCATGGCCGAGGTGCCGTGGCGCTTCCGGCACGAGTTCATCGGGCAGACCATCATGCAATCCGAAGAGTCGGCATTCATCTACAGCGGCGATGCTGATGCGCTCCGCGGGCATCTGCTGAACCCCACCGTACCGGACGCAGCGGCCCGTCATCGCCTCCAGTTGCTCGAAGACGCCCTGGAGGACTTGCTGGTGCATCAGTTGGCCCTGCTGGATGGCTACAAAGCCAGCGTGCAGAAGGGCATGCACCGGTTTCTGGACGATGTCGACCCGGCGCCTGTGGCCGAGGAAGTGGCCGAAGATTCCATGCTCTACCGGTTGTTTGCGGTGCTGGCGCAGGCGAAGGCCGCCGCAACCATTACGGAGCGCTGCGAAACCCTGCGCCAGGAAGACTGGGCGGTGGTGGAGCGCCGCATCTTCCGCCCGGCCTTCATCAAGGCCTACCTGGCCCGCATGACGGCTGCCGACTGAACGCTTCCGCCGAAAGGCCCCCATATGACCGGTCGCGGCGTTGCCTTGCGCTACGTAACATACACCCACTGTCCGATCTGTACCTATCGCTTATGTCTCACGTTTTCTCCCGTAGATCCTCCTTGCACCGCAGGTTGCCTCTTGTAGCAGTTGGGCTTCTGATGGCGCTCATTCTAACGGCCTGCGGTTTCTCCAAGCCCCTGCGCTTACCGCTGTCGCTCGAAGGGTCGTCATCGATGAACAGCGGAGGCAACGCGGCGGTGGTGCGGGTCTACCAGCTGGCCAGCAGCACCACCTTCCGCCAGGCGCCTATCGAGTCCTTCTGGCAGGATGACGAGGGCCTGCTCGGCAGCGACCTGGTAGTGCCCAAGGTGGAGCGCACGCTGTACCCTGATGCTGTGGAAGAGATCACCCTCGAAATCCACGAAAACACGCGCTACATCGCGATTGCCGCGGATCTGCGCGACCCGGACGCCGACCACTGGCGGCAGCTCTTCACCGTGGAAGAAGTCGAGGAAGGGCAACCGTTTGTGGTGGAGGTCGGCGAGCGGCGCCTGCGGCTGGCGCTGCACCCCACGCTATCCGCGGCGCGCGCCCTGTAAACGGTTTCTGTCAACCTTTTGCGCGCGACAACCTTTGTCGCGTGACATGCTCATGATTTCCTCCGTGACGCTCTATGTCTCAGTTCGATAAACGCGTGGTGTGGTATGAGGGGATGACCCTCGACCCCCATCATTTCCAGCAGTGGGACCGCCATGCGGCCCAGCAGCTGCACACCCGGATGCAAGCGGCCATGGCGCACGGGTCGGGATTTACAGAGCTGGGCATCGACCGGGACCGGTTGGCCAACGGAACGCTGGCGCTGACGCGCTGCCGCGGGGTTATGCCCGACGGGTTGGTGTTCGACATCCCGGACACCGATCCGCTGCCCGAGTCGCGGGCGGTGGAGGAGGCCTTTCCGGCGACGGCGGAGGTGCTGGAGGTCGCGCTGGCGGTACCTGCGCACCGCACGGACGGCGGCAACATCGAGCGGACGGGCAGTCCGGCAGGCCGCGAACCCCGCTTTACCGCCGAGACGCTGACGGTGCCCGATGACATCACCGGTGCCGACGAGCGCCCGGTGGAGGTGGCGCACGGGCGCTTCCGCCTCCTCTTTGGCGGCGAGCCGCAGCAGGCCCTGCGCACGATGAAGCTGGCCGAGGTGGTCCGCACCTCCAGCGGGGCCTATCAGCTACGGGAGGGGTTCATCCCGCCGTGCCTTTTCATGGAAGCCTCCGACGTGCTGATGCGTCTGGCGCGCCGGCTGCTGGAGGTCATGGTAACCCGAAGTGCGGAGCTGACCAGCCGAGCCCGCGGCATCCGGCAGCAGCGGGAGGTGTCGGTGGCCGACGTCACGGCGCTGGGGCTGGCCAGCGCGATCAACACGTACTTGCCCGTGGTGAAGCATCACCACGCCTCGGGCACATCGCACCCCGAGGTGTTCTTCGAGGTGATGCTGGAGCTTGGCGGGCAGCTTTCCATCTACGCCGACGCGAAGCCCCTCCCGGTGCGTGACTTCCCCGTGTACGATCACGGCGCACCGTCCGAGCCGTTTGCCACGCTGGACACCGCGGTGCGCGAAATGCTGGGCGGAGCAGCCCCACCATCCAACTTTACCGAAGTCCCGCTGAATACCTCCGGAGAAAACCTCTACACGGCCTCGCTGGAAGCCGCTATGCTTTCGGGCAGTGCGCTGTACTTGTTGGCTCGCAATGGATCCATGCCCGCGCATCGCCGGGCGGCTGAGTTGCCTCTGATGCTGCGCATTGCCTCCCCCGACACCATCGACCCGGTGCTGCGCAGCTACACCCGCGCCCTTCCTGTCGACCACGCGACTACCCTGCCCGGCGGGGTCCCAGTGGACGAGGAAGCTACCTACTTTCAGCTGCAGCAGACGGGCCCGTTCTGGGAGGCCATCACCAAAGAGCAGGCGTTGGCCCTCTATGTGCCGCCCGATTTTCGGGACGTGTCCTTCGACTTGATTGCTGTCAAGACTGCGTAGC
>CAYFRR010000037.1:2840-6353 GCA_964345505.1 uncultured Rhodothermales bacterium
GCTGCTCACGTGCCTCTCGTTCAACCCCCGCCGCCCCATGGCTGGTTCTGCTGCCTCCACCGATCTGCTCTTCGATCCCTCCGCCGTCCGGCGGCTCTCGACGGTCTACTCCGACTGCTTTGCCCTCGTATTGCAGCTGCGGGCCACGGAAGACTTCGGCCCGCCCGACACACTCCGTGAGCGGCTGAAGGAGCTCCTGCAGGAGGCCGCGCACGCGGCTCAGGGGCAGGGCATCTCCGCCGCCGAAACGCGCTCCGCCAGCTTCGCGCTGGTTTCGTTCATCGACGAAACCATCCTGTCCTCCAACTGGCGGCACAAGGAATCCTGGCTTACCGACCCGCTGCAGAAAGAGCTCTACGACCGGACGGACGCTGGGGAAGAGTTCTTTAGCCGGGTAGAAGAAATGCTCGAGCATCCCCAACGCGATGCGGAAGTGCTGGAGGTCTACTATCTCTGCATGACATTGGGCTTTAAGGGCAAGTATCAACTGCACAGTCAAGGGCAGCTGCGCGCACTGATCGAGACCATTCGCGAGCAGCTGCGGAAGGCGCCAGGCTTTACGGCGGCCACCCTTGCGCCCCACGGCACGCCCGACGACCAGGCGGCGACTGCGTTTAAAAGCACCCTGCCTACGTGGGTGGTGCTGGCGCTGGCTGGCGCGCTCGCGCTGGTGATCTACATGGCGATGAGCTTCTACATCGGAAGCGTCGCGAACAGCGCGGCGGAATCTATCGAAGCGGTTGCCTACGTACTCTTTTGAAGCTGATGCTGACCGTCCCCTCTGTTTTCTCGTAACGCGAACGACGCTATGCGGTGGTTCTTGCAGATCTTTAAAAGCCGGGGCTTTCTCATCAGCCTCGGGCTTATCGCGGTAGTCGCGCTATGGGTCATGACCACGCTGTGGTTTGCCTGGTCCACAACCACCCTGCTCATCGGCTTGGTGGTGATTTTGCTGTTGTGCGTGGTGGCGTTGCTGCTGCACGTGCTGCGAGCACAGCGCAGCTCCGATGCCATCGAGCAGTCCATCCGGCAGCAGGCCGAGCAGCAGCGCATGACCGCCGGCCCCGACCGCCGGGCCGAAATTGAGCAACTGCAGGAGCGCCTCGAATCCTCCATCAAACAGCTGAAAGACTCCAGGTTGGGCGGACGCGGCGGGCGTGCCGCGCTCTATGCGCTGCCGTGGTATCTCTTTGTGGGGCCGCCCGGCGCGGGCAAGACGACGGCCATCGCCAACTCGGGCCTTAACTTCCCGATGGGCGTCGACCGTGTGCGGGGCGTGGGCGGCACGCGCGACTGCGACTGGTTCTTTTCGGACGAAGCCATCCTGCTGGATACCGCCGGGCGCTACATGACGGACGAGCAGGATACGGAGGAGTGGACCACCTTCCTGGAGACCCTCAAAAAGCACCGGCCCGACCGCCCGATCAACGGCGTCATCGTGGGCATCAGCATTAGCGAGCTGGCGGAGGCCTCGGCCGAGCAGATCGAGTGGCATGCCGCCAACATCCGCCGGCGTATCGACGAGCTCATCAAACAGTTGGGGGTGCGCTTCCCGGTTTATCTCGTGTTTACGAAGTGCGACTTGCTGCAGGGCTTCACTGAGTTCTTCGGCGAGCTGACGCGGCAGGAGCGGCAGCAGATCTGGGGCGCTTCGCTGCCGGTGGGCGAGGGCCGGGATCCGGGGGCGGCCTTCGAAGCTGAGTACGAGCAGATGGTGGAAGCGCTGATCAACCAGCGCACCACGCGCCTCGGGCGTTCCATGAAGCGGGAAGACCGGCGCCGAGTGTACGTCTTTCCGTTGGAGGTGGCGGCGGTGAAGGAAAACCTTCGCTCCTTCGTACACCAGCTGTTTCAGCCCAACCCCTATCAGGAAACGCCCGTCTTCCGCGGGTTCTACCTGACGAGCGGCACCCAGGAAGGCGCCCCTATCGACCGGGTCATTCAGGCTATCGCCGCTAAGTTTGGGCTGCCGACCGGGCGGGCGGAAGCGGCCCCCTCGCCGCTGGAGGCCAAAAGCTATTTCATCAAGGATGTCTTTACGGACGTGATCGTGCCAGACCGCTACCTGGTCCAGCGGACCTCCAAGGCCGCGACGCGGGCACGCCTCATGCAGTTTGGTACGGCCGCAGCGGCCGTAGCGCTGCTCGTCCTGTTCATCGTTGGGACGACGCTGGCTCTGCTGAGTAGCCGCAGCCACCTGCAGGGCGTGGAGCAGGCCGCGCTGGCCGCCGCTGACGTGTCTTGGGATGGGCGGCCTCAGCCTGCAGACTTGGAGTGGATGCAAGCGTTGGGGACCGAGGTGTCGCTCCTCAACCGGCAGGACGGGAGCCCGCCCCTGCGGCACCTGGGCTTGTACCGTGGCGGAGCCGTGATGGGCCCGGCGCGCACGCTATACGAGCGCAAGATGCAGGCCTTTGCGGAGTCTTACCCGTTGCAGGCGCTGCGCGACTCGATGCAGCAGGCCACCACTCGGCGCTTTCTGCCGAGTGAGGGGCGGGAGGCGTTGTACGAACGGCTGCGGGCCTACCTGCTGCTGAGCAACGAGCACGAGCGCCTCGCGGACGAAACCAACCGGGCGTTTCTCGCCCGTGTGCTCACCGAGCACGGCATCGCGGGCCTCGCTGCGGGGCCGGAGACTGAACTCCACACCGGGGTTGAAGGGCTGGTAGACGCCTACGTGAGGGCTCTGCACGAGGGCACGCTGGCTCCACAGGAGGCCGATGACCTGCTGATCCGCCGCTCCCGCAACCTCATCTACGAGCAGCCCAGCATCGCCAGCGCGTATCAGCGGATTCGGCAGGAGGGGCTGGATGCGCTCCGGCCCTTCACGCTGGTTGATGCGCTGGATGGGCGGTATATCGGGCTCTTTCAAGGGGAGCCGGAGGTCTCGGGGTTTTTCACTCAGGAAGGATGGGCCCGCTATGTGCTGGACCGCATCGTGGAGGAGAGCGAGGATCCCACGGCGGACGACTGGGTGATGGGCCGAACGGAGGACGAACTGCCGGCCGCCATGCTGGATAGCGAGAGTATGATGCTTGAGCTGATGCAGCTCTACTTTAACGACTACGCCAGCGCCTGGCAACGTTTCTTGCAGCAGGTGCAGTATCGTCCCTTCCTGGACTTGGTGGATGCCGCGCGGGGCCTGGAGCAGATCAGCAACCCGAGCGACTCGCCCGTGCTGTGGCTCCTGGCGCAGGTCACCAGCCAGACGACGTTTCCGGAGGAGGGCGGGCTGAGCGCCGGAGAGCTGGCGGATCAGGCCTCCGGGGTGCGGGGCCTGCTGAGTGGCGCGCCCCGCCGCGCCCTGGACCGGGCCAGCCGCATGAGCGGCGGGGGCGATGACGGGGAGGCCGAAACGGTCCATCCCGTAGAGCAGCGTTTTACTGCCTTGCACGATCTGCGCGCGCCAGAAGCGGTGACGGGCGGGGCCTCGGCCAACCTGATGCAGGCGCTGGCTGGCCTGGCCAACGTGTCCAGTCTGCTCAACGATGCCGCCGCCGATGATGCGCAGGC
>CAYFRR010000037.1:6453-9222 GCA_964345505.1 uncultured Rhodothermales bacterium
CGCTTATTACAAGAGGCGACGGTCCGCGGCCAGGGCGCCGCACAGTACGAGGTGCGCTGGCCCATGGCGCAGGGTGTTACGGTGCGCTATAACCTGCGCGCGCGCAGTAGCACCAACCCGTTTGGTGACCCCCGCGGGTTCTTCAACCTGCAGGTGCCTGAGACGCTTCGCTGACCAGAGCGGCGATGCCCCTTCGTTATCCTTCCACCTCACCCGCGCTCCACGGTGCCTGCTCCACTTCCTCCTCACCCGCCGCGTGTTGCGGCGCTGGGGAAAATACCAACCTACGGTGACTTCTTGCGGGTCGGCTCCCTGGGGCCAGCCTGGCAGTCGTTCGATGCGTGGGTGCAACGTGGACTCTACGCGGTGCGGCAGGTAGCGGGGACGACCTACAAAGCACGCGTGGCCCAGGTACCGCCCACGTACGTCCTGCACAGCACCAGCGCGGCCGTCCTCCTCGGGGCGTTTCGGCCCAGCACCGATCGTGTTGGGCGGATGTACCCGTTCATCGCCGGCATCGAGCGTTCCCGGGCAGCCCTGCCGACAGCGTCGCTGCCTCGCCTGCCCCTGCGGTGGGCCCGCGGCCTTCGGGTGTGTGACGCCGTCACAGCGGAGGCCATCGCCGACGACGCGACGCCCGACGGCCTCCGCCGGCGCATCAGCGACCTGGAGCCGCTCCCGGATGCGCGGGCGAACGCGGTGTGGGACGAAACCCTGCACGCCACGCCGGTGCGAGCCCTGTTAGGTGGCGAGGCGGCGACCGCCGATGGCACCGTGGCGCTCCATGCGCTCAAGGCCCTCGGCACGCCCCGGCATCGGCCCCTCCGTATGGGGGTGCGCCTGCCTCTGTATCCGCCGGAGCAGGGGCACGGACTCTCGACCACGGCCCAGGTCGTGTTCTGGCTGGAGGCCATCGCGCAGGTTACCGCGACGTCCTGGGAAGAAGCCACCGTCTGCTGGTCCGCCGCGCCCAACGCAGCCTCGGTGCTGTGCCTGCTGCGCGTACCGGCGGCCTACGGGTTTCCACACCTGCTGCCCGGCGCTCGCGCCGACGACCACGTGGTTGACCTGACCGAGGCCTCGTCCCCCACCCCGGACCCTGCCGTCGCGGCCTTGCTGCGCGACGATGGTGCTACACTCCATGACGTGCTCCACGCTCTCTAACCCCACAGCCATGCCCGACACTGCTGTAGAACCCCTCGCGCCTCTTGTGGATAGCGACCATCCGCTGGCCGCTGTCGTCGACCGCATCACGCAACCCATCACCGAAGATGCGCCCTGCGGCGAGGATGTGAAGTACGACGACGACTTCCAGGCCATCAAGCAGCAGATTAACCAGATCGGCAGTGTGAGTGGCGAGGTGGATTTTGATGAGGTCGTGTCCAAGAGCTACCACATCCTGGAGGCGAAGTCGAAGGATCTGATGACGGCCAGTTACCTGTCGCTGGCACTGGCTCGCACGCAGGGGGCAGACGGCGCGCTGGAAGGACTGCTGGTCCTGCATACGCTCATGCGCGACTTTTGGGAAGGATTGCATCCGCAGAAGCCCATCCGGCGCCGGAACGCGCTGCAATTTGTGTCGGATCGCTTGCAGGACACCTTCGAGCTGTGGGACCCCCCGCAGCCCGAGGAGCGCGAGGCGTTGGAGCTGGCCGTGGAGGCCAGTGCGGCTATCCAGGCCTACGCGATGGCGGCGCTGGGCGAGCAGGCGCCGGCGCTAAGCGGCCTCACGAACGGCCTGCGCGAGCGCGTCCGCCGGCTCCCCAAGCCACCCGACCCGGCGGAAGACGCAGCCCCCGATGCCTCGGCCGATGATGCATCGGGCGAAGCCCCGGGTCCGCCGCGCGCCACCGGCCCCCGGGCGGCCGTCGCATCGGCCGCGGATGCCCGGAGTGCCGTCATCGAAGCCGCCACCTTCTTACGGGAGACCGATGCAACCAACCTCGTGCCCTATCGGCTGCTTCGTAGCTTGCGCTGGGACATCCTGACCGACGCGCCGCCCAACGAAAACAACGTGACCCGGCTGGAGCCGCCGCTGGAGCAGCGCCGCACCTACCTGCGGGGGCTGCTGGAGAAGGGCGAGCACGAGACCCTCCTGAAGGAAGGGGAGCGCTCCTTTCAGGACGGCACGTTTCACGTCTGGCTCGACTTGCAGCGCCTTACCATCAGCGCGCTCGACGGCCTTGGCGCCTCTTACGCCCCACTGGCAGAGGCTCTCACCACTGACCTTGCCGTGCTCGTGCGCCGCGTGCCGGCGCTCCTTACGTTGCGCTTCACTGACGATACGCCCTTCGCCGATGGATTGACGGTAGACTGGATTGACACCACCGTGCGCCCGGCACTCGCCGCCGACGGAGCGGCTTCCAGTACTACCTCGCAGGCGGAAGAAGCCGACCCGCTGGCCGACGCCTACACCGAAGCTCGTGCCCAAAGCGGGAGCGACCTCGCGGCAGCCCTGGCCATTCTGCAGGCCGTTGCTCCAGACGGTACGCAGCGGTTTGCATTTCGGCGGCGGCTCTACAAAGCCACACTCTGTACGCGGGCCGGGCAACACACCGTGGCCCGCGCCCTCTTGGAGAGCCTGGTCGACGATATTCGCCGCCATCAGCTGCACACGTGGGAGCCCCGCCTGGCCCTCGCGGCGCAAAAGGAGCTCTATGCCTGCTACACCGCACTGGCAGGCAAGGCCGCGCCGGCCAACAAAGCAGCCCTCCACGAAAAAAGCCAGCAGGCACTGGATGCTATCGCGCAAATGGACGCTGCACAGGC
>CAYFRR010000037.1:9322-11404 GCA_964345505.1 uncultured Rhodothermales bacterium
CCATGTCCAACAGTTTTCAGCACGAAAAGCCGCCTGCCCGCATTAACCTGTTCCTGGAAGTGGCCAAGGGGAACGCGAAGAAAAAGATGGAGCTGCCCCTCCGCATGCTGGTGATGGGCGACTATCTGGGCCGGGAGTCCGATACCCCCGTGTCGGAGCGCGAGGTGGTGAACCTCAACAAGGACAACTTTGAAGACGTGATGTCCTCGGGCGAGATGGAGCTGAACTACACGGTCAAAGACAAGCTGCGCGGCGGCGATCACGACATGCGCGTCAACCTCGATATTGACAGCATGGACTCGTTTAATCCAGAGGCAGTCGCCCAGCAAATCCCCGAGCTCAGCCGTCTGCTGGCTACGCGCAACCTGTTGCAGGACCTGCGCAATCGCCTCATCAGCATGGGCGACTTCCGGAAGCAGCTGGAGTCAGTCATCAAAGACGAAGCCCTGCGCAAAAAACTGCTGGGCGAACTGGATGCCGTAGTGGCGGCCGAAGAAGCTGACACCGACGCCCCGACCGACGAAGACGACGCCTAACCCCTGACGTATAGCCGCGGCCAACACTGACTCCCGTCAGCTCGGGCGCGCGCGGACTACCTTTTCTCCTAAGAGCCTTACCGAAGATTATGGCCGAGCCCCAAGCTTCCTCCCCCGCCCCTGATGCTCAAGTCGCCGAAGGCGAAGCCAGCCTGCTGGACAGCATCCTCTCCAAAGTGGAGGTCAAGATGCCGGACGCGTCCGTCCGGGTCTCTGACTTCAAGCACCAGAGCGCTGTAGCCGAAAAGGACCGCGGCGCGATGGTATCCGCTGCATTGCGCGTTTTCATCGACGCGGTGGCCTCGATGGAAACGAGCGTGGAGAAGATCGACAAGTTCTTGCTGGACAGCCTGATCGCCTCCATCGACGAGAAGATCAGCACGCAACTGGACGTCATCCTGCACCACGACAACTTCCAGGACCTGGAGTCGGCGTGGCGATCGCTGAAGGACCTGGTGGATCGAACGGATTTCCGAAAAAACATCACGCTTGAGTTGCTGAGCGTGACCAAGGAGGAGCTGCGCGAGTCGTTTGAGGACGCGCCTGAGCTCATTCAGTCCGCCCTCTACAAGCACGTCTACACCAATGCCTACGATCAGCCTGGCGCTGACCCGTATGCGGCTATTGTGACGGACTACGAGTTCGACAGCTCGGCGCAGGACGTTGCGCTATTGCAGAATTCGTCTAAGGTGGCTGCCTCGGCGCACTGTCCGTTCCTGGCCAACGTTGGTCCTGAGTTCTTCGGGAAAGACTCCATGGAGGAGTGGAAGAAGATCCCCGACCTGACGGCCTACATGGAAACGGCGGATTATATCAAGTGGAACTCGTTCCGCGACACAGAGGACGCGCGCTATGTGGGCCTCAGCTTTCCGCGGTATATGGCGCGCCTGCCATATGGCCCGGACACCAACCCCGTGAAATCGTTCAATTACGCTGAGGACGTGAAGGGATCGGACCACGACAAGTACCTGTGGGGCAATTCCTCCTTCTTGTTTGCGTCGAACATGGTCAAATCGTTCATGAGCGACGGCTGGTGCGTGCAGATCCGTGGCCCGCAGGCCGGCGGGAAGGTAGAAGACCTGCCCGTGCATATGTATGATGTAGGGAAGGGCAAGCAGATGAAGATTCCGACGGAGGTGCCCATCAGCGAGACGCTGGAGTTTGAGTGCGCCAACCTCGGGTTCATCCCGGTGAGCCATTACCAGGGGCAAGACTTTGCGGTGTTCTTCTCGGCCAACTCGGCGCAGCGTCCGCAACTCTACGACGATCCGGATGCCACTGCGAATAGCCGCATCAATGCGCGCCTGCCGTACATCTTCCTGGCCTCGCGCATCTCGCACTACCTGAAGGTGCTGCAGCGCGAAAACATTGGGGCGACGAAGGACAAGACTGTCATCGAGGACGAGTTGAATGCGTGGCTGAACAGCCTGGTCACGGAAATGCCCAACCCCACACCGGCCCAGGTGGCCAAGTACCCCTTGCGTGCCGCGCAAGTAGAGGTGCATGACGTGGAAGACAACCCGGGCTTTTTCCGGGTGCAAACCTC
>CAYFRR010000037.1:11504-13114 GCA_964345505.1 uncultured Rhodothermales bacterium
GCCGGGGTGAAGTCGTACATGCCCAACACCAAAGACCCGAGGATGGAGAAGATGACCCATCTGGAGGAGGTGAACCTGGTGTACGGACAGATCACCTGGCTCTTTGTGGATGGCTCGCTGGAGTACACGGATTCCTGGACGGCCGGGCGATAGCCCATGGCGCGTGCGAGGTGCAGGCCGGTCGGCCTCGACGCGTGCAGCCTGACCATCCGGCGCCCTCATCGCAGCCGATGCGGTGGGGGCGCTTGGCTTCTATCGGTTCCCTGTCGTTTTGTACTCGAGACCTGGAGGTCCCCCATGAAAGCAGGCCTTGGCGACGTACTGCGCGGCCGTTTCCACGATGGCACGGCGCTGCACGCGGTGCCTGAGGCCGAGTGGCAGCTTCGCAGTGTGCTTTCCAATCTGACCGCGCTGTTTAACACGCGGCAAAGGACGATCGCACATCTGCCCTCCTACGGCCTGCCTGATCCGTCCGTCGTGTACAGCGGCAAGCAAGAGTCGGTCGACCAGTTGCGGCGCGCCGTACAGAAAGCCGTCCAGCACTACGAGCCGCGCCTGCAGAACGTGCGGGTCCGCCATCACCAGGACGCCGACGCTCTGTTGCGTGTCACCTTCGTCATCACGGGCCGCCTGCACGACGGCACGCCCGTCGCCCTGCAGACCACGTTTGCCTCCGACGACCTCGTCACGGTTGATCCGTGGGCCGGCCACCGCTAAGGACCCGCGCAGCGCCTCATCATAGATCTGTTTCGCCTTATGGCTCGCCGGTACTTTGAAGAAGAGATGCGCTACCTGCATGAAGCAGGGAAGCGGTTTGCCGAACGGCATCCCGAGCAGGCGCGCATGCTCAACATCGACAGCGTGACGGACCGCGACCCGTATGTGGAGCGGCTGTTTGAGGGGTTCGCCTTTCTGACGGGGCGCATCCATGAGCGGCTGGATGATGATGTGCCGGAGTACACGGAGGCACTCACCAACCTATTATATCCGCATTTTCTGAAGCCCATTCCGGCCCTTAGTATCGTTGAGATGATGCCCAAGCCGGGCATGATCCAGGAAACCACGGTCCTGGACAAAGGCATCGAAGTTCAATCGGGGCCCGTGGGAAAGAAGCGAACGCGGTGTCGCTTTACGACGACTCAAGAGGTGCGGCTCCAGCCCATTCAGCTTGAGGAGGTAGCGCTACAGTATGCACCGGACCATACCAGTAGTGTGCGTATGGCCTTCACTTTTGAGCGGGGTGCCGACTTCAGCGATGTGTCGCTGACCCCGCTGCGACTGTTTTTCCAGGCAGATCCTGCCACGGCTTCCACGATGCATCTGTTCTTTACCCGCCACGTGGATCATCTGGACATCACGGTGGGCGACGCACAGGTGAGCTTGCGTGGGCAGCAGTGGGTACAGCCGGCTGGCTTCCGCCGGGAGGAAGGATTACTGCCGTATGGCACGCGCACGGGGTCCGGCATTCGGCTCCTTCAGGAATACCTGAATTTCCGACGCCGATTTTGGTTTGTCGATATCCTTGGTTTTGAGCAGCTGAACCTCTCGGATGTGTCGGCAACGATGGACGTAGAGGTGTTTTTCGACCGGCCTTTTCCAGAAGAGCGACG
>CAYFRR010000037.1:13214-17752 GCA_964345505.1 uncultured Rhodothermales bacterium
GCGGATCGTCCCGATATCTTTATTTCGCTAAACGATGCGCATCTGGAAGGACTGGCAGACCTCCCGTCTGAGACGTTGTCACTGGAGCTGCGCTGCACCAACGGAAGCCGGCCGCGCGAAGCCCTGAAAGAGGGAATGATTGATCGTTTTGGGCCGAACGTTCCCGAGATTGCATCCCCTCGAAATCTATCGCAGCCCACCCTCATCCGGTACCCGCCCGATCAGCAGGAGTCCGACTTCTTCTGGAAGCTGATCTCCCAGTGGTCGCTCAATTACCAGTCGCTCGCCAGCAAGGAGGCTATTTCTGGACTGCTGCGGCTATACGACTGGTCACAGACGGCCGAGAATCGGCGGCGTATCAAGGGCCTTCGTGAGGTTACGTGGAAGGCAAAAGAGCACGTCGAGCACGGAGCCGTCCTCCGAGGAGCAGAGGTCACCCTTGAGGTTGAAGACGGGCACTTTGCGGGTGAAGGAGACCTGTGCCTGTTTGGCCTGGTCATGAGCGAGTTTCTCTCGGCCTACGCTACCCTAAATTCATTCGTCCACCTCGTCATTCTGACAAACCCTTCAGAGCAGCGGTACACATGGAATCAGACGCGCGGGACACAGCCCAACGTGTAGTGATGGCGCCAGAGAAGCCGTCCGCACCCAGCCGTGGAGTATATGCTCGCATGGCGCGGGAAGGGTATGCGTTTGATTTCTTTCAGGCTGTCCGTCTGCTGGAGGTACGCTTCTCAGAAGAAGTGGGCGCCCAAAACCCGGCCCGCGAGTCTATCCGGTTTCGACCGCACGTCGGCTTGGTCTTTCCCGCCGCTGATGTCAAGAAGATCACCTGGCCCGACGGCTCATCGGGCCCTGCAGAGGTGATTGCCACCTTCATGGGGCTGTACGGCATCGACTCGCCCCTCCCCGATGCGTTTTACGATACCTTGGCCACGGAAGCCGAAGGTACGTTCGTCCATCGCGACTTTCTGGATATCTTCAATCACCGGCTTTATGCGTCGTTTTATCGTGCCTGGAAGAAGTATCGCCCCCCAGTTGGTGAACAGGTACGGACAAACGATGCGAACGAACGACGTTTTTTGTCCTTAGCGGGCCTGGGTACGCCCCATGCTTCCGAAGCACTTCCCGTTCCACCGCTGCGGTTGGCCTCGCTGGCCGGATGGCTGGGGCGACGTACCAAATGTGCAGAAGGTCTCGAGGCGGTCGTGAAGACGGTCTTCGGCCTCCCCACACGCGTCATCGAAAATGTACCCCGTTGGGTACGGCTTAATAAGCGCCCGAAAATGGGCAGCAACAAGAATGGCCTGCGACTTGGGCAGTCGGCCACGATCGGGGAGCGCGTATACGACCGCGCAAGCAAGTTTCGGGTGCAAGTAGGACCGCTGGGGCTTGAGGACTACGTGGCGCTACTGCCCGGTGGTGCACGCGCAGACGCCATGCACCGCGTCATCCGACTCTATGCCCCCGATTACTTAGCCTTTGATGTCGAACTCCGGGTTCACGCCAATGAAATGCCAAGTACGCGGCTGGGTGACCGGGCCGCCAAGCTCGGGTTGACCACGTGTCTCGGAAAACCGACTACCCGTGTTATCTCTCGCACCGTCGCATACGAATCGTGACGCTTCAACAGCCTGCTTCCTCTTCGCCACGAATGCCCTCCATGCTATGATTACCCACGACCTGAAGCGTCTTCTCCAGAAGCTTAACGACCACACCACCCGTGCGCTGGAAGCGTCCGTGGGGTTTAGCATTGCGCGCGGCCATTACGAGGTCACCCTGGAGCACCTCTTCCTGAAACTACTGGAAGACGGCGGCGGCGACCTGCCTCGGATCCTGGACCACTTCGATGTAGATAGCGGTCGCGTGTGGGATGTGCTCATCAGGCACATCGAGGCCTTCCGCACGGGCAACACCGGCCGGCCGGCGTTCGCCCCGACGCTGCTGCAACATGTGGAATCGGCCTGGGTGGTGGCATCGCTGCACCACGGGCTCTCCGAGATTCGCTCCGGCACGCTCCTGGGCGCGCTGTTGCAAACGGACGGCTTCACCGGTCTCTCCTATGCAGACGCGCTGCAGGGCGTGAAGCGGGATGACCTGCGCGACGAGTTTTTCGACATCGTGGCGGGATCAACCGAGGATGCGCCCCACCAGCGCCGGGCCGGGCAGAGCGCTGGGCCCAACGGTATGTCACAGGAAGGCGAGACGGCGCTTGACCTCTACACGAAAGACCACACTGGCGAGGCGCGCGAGGGCAAGATCGACACCATATCTGGGCGTGATCAGGAGATCCGGCAGATCATCGACATCCTGAGCCGGCGCCGCAAAAACAACCCGATCCTGGTAGGCGAGCCCGGCGTGGGGAAGTCGGCCGTAGTGGAGGGGTTGGCCCTGCGCATCGCAGAAGGGGATGTGCCGGACAGCCTCAAGGAGGTCGAGATCCGTGGGCTGGACCTGGGCCTTCTGCAGGCGGGCGCAGGCGTGAAAGGTGAGTTTGAGCAGCGGCTCAAGTCGGTGATCGAAGAAGTACGGGAGGCCTCCAAGCCCATCATCCTGTTCATTGATGAGGCCCATACGCTGATTGGCGCAGGCGGGGCCGCGGGCACAAGTGATGCTGCCAACCTCCTGAAGCCGGCTCTCGCCCGGGGCGAGCTCCGGACCATCGCGGCTACCACGTGGAGCGAGTACAAGAAGTATATCGAGAAGGACGCTGCGCTGGAGCGGCGCTTCCAGATGGTGAAGATTGATGAGCCGTCGGTCGAAACCGCCGTCATTATGCTGCGGGGCATCAAGAGCGCGTATGAAGCCCACCATGGCCTGCCGATTTCAGATCAGGCGGTACGCGCGGCCGCTGAGCTGGCCGAGCGCTTCATCGCGGGGCGCTTCCTGCCGGATAAAGCCGTGGACCTGCTCGACACCTCCGCCGCGCGCGTCAAAATGGCCCGCACGGCCACGCCGCCTCCGGTGGATGACTGCCGTCGCCAGTTGGCCTATCTGGAGAAGGAAATAGAATCCATTCGGGACGACCTGAAAACCGGTGTGGGCGGCGATGCCGGTTTGCTGACCGAGCTGGAGACCCGGCACGAGGCCATGGCTGAGGAGCTGGCTACGCTGGAAGCGCGCTGGGTAGAGGAGCAAGCCCTCGTTGACGAGATCGACGCGGTGCGCGCCAAGCTGAATGGCAACGGAGCCTCCACCGTTATGGCCGAGGCGACGGCAGGCGCCACCGCGGAAGTGACGGCTGAGGCCAAGGACGAAGCGGGCGAGGTGATGCCAGAGGCTGCAGGAGGAGATGGAGAGGCTACGGGCGCATCCACTGACCTGTCGGCCGATGCGCTGCTCGAGGAGTTAGCCGCCCATCAGGCGAAGCTGGCCGCGCTGCAGGAAGATCGTCAGCCGCTCGTGACGGCCGAGGTGGATGCGGCCGTCACGGCTGCTGTGGTCTCCGACTGGACCGGCATCCCCGTGGGCGCTATGGAGAAGGACGAAGCGGCCACGCTGCTGACGCTTGAAGACCGCCTCAAGGAATCGATCCTCGGCCAAGACGAGGTCATCGGCGAAATCGCTGACAGCATCCGCACCGCCAAGTCGGGCCTCCGCAATCCGGATGCCCCCACCGGGGTGTTTCTGTTCGTGGGGCCGAGTGGTGTAGGCAAGACTGAGTGCGCGCGTACCATTGCGGAGCTGATTTTTGGCGGCGAGCGCTTTCTCACCACCATCAACATGTCCGAGTACCAGGAGTCGCACACCGTCTCCCAGCTCAAGGGCTCACCTCCCGGCTACGTGGGGTACGGCGAGGGCGGCATCCTGACGGAAGCCGTGCGGCGGCAGCCCTACTCCGTCGTCCTGCTGGATGAAGTGGAGAAGGCCCACCGCGACGTGATGAACCTGTTCTATCAGGTCTTCGACAAAGGCTTCATGCGGGATGGCGAAGGGCGCGAGGTAAGCTTCAAGAATACCATCGTGATGATGACGTCCAACCTGGCGTCCGACACTATCTCCTACGTCTGCACCGAAGATGAGCGGCCCGGCCCCGATGCCCTCCGCAAGGCGATCCACGATACGCTGGTCGACTGGTTTCAGCCGGCGCTCTTGGGACGGATGAAGGTGGTGCCGTTCTATCCGCTCATGAAGGAGCCCATGAAGGGCATCGTCAAGATCAAGCTGAACCGCATCAACAAGCGGCTGCAGCAGGCTCACGGCGTCGCCTTTACCTACGCCGAGGAGGTGGTGGATCGCATTGCCGAGCGCTGCACCCAGGTGGACACCGGCGCGCGCAACATCGACTTCATCATCGACCGCGACGTGCTGCCTGCGGCCTCCCGCCAGCTCATCGCTCGGATGGCCGACGAGGACATGCCGGAGGCGCTTGAGCTGGGCCTGGACGAGGCCGGTAATTTCACCTACGTCTTCCACTGATATGCCTCAGAAGACGCATTACTCTGCGCTCTGACCAAATAGCTCTGACCCAACAGACGTACCGATATGCCAGTTATTCCTGTTTCGGACACGGACCTGCGCGAACGCGACTATAACGT
>CAYFRR010000037.1:17852-20672 GCA_964345505.1 uncultured Rhodothermales bacterium
CGCCTGTGGCGGCTCTCGCTCACCTATCAGAGCCGTATCTTCCAAAACCTGATGGTGGAAGAGATTCTCCGGGCGGTATTTGAGGAGGCGGGTTTGGCCTCTGACGATGTGCGCTTTGAGCTCAACGAGGACTACGAGCCGCGCGAGTACTGCGTGCAGTTTCAAGAGACGGATCTCAACTTCGTAAGCCGCCTCATGGAGTACGAGGGGCTGTACTACTTCTTCGAGCACGACGACGGGCGCGATGTGCTGGTGATCACCGATCACCGCGGAAGCCAACCGTCGATACCCTCGCCCGCAGATCTGTACTTCCATGAAGGAGCCGGCATGGTGGGCGAGCGAAAGGAGACGGTAAAGCTCTTCGTTTGCCGCGAGCAACTCGTCACCGGGAAAGTGCAGCTGAAGGACTACAACTACAGGACGCCAGAGACGAACCTGATGGTGGAGTCTCAGCTCAATGCCGAGATGCCCGGTATGCGCTACGAGTACGGCGAGCACTTTCAGGATACCGACCAGGGGCGTCGCCTCGCGACGGTACGCAACGAGGAGATGGAATGCCGCCGGCGGGTGATGCGGGGCACGAGCGATTGCCCGGCGCTCATGAGCGGGCGTTTCTTTGAGCTCAAGAACCACTTCCGAGACGACCTTGACGGGGAGTACCTCGTCACGCGCATTACGCACGAAGGAGGTGGCCTTGGCGACATGAGCATGCAGTGGGACAGTGCTGACGGCGATGCAGAGGGCGACGCCGCCGGTGAGTTGGTGTACCGTAACAGGTTTTCCTGTATCCCGGTGGATGTGCAGTTTCGTCCCGAGCGGACAACGCCCAAGCCCAAAGCGCCGGGCATCATGACAGCCCGCATCGAAAGTGCGGGCGGCGATTATGCGTACATTGATGCGGAGGGCCATTACCGGGCGAAGATGCACTTCGACACCAGCGATCAGTCAGATGGGACCGCCTCCCTTCCGATCCGCATGAACCAGCCCCACGCCGGCGCGGATTATGGCATTCATTTCCCCAATCATGCAGGCGCAGAAATGCTCATCGCGTGTGAAAACGGGGACATTGACCGCCCTGTTGCCCTCGGCGCTGTACCCAACCCCTCCAACACCTCGCCTGCCGTATCCGAGAATCGGATGCAGAACGTCGTCCGCACGAACGCGGGTAATCAGCTTATTATGGACGACACCATCGACAAGGCGCAGGTGCAGCTCAACTCGGCTGACGCGCACACCGTGTTGCTTGATGATGACGAGGACCGGATTCATATCGCCTCTACAGAGCAGCATACCGTAACCCTTGATGATGAGAATCAGCAGATCAAAGTCCAGACTACCGATGGGCACGTCGTCATCATGGACGATGCCAACCGGAAAGTCACCGTGCAGAGCACAGACGGCCATGTCATCAGCATTAACGACAAAGACGAAAACATCACCATTGCCGATGAGAGCGGCGATAACACCTTTACCATCGACATCAAAAACCAGAAGCTCGTCATCAAGACGGCCACAGGCGACATCGACATGCATGCACCCAAGGGCGTCATCGATGTTCAGGCCAAAGAGCTCAACATCGAAACCAGTGGGGATACGAACCTGAAGGCAAACAACATTACCAGCAAGGCGCAAGGAGACCATGAGATGGAGGCCACCAATCTTACGGCTAAGGCCTCCATGGACTACACCCAGGAGGGGATGAACATTACCTCAAAGGCTTCCATGGAGCACTCGGTGGAGGGGATGCAGGTGGCTTCGAAGGGGGCCGTCAAGAACGATATGGAGGGCGCCATGGTGAACGTGAAAGCCAGCGGGATTAATACCATCCAGGGGTCGCTCGTGAAGATCAATTAGGCCACACCAGAGCAATGCCATTTTTCAGCCGCAAACGTACATCTGAGGAAGAGCCCGCGGCGGACCGTCGCGGGATGATCGATGGCGTATATCAGGCCGATGCCTTCACGCTCGACATGCGCGAGGGATGGTACGACCGCACAGCGTTTGTAATCGAGGGGCCGCACGAGCACGACCTCCAACACACACTCACCATCAATGTGGATGACACGGTAGGGGCCATTCCGCTCATCGAGTATGCTACGGTGCAACTGCAGACCCAGGTTGACACGCTGCGCGGGTGCCGCCTGCTCCGCGAGGGGCATACGCGCCTGCAGGATGAGACGGTTGCGTACCAGGCGACCTTTATGTGGTACCCTACCGATGAGCGGCGCCTGTACCAGGAGCAGCTGATGGCGGTGCATGAGGGCATGGGCTATAAGCTGACCGCTACCTTTACGAAGAAGACGCGCAAGACGCTGGGCCCAGCCGTCATGCGGGCGATGCGAAGCTTCCAGCCTGGCGTTGCGGAGGAGCCTCCGGCGCCCCGCCCCTCATCCGCTCCGACAGCCGATATCCACCCACATCGATCATAGTCCATCATGAGCAAACCAGCGGCCCGCTTGGGCGACATGACAGCGCATGGCGGCACCATTGTGGCCGGCCAGCCCAACGTGCTGATCGGCGGCATGCCAGCGGCCCGTGTCACCGACATGCACGTCTGCCCGATGGTGAATCCGGGTACGCCCCCGCCGCCGCACGTCGGTGGGCCCGTATCCATGGGAAGCGCTGGCGTGCTCATTGGGGGGATGCCTGCGGCGCGCGTAGGCGACATGGCCGTCTGTGCTGGCCCCCCGGACTCCATTGTGATGGGATGCTTCACGGTGCTCATCGGGGAGGTGGGGAGTGGCAGTGCTGGAGGCGGGGGAGCCGGCGGCGGGGCGGCTACCGGCGCACAGGCCAGTGCCGCCACAGCGCAGTTCGACA
>CAYFRR010000038.1:0-5122 GCA_964345505.1 uncultured Rhodothermales bacterium
AGCCGTAGAGCGGGGGTGGCGCAGGAGCGACCGCGTCATCAGTGGCCTGGGCCTCGGCAGGCGCGACGGCCAGCAGGGGAAGGAGCAACAGCGCAAGAAGCAGCAGGGAGACGAGCCACACAGGGCCCGGGGCAAAAGGAACGATACGCATGGCACAACGGGGCGGAAGGTGCAGGGAACAGCGAAACGGTGGGAGCGCTTCGGGTACAGCGTGACGCACGATAGAGCAAAACGCCCCTCGAACCACCGCACAAGCCGTGGAGACGAGGAACCCGCTGAGTGCGCCTCTGAAGAATAGACGCGGTAAGTCGAGCTGTTGTAACAGTATCCCGGTCACCTATTTTGTAGCCTTCCCCGTTACCTTTCTCCCGTACGCCCTTGTTCTCATGTCCACCCTCACTACCCGTACCGTCGGCGGTCCTCATGGTGGAGAGCCGCTGCAGACCTTTGGCGCGTCGCTGGCCGATGCTACAGCCACTGTCATCCTCCTGCATGGGCGCGGCGCTTCTGCACAGAGCATGCAACCCCTTGCTGAGGCGCTGGGGACACACGATGTCGCCTACGTGGCGCCACAGGCTGCCGGCCACACCTGGTATCCTCAGTCGTTCTTGGCCCCGATAGAAGCGAATCAGTCCTGGCTCGATTCGGCTTTGACGGTGGTGCATCATCTCGTCGAGGCCTTGCAGGAAGAGGGGGTAGCTCCGAAGCAGCTCGTGCTGCTGGGCTTCTCACAGGGCGCGTGCCTGGCTACAGAAGCGGCTGCCCGAAAACCACAGCGGTACGGTGGGGTGGTGGGCTTTTCCGGGGGCCTTATCGGGACAGCTGATAAAGGAGAAGGGGCACCGCCGCACGACAAGGCGTTCGCGTACGAGGGTTCGCTCGACGGCACGCCCGTCCTGCTGGGCTGCAGCGACGTGGATCCGCACATCCCGGTGGCACGCGTGCAGCAAACGTCGAAGGTGCTGGAGGCGCTTGGGGCTGTAGTGGACGAGCGCATCTATCCCGGGATGGCGCATACGATCAATAACGACGAGCTTACCGCGGCGCGCCATCTGCTGCAAGGCGTGATCGGCCGGCAGGGATGAGGTTATCGGGAGGCGTCCGGCCCGGTCACCTGCGCGTACAGCGCGCGCACCTGCCGGCGTAATTCCGCTGTCGACCCGCTGTTATCGAGCACATAGTCGGCGCGCTGGCGTAGCTCGGCAGGAGGGAGCTGATGCGACATCCGGGCGCGCACCTCCGCCTCCGACGCCCCATCGCGCGCTGTCACACGCCGGATGCGGACGTCCACGGGGGCATCCACCACGGCCACGGCATCCAGGTGGGCATCGCCGCCCGACTCGAAGATCAACGCCGCCTCGTGGACGAGCAGCTCCACCCCGTCCGCTTCCGCCTGCTCCTTCGCCTGTCCGAACGCCTCAAACACCTTCGGATGCACCAGCGCATTCAACTGCTGCAGCTTCTCCTCATCGGAAAACACCACAGCGGCGAGGCGAGCCCGGTTGAGCGTGCCCTCTGCATCGTAGGTGTCCGCACCAAACGTCTCCGCAATAGCCGTTTGGAGCGCGTCATCCTCCTGCATCAGCCGTTTCGCTTCTGCGTCGGCGTAAAAGACACGGGCGCCCTGTTCTTCCAACATGCGGCAGGCGGTCGACTTACCGCTGCCGATGCCGCCGGTTACGCCGAGAGTAGTCACGGGAGTAGGGACGTGTTGGGAACGTGAGCGCGCCGCTCATGGGAGAAAAGCTCATCCCGGAGGCCAGGAGAGTTGGCGGCCGCCCAGCAGATGGAGGTGCAGGTGGTAGACTGATTGTTGCCCGTGGTCTCCACAGTTAAAGACGGTGCGGTAGCCATCGGTGAGCTCTTCCTCGGCAGCCAACTGCCTGGCGACCAGAAAAAGATGCCCTACCAACCCCGCATCCTCAGGCTCCAAGTCGTCGAGCGTAGGAATAGGCTTGCGTGGTACAATCAGGAGGTGCGTGGGCGCCTGCGGGTTGATATCCCGGAACGCAATACACCGCTCATCCTCGTGCACGATGTCTGCCGGCACGTCACCGTCGATGATCTTCTGGAAGAGCGTACGGTCGTCAGCCATGGCAAGGGGAAGGAGAATAAGCAAAACCTCATGCGTATAGCATCGGGGTCGGGGAGGATAAGCGCAAGCCCCGGAGCGCGCTGCAGGAGTCCGTTACACGCTTGTGAGGAAGTCGTTCTATCGCGCAAAAGGTGTGGCAACAAGTTTCTCTGGTGGAACGCGTGGATGGGCCTCTGGTAGGCGCCTATCCGTTTGTATCAACCGTTTAGTTATTAGCATGCCAACCGTTTACGTCACACGCAAGGTGCACTTCAACGCGGCGCACCGCCTTCACAATCCCGAGAAATCGGATACGTGGAACGAGGAGATGTTCGGTGCCTGCAACCATCCCAACTGGCATGGGCACAACTACGTATTGGAGGTAACGGTAGCCGGCGAGCCGGATCCCGAAACGGGCTACGTTATCGACCTGGGAGAGTTGAAGCAGGTCCTCCACACCCGCGTTGTAGACAAGGTGGATCACCGCAACCTGAACGTTGATGTAGATTTTCTTGAGGGGATGATCCCGTCCACCGAGAACTTCGTCGTAGCCATCTGGAACGAGCTTGACGATCACCTGCCGAGCGGTCACCTCCATCAGGTCACCCTTTACGAAACGGAACGTAACTTCGCTACCTACTACGGCGAATAGCCCCTACTTTCCACAGGCGCACTATGTACATGAATAACGGAGATTCCCATCCTGGCACGACCAAGACGCTGGCGCCGGACCCTGTTCGGCAGTATGAGCGAAAGGACGTGTACGACGGCAAAACGACCGCTGATCTTGCCGGTCATGTACACGAAATTCTGCAGCTCGTAGGAGAAGACCCGGAACGCGAGGGGCTGCTCAACACCCCCGAGCGGGTGGCCAAGGCCTATCAGTTTCTGACGCAGGGATACGAGATGGACCCTGAGGCCATCCTCCGAGGGGCGCTGTTTGAGGAGGAGTACGACCAGATGATCCTGGTAAAGGACATTGAGGTATACTCCCTCTGCGAGCACCACATGCTGCCGTTCTTTGGCAAGGCGCACGTAGCGTACATCCCCAATGGCAAGATCGTGGGTCTCAGTAAGATCCCACGTACGGTGGACGTATTCGCGCGCCGGCTACAGGTGCAGGAGCGCCTCACCATCCAGGTGCGCAACGCGATCGACAAGGTGCTGGAGCCGCAGGGCGTAGCGGTGGTCATCGAGGCGCAGCACCTGTGCATGATGATGCGCGGGGCGGAGAAGCAAAACTCACTGACGAGCACCAGTGCCATGAGCGGGGAGTTCATGAACCACAGCACCCGTGCCGAATTTATGCGGTTGGTGTCGGCGACCAGCTAAGCCGCGCCCCGTGTTTTGCCGCATAGACTTCCCCTTCCTTCATGCCTACTGTTGTCATCACCGGTGCCAGTCAAGGCATCGGCCGCGCCGTCGCGGAAGCCTTCGCGGCTACGTCCGATGCCCGTCTTGCCCTGCTCGCCCGCACCGAAGATAAACTGAACGTTGTAGCGGACGTCTGCCGCGCCGCCGGTGCGGAAGCGCTGGTGGTGCCCACCGACGTCACAGACGACGCAGCAGTGGCAGAGGCGGCCGCCGCCGTGCACGACGCGTGGGGCGCCACCGATGTGTTGGTCAACAACGCCGGAGTGTTTACGCCGGCTCCACTCGAAGAGCTAACCGCCGCCCAGTTCAGAAACCAGGTGGCCGTCAACCTGACCAGTGCGTTCGTCGTCACCAAGGCTTTTCTGGAGGGCATGCTGTCCGCTGGCTGTGGGCACATCTTCTACATGGCGTCCGTCGCATCTATCATGGCCTATCCCAACGGAGCCGCCTACGGAGCCGCCAAGCACGGCCTGCTGGGGCTCGCGCGCACGGTTCGCGAAGAGACAAAGGCCCGCGGCTTGCGCGTCACCTCGCTGCTGCCTGGGGCCACCTACACGCCCAGCTGGGAAGGGGTGGACTTGCCGGAGGAGCGCTTCATGAAACCGGAAGACATCGCTGACACCGTATGCGCGATCTACGGGTTGAGCGACCGCACCGTAGTGGAAGAAGTGGTGCTGCGTCCGCAAGAGGGAGACGTGTAACGAGCAGCGCTTGTGGACTCAGGACGACTGCCGTGCTCGCTGATGCCGCACCCAGTCGCCGCTCTGAATCGCGACGCCTTTGCCAGGTGGGCCCTCGTAGGTGTACACGTGCGCCTCCACCTCCGTCCCCTGCGGTAGTGTGACGACTTCGGTTGTGCGTTCAAACCCGGGTCCTTCGTAGGAGTCCAGCGTCTTTAGGAGTGCCGCTTCGTCATCCTCCGGAAGCTCAAGCAGGTCACCCACAACCTCGTCGTCTGCGTCAGCAGGCGGCAACAGTCCGGGGAAGGCCCCGAGGTCCAGCAGGCGCCCAGGGCATCGGGCCTGGTCAATGTACTGAATGTGGCCCGCCAAGTGCTTGTCGAACGCCGGATGCCGCAGGACCGGGCGAAGCGTTCCGTAAACGAAGAGGTACGCAGCCATAGCAGAATCAGTGGGTTTATAAAAGCGCGATTCGTAAAAAACACAGGGAGGAGCGAACGGACCTCCCGCGGATGCGGTTCGTGATGTTGTGTAGCTAAAAGACCGTGTATCCCTGTACTTATCAGCCCCGCCTTCATGCTGCTCCGCCCTGCTCCTGCCTTCCTCAGCCTATGCGTGCTGAGCCTTCTACTGTGTACCGCATGTAGCGAAGAGGAAGACCGCGACCCATTTCAGGAGGCGCGGGACGCCATGGAAGACCTCTCATACATGGCACAGATGGATGGCCAATACGAGGGGGAACGGGGACAGTACTGGTTTTCCTCGCAGGGCCGCGCGTACATCCATACCTACAACGGCACGGTAGACACCGTCGCCTTCGACGTGCTTTCCAGCCAGCCGTCGCATGCTACCCTGCTGCGCGGCGAGGATACGCTCCGCATACACTACACGCGCGATGGGCTGCGCCTGGAGCATCCGGACGGCTTGGAAGAGCAGCTTGACCCAATAGAGGAGTAGCCGACGCGGAAGACACAGGGAGCGCCACAGAAAGCGC
>CAYFRR010000038.1:5222-16460 GCA_964345505.1 uncultured Rhodothermales bacterium
AGCGCCACAGAAAGCGCCGCAGAGTGCCTACAGGGTGCGCACCGCCTCCGCTAACCGCTCAGGGTCTACCTCACTGCCGACGAATTCGTGCCGGATGCGCTGGTCACGGTCGATAACGGTAACGCGATCTGTGTGGTCGATGAAGTAATACGGATTGCCGCGGTCGTCCTGCCGCGTGAAGGAGCGCTGCACCACAATGCCAAGGCGCTCCATGAAGGTCTCCACGGTCACGTCTTCGCCCGTGAGCAGCGTCCACCGCTCGCCATTGAGGCCAAACGAGCGGGCATACGCGTCAAGGACCTCCGGCGTGTCCCGTTCCGGGTCGAAGGAAACGAGCACGAAGGCTACGTCATCTACGTCGGTAAGCTTCGATTCCACCTGCTTGAGCCGGGCCGTGATCATCGGGCAGATGTCGGGGCAGTTCGTGTAGACAAAGCTCATCACCACAGGCTGGTCTTCAAACGCCGCAGGGAAGTCGACCGCATGGCCATGCTGATCGAGCAGCGTGAAGTCGTCATCGCGCAGATCATCGCTGCAGCCGGTAAGGCCGGCTGCGCCGGCGAGAAGCAGTAGGGCAAGCAGCGTAGAAGAAACGCGTCGCATAGCGTCGGGCATCCAAACAGAAAGGACGAAACGGAAAAACCGAAAAGGGAAAACCAGAGGGGGAAGACCCGCCGGAGAAGACCAAACAGAGACGGGAGGGAGGCCTTATAGGGAAAGGCCGCCCTCCCGAGTGACAACGGACCTACTCGATGAGCAGATCCAGTCGCTCCGCCCGCTCGTCACCAGCTTCTGCGTCAGAAGAAGACGGCGGGGGTACATCCTCCGATTGTGGACCGGGATTTACACGCGGGGCGGGGCTATCCGGTCCATAGCGGGGCGAGGTCTCGTAGCCGCTGGTGGTCACGTCGTATATTACAGGCGCGTACGTCAGCACGATCAGCACCACTGCAGTGATGACCCACGGCCGGAAGTTATGCAGCCACCGGACAGGCGTGGGGCTTTCGTGGACCGAGTCTGTCCATTGAAAACTAACCGATGGCTCCTCCGCCCGGCGGTACACCAAGGTCAGGAAGAATGCGGTGAAGTAGACCACCATGGCCAAAAACATGATGCTGGCGCCGACGACCACCACGTCTGTGAACAGCTGCCAGTCGGCGCGGTAGAGCGCACTGTCCGGGTTGCTGTACGTCAGGCCCGTGTTGGTGCGGCGGGGCATGCCCTGCAGGCCGCCACGCATCAGGCCCCACGACATCATCAGCAGGCCTGTCGAATAAACGTACGGCACGGCCAGCACCATCTTCTTCAGGCGAATCTTCTTGCCCGTCAGCTTGGACATCATGTACAGGCTCATCCCCAGCATCCCCAGGATGACGGGGCCGGCTACCGTCATGTGGAAGTGCCCTGGCAGCCAGGCCGTGTTGTGCACGATGGCGTTCATCTGATACGAGGCGTTGACAATGCCCGAGATGCCGCCAAAGATGAACAGCACCAGCCCTGAGATGAAGTAGGCAAAGAGCCAGCGGCTCGTGTCGAAGTAGGGAAGCTTCGTGACCCACCCGAAGAGCCCGGTGCCGCCACGCTTGCGCCCGGCATACTCCAGTGAAGCGGCCAGCGTGAACGCCGTGATCAGACTCGGCAGCGCCACCATGAACGTGAAGAAGCCCTGGATGAGCTTCCATTCCGAGCTAATGCCCGGATCCATATACTGGTGATGCGTGCCGACGGGAATCGAGAACACGATGAACATGAAGAAGACCAGCCGCCCGGCGGTGTCCGAGTAGAGCTTACCCCCGGCCAGGCGGGGCAGCATCGTGTAGTACATCACGTACACTGGCAGCAGCCAGAAGTAGACCAGCGGGTGACCAAACATCCAGAAGAGCGTACGGGCCAGCATCGCGTTGATGCCATCAACCCAGCCCAGTACCCATGGCATGATCAGCGCAATGATCTCTACGGCTACAGCAATGGTGGCGATAAACCAGACGATGAATGTCACGAAGATACCGACGGCCGCCAGCGGGGTCTTCGTACCGGGGTTCTCGCGGCGCCATTCCAGGTAGGGTGGGATCCAGGTAAAGAAAGCGATCCAAGAGCCTACCACGACCAAGACCAGCCCCAGGTAGAAGAAAAAGTTGGCCTGCAGCGGAGGATAGAAGGTATAGAGGACGTCGGCCTGGCCAGCGAAGATAGTCAGCGCCGCCATCACCGTCCCTACGATCATCAGAATACCTGACGTCCACGCGGCCTTAGCGTTGAGCGCCTTATTGAGCGTCTTGCTGATTACCGCATGCCCGAAGGCGACGGAAAAGAAAGTAGTAAACACCAGCGCGTTGATGACGCCGTGCAGCGTGAGGCCGCGGTAATACTCCCCCCCGACGAAGGGGTCACTCGTGATGATGCCGGCGCGGAAGAGCGCCTGCATCAGGCCCCCGTAGACGCCCATAACGAGCAGCCCCATGGGCAGGATGAGCAGCAGCAGGAGCAGCCGCCGCATGCTTTTGCTTAAATCCAGCGTGTCAAGGTTCATAGCGACTGATTAGCTTTCGGTGACAACGATTTCGCCGCGCATGTTGTGATGGCCTACCCCACAGTACTCGTGGCAGACCAGCGCATAGGTCCCGGGCTCATGCAGCGTCAGGCTCATGTAGTTGATTGCTCCCGGGGCGGCCATCATGTTGACATTGGTGCCCTCGAGCTTAAAGCCGTGCATGATGTCTCCAGAGCGGAGGTAGATCTCCAGTTGGCTCCCGGCCGGGATCTCGATACGGCGAGGTTGGAAGGACCACATCTGGGCGACCATCTGCAGCTCGTAGCGGTCCTCGGCGTGTTCAATGAGCTGACCCCGTTCGAACGGATCCGGGTCTGTAATACACGTCGGCACGTCGATGCCGCGGGCCGTTGAGGCGAACACGATGGCGACGAAAAAGACGAGCAGCAGTGCGGCACTTAGGCCCAGTGCCAGGGCTTCACTTTTATCCATAGGTTACTGCCTCGAAAGGACTTCGAAATACATGGAGAACCAGAGAGTTGCGAAAAAGAGGATCAGAAGAATAAAGAAAGCGGTGGCACCCTTCGGAACGAAGGATTCATCGTCAATCTCCTCGACCGTCTCATCCGTTGGCGTTTGCGTTTCCATAGCAAGTGGGCGTGCGTGCACGGAGGAAAAGGAAAACGGTCCAAAGATAGTTACATCAGGGGGGTACTGCGATGATGTGTATCAACCAAGGTATAAACCTGCATGAAATGAAACAAGCCTGAGATACCCCGGCGCCACTTTTGGCATCAGGCTCACGCAGGACAGTCGAGCATGCGGCGCAGGCGCTTGCGATCGCGCAGCCAGATGCGGCGGCCGCTGGTGCGGATGAGGTTGCGAGTCTTCAGGTTGGTCAGCGTCCGTACGGTCGTCTCGGTGGCCGCGCCGACGTGTGACGCCAGGTCCTGGCGGCTGAGGGAGAGCGCGAGTGCGCCGTCGGCATCTGTCCCGTGGCGGGCCTCCAGCGTAAGTAGCGTGTCGGCTACGCGCTGCGCAACGGTGTGCTGGGAAAGGCCCAGCAGTTGATGCTCGTGCCCGCGTACTTCAGAGCTGAGCGCACGGAGCAAGCGGAGCGACAGGTCCGGGGCCTGGCGCAGCACGGCCACGAAGTCATCACGCGGAATGAAGCGAGTGCGGACGTGGGCAAGCGCTTCAGCGGTGGCCCCGTGTGGGGCATTGACAAACACCGCGTGGTGGCCGAGCAACTGACCAGGCTGTACCAGGCGCACGATGTGCACGCCCCCTTCGTCGGTGGTTTTGAACACCTTGACGGTACCGCTGCACAGCTCGTAGACCCCCGCGGCTCCCTGGCCTTGATGGAAAATAAAGTCGCCCTGCCCGAAGTCAACGCCCGAGCTCTGCTGCCGGAGGCGTTGCCCGGCGTCCCCTGCATGCTCTTCGTCGTCGAGAAGGGGTGAGGGGAGCGCCCCATTGGTGGAAGGAGAAGAAAAGGTGCGCATGGTGGATTCCGCGGGGTGGGCGATGAACAGGACTCCGCGTGAGGGACGCGGGGTTCATCTGTAAGAAACAACGGGTGTGAGCTCGGGCCTACCCGTAGCCTCCCGATCCCGCGGTGGGGGCTTCCACTACACCGCCCGCTCCGTTCACTAAACCTTTGCTTTTTAAGCACTCCCGTAAATCTACCGGGCCCTCGACCGAAAGCCCATCAGCGTGCCAAATCCATCAAGCGTTTCGCGTAGCAGCGGGGTCACTGATGAACTGTGAGGCGTTGCCCAGGCCGGATGCGGGTGCTGGAGAGACTATTCCACTGCCGCAGGTTACGCACGCTTACGCCATGGCGGTTGGCAATGCCGCCCAGCGTGTCGCCGCTACGCACGCGGTACACGATGTAAGCGGGCGCGCTGCCATCGCGGTGGATGGTCAGCGTCTGTCTTGGCCGGATGCGGGTGCCGGAGAGGCTGTTCCACCGCTGGAGCTCGCTGACGGAGACGCCGTGCCGGTTGGCGATCTGCCCCAGGGTGTCACCGCGGCGTACGGTATATTGGAGCGGTTCGGCAGGGGGCCTGTCGGTGTAGAGCTCCAGTTGCTGCTCGGCACGGATGCGATTGCCCGAGAGGCCGTTCCACGACCGCAGGTCGGCCACCGAGACGCCGTGCCGCTGCGCGATCCCCCCCAGGGTGTCGCCTCGCCGGACGTGGTACACGATGCGCGTTTCCGACGTCGAGGCTTCAGCCTCGGGCGTAGAGTCTTCCGCTGCTGGCGCGTCGGGCACGGCTTCAGCATCCGCAGCGTCTGCGGTACGCGCTGTCTCGTCGCCAGAGCCCGCAGAGGCTTCGGTGGCGGCTCCGGTGGCAGATCTCACTGAGCGCTCATCCGCTGCGCGAACAACGGGCGGTTGTTGCTGCTCGGTGCGCTGCCGGGCCCGCTCGCGAGCGCTTTGGTAGGGCGCGATGGGGCGCACAAGCCGCGAGCCATACTGGACGGATAGGGGGGACGCATCCGTGATGCCAGGGCCGTCGTAATTCTGTACGGGTACCACCAGGCGCTGCCCGGGGTGGATGGTGGTGGCGTTCAGGTTGTTGACGCGCATCAGTTGCCGCACCGACACCCCGTAGCTATTGGCGATGCGCCCCAGCACGTCCCCACGCCGTACCACATGCTCACTGACGGGCTTCTTCTTTTCATCGGGCAGGGCTTCGTAGGCCGCAGCAAAGGAGGCGTAGGTGCCCTGTGGAAGGCGCACCATGTAGCCGTTTTCGGTAGGAGGCAGCGTGGCCCGGCGCAACTCGGGGTTCAGCGCGCGCACCACCGAGGCCTGCGTGCCAGCCATCTCGGCAATTTCGCGCAGCGATAGCATGCCTTGCACGGGCACATGGTCGTAGGTGTAGCGCGCACCGGGCGTGTGGGGCGGCACGTCGAAGGCTTCGGGGTTGGAGGCTACCATCGACGTGGCGATAAACATGGGCACGTAGTTGCGCGTCTCGCGCGGCAGGTAGTCGTAAATGTCCCAGTACGTGGGCTGCACGTCACGGCCCGCATACCCGGCCCGGCGAATGGCCCCCCGCACGCGACCGGTCCCCGCATTGTACGCTGCCAGCACCAGATGCCAGTCCCCAAAGGTATCGTAGAGGTCGCGCAGGTGGCGCGCTGCAGCGTACGTGGACTTCTCAGGGTCCATGCGTTCATCCACCCAGGGGTTGATGTCCAGATCGTACAGCCGCCCCGTGCCCGGCATGAACTGCCACATCCCCACCGCTCCAGCCCAGCTGCGGGCGCGGGGATTCAGGGCGCTTTCTACCAGGGACAGGTACTTCATCTCGTCCGGCACCTCTTCTTCTGCCAGGATCTGCTCAATCATGGGAAAGTAGGTGTCGGCCCGCTCCAGCCAAGTTGGGACGAGCGTATCTTTGCGATCCAACAGAAACTGCGTCGAGCGCTGCGTCAGACGGTTTTGCGTCATGGGGACCGACGCTTCGCGGAGTAGCCCTTCGGGAAACTCGACGTTGTTCAAGAGGGGATTCTCAAGGAGGTCAAGCGCAGCAAACATATCCTCTCGTAGGGCGAAAATACCGCCGCGGGGGATGTTCAGCTCGGGATCTGGTGTGCCGTAGAACGCCTCATGTTCGTGTACGAGGGTGCGGTAGAGCTCCCGAAAGCGGCGGTGGCCCAGGGCTTCGGGCCGATCGGAGAGGCGGCGCAGCTCGTCCATAGCCTGCTGCAGCAACGTATCGGTTGCAGCTTCGTCGTTGCGCAGCTGTGCGATCAGGATGTTCGACTGCTGCCGGTACAGATCGGCGATGCGCCGCACCAACTGCTGCTCGCTCAGGGAATCGCTGCGGGAGCGATCGAGCATGGCCAGCCGCTCCTCGTCCAGGGTGGTCAGCGGGATGGGTGCTGGCGGCAGGTGCTGCGCCCGGTCGATGGTGGGCGTGGAGAGCGATTGAGCGGATGCAGGGGGGGCGGCCCAAAGCAAGGCAACCACCAGGCAGGCGGCAGCGGCGAGGGAGAGGAAGCGCGGCACAGGAGGGCAGGGCTGATGAAGAGATGGGCTACGTAAACCGTTACTTTACGCATCACTTAACGATAGGGACTGCGGGGGTAGTGTGCAACCATACACAAACCGGACCAACGGCCCGCAGGACGGCGATACGCGCTTCGCCGGGCCCTGTGCAGGAGGACTGCCCACCGGGCCATTACGATTCGACCGCCGGTCGGTACAGCGTACGCCCCGGCGTACCTACAGCGGAATGTTGCCGTGCTTCTTCCGCGGGTTGTTCACGACCTTATTCTTGAGCATCTCCAGCCCTCGAATGAGCTTCTGACGCGTTTGGCCGGGGGCCACGACGTCGTCCACATAGCCCCGTCCGGCTGCAATGTACGGGTTGGCAAACTTCTCCCGGTAGTAGTCAATGAATTCCTCCTTTTTCGCCTCCGGGTCGTCGGCCTCGGCCAGTTGCTTGCGGTAGATGATCTCCACCGCCCCTTTCGGCCCCATGACGGCAATTTCTGCCATCGGCCATGCGAAGTTTAGGTCGCCGCCGATATGCTTGGAGTTCATCACGTCGTAGGCGCCCCCGTAGGCCTTCCGGGTGATGACCGTCATTTTAGGCACCGTGGCTTCAGCAAAAGCATACAGCAGCTTGGCCCCATGCTTGATGATGCCGCGCCATTCCTGCTCGGTGCCAGGAAGGAAGCCGGGGACGTCCTCAAACACCACCAGGGGAATGTTGAAGGCGTCGCAGAAGCGCACAAACCGGGCACCCTTGAGGGAGGAGTCGATGTCGAGCACACCGGCCAGCACAACGGGTTGATTCGCCACGATACCCACGGAGCGCCCGCCAAGGTGCGCGAACCCCACGAGGATGTTACCGGCATACTCGGCGTGGATCTCGTAGAACGAGTCCAGGTCGACCACGCGGTTTATCACCTCGCGCATGTCGTAGGGCTTGTTGGGATTGTCCGGGACGATGGTGTTGAGGGTGTCGTCGGGATCCGGGTCCGCGTCGGGGACGGCGACCCGCGGGGGAGGGTCCTCGCAGTTCTGCGGGATGTACCGCAACAGCTCGCGGATGCGCAGCAGGCAGTCCACGTCGTTCTGGCAGGTGACGTGCGAGACGCCGCTTTTGGAGGCATGGGTGAGCGCGCCGCCGAGGTCTTCGCTCGTCACTTCCTCTTGCGTTACCGTCTTCACCACGTGTGGCCCCGTCACGAACATGTAGCTGGAGCCCTGCACCATATACACGAAATCGGTGATGGCCGGGCTATACACCGCGCCGCCTGCACAGGGCCCCATGACGGCCGAGATTTGCGGGATGACGCCAGAGGCCATCGTGTTGAGATGGAAGATGTCCGCGTAGCCGCCGAGCGACACCACGCCTTCCTGAATACGGGCGCCGCCGGAGTCGTTCAGGCCGATGAGTGGAGCGCCGTTCTCCATGGCCAGCTCCATGATCTTGACGATCTTATCGGCGTGGGCTTGCCCAAGGGAGCCGCCGAACACGGTGAAGTCCTGGCTGAAGACGTACACCAGCCGGCCGCCGATGGTGCCGTAGCCGGTCACGACCCCGTCGCCGTAGGGCCGGCGCTCATCCAGTTCGAAGTCGGTGGCCTGATGGCGGACGAACATGCCGATTTCCTCAAAGGAATCGTCGTCCAGAAGGATGTCGAGGCGCTCGCGGGCCGTCAGCTTGTCTTTCTCGTGCTGTCGGTCAATGCGTTGCTGTCCGCCGCCGAGGCGGGCTTCTTCGCGTAGCGCTTCCAGCGCGGTGAGGGGCTCAGGGGTATCAGACATAGACACAGCAGGATTCGCGAGATTGATCGGACTCCCAAGATGCTCAATTTCCTGCCGTAAGTCCAGCCCTTGACAAAAGTCGCTCTATGCCCTATGCTTAAAAAGTGAATTGTGTGTGTATTGATAGCAGAAAAGTGGTTCTGCACACATGTGGATTTCCCTGCATGAAACGTCCTTATTGCTTGCTGGAAGCGCTTGCAACTGATGAGGAAACGCCGCACTCGTCGTCATAAACCCTACGCTTCGTTGTAAGCGACGCAGGGTCGACCCGGCCCCGCCCTCGGGCGCACGGTTGGCGCACTTCATTTTAACCGAAATAGGGAGGTAAACAATGGCTAACATGTACGAGGAAGTCTATCGGCAGTCAATCGAAGACCCCGAAGGATTTTGGGGTGAGGTGGCGGAGGATGTGCATTGGTACGAAAAGTGGGACACGGTCCTTGACGATTCCAATAAGCCATTCTACCGCTGGTTTGTCGGCGGCAAACTCAACACCTGTTACAATGCCCTTGATCTCCACGTGGATCGAGGACGAGGCGATAAGGTCGCGCTGATCTACGACAGCCCTGTGACCGACACCATCAAAAAGTACACCTACACCGAGCTGCGCGACGAAGTCGCTACCTTCGCCGGCGTGCTGGCCGGGCAGGGAGTAGCGAAGGGCGACCGGGTCATCATCTACATGCCCATGATTCCTGAGGCCGCCATTGCGATGCTGGCCTGCGCCCGCATCGGGGCCATCCACTCGGTGGTCTTTGGGGGATTCGCCGCCAAGGAGCTGGCCACCCGCATCGACGATGCCGAGCCGAAAGTTATCGTCTCCGCGTCCTGCGGTATTGAACGCTCCCAGATCATCAAGTACAAGCCGCTGCTGGATGAAGCCATCGAGCTGTCTGACGCCAAGCCGGAGAAATGCGTCGTCTTTCAACGCCCTCAAGAGACGGCCTCCCTTGTTGAAGGCCGTGACTCGGAGTGGACCACCCTGATGGCCTCGGCAGAGCCTGTAGACTGCGTTCCCCTGGCGGCGACCGATCCGCTGTACATCCTCTACACCTCGGGCACCACGGGGGAGCCGAAGGGGGTGGTTCGGGATAATGGCGGGCATGCGGTGGCGCTGAAATGGACCATGAAGGCCATTTATGACATCGACGAAGACGACGTCTGGTGGACAGCTTCGGATGTGGGCTGGGTGGTGGGCCACTCCTACATCGTGTACGGACCGCTACTCAAGGGCTGCACCACCATCATGTTTGAAGGAAAGCCGGTGGGCACGCCCGACGCCGGCGTCTTCTGGCGGGTCATTGCCGAGCATGACGTGAAGTGCATGTTCACCGCGCCAACGGCCTATCGGGCCATCAAACGGGAAGACCCGCAGGGTGCGTTGATCAAGGAGTATGACATGTCTCATTTCGAGATTCTCTTCCTGGCGGGCGAGCGGTCGGACCCTGATACTATTCAGTGGTCGGAAAATAACCTTGACGTCCCCGTCATTGATAATTACTGGCAGACCGAAACTGGCTGGGCTACGGCCGCCAATTGCATGGGGCTGCATCACTTCCCGGTCAAGTACGGCTCCGTCACCAAGGCAGCACCGGGCTCGGACGTCCGGGTCTTGGATCCTCATGGTAACGAGATGGAGCCGGGTAAAATCGGCGCGCTGGTAGTCAAACTGCCGCTCCCCCCGGGCACCCTGGTCACCTTGTATAAAGCCGACTGGCGCTTCAAGGAAGCCTACCTGGAGGAGTTTCCGGGCTTTTATAAAACGGGAGACGCCGGGTATATCGATGAGGATGGCTATATCTACGTCATGGCACGGACCGATGACATCATCAATGTTGCCGGCCACCGGTTGTCCACGGGCGCTATCGAAGAAGTCCTGGCCGACCATTCTGACGTGGCCGAGTGCGCTGTGGTGGGGGTTGCGGACAAACTCAAGGGCGAGGTGCCAGTGGGCTTTCTGGTGCTTAATTCCGGTATCAAGCGTGATCCCCAGGAGATTATCGCCGAGGTGATCCAGATGGTGCGTGACCGCATCGGCCCTGTAGTTTCCTTCAAGAAGGCCACTGTCGTGAAGCGGCTGCCCAAGACCCGCTCGGGCAAGACGCTGCGCGGAACCATCCGGAAGATCGCGAACAATCAGGAGTACAAGGTCCCGGCGACCATTGGCAACCCGGCTATTCTCGGCGAAATGGCCGAAGCGCTTGAGGAGATCGGACTGGCCAAGGCCCGGAGCAATTAGCTCCGACGGAAACCACCTACGTGTTCTGCCGAAAACGCGCCTCGATCAGGTCCGTGAAGAGCACGGCTGGGTCGCTGTAGATGTTGACGCTGTGGGCGCGAAAGACATCGCTGGCAATGATCTGCGAGGCCTCGGCCCAAGAGTCCACGTCGTCCAGCCGCTGCAGCACGGTGTGGTACATTTCGGCGGAGCCCTGAAAGAGGGTCTCCACGAAGAAGTCGCGGTGCTTGGCGGCTTTCTCACCCAGGAGGCGACGCTCCAGCGGGTCGATCGGCTCGGTGCGCACGGTCTCTGCATCCCGCTGCGCCGACGCTGCGCGGGACGAGGCGCCTCCTAACGGTGCAAACTGTTGCCAGCGCGGCCGCTCGCTTTTGTCTTCTTCGGGTGGGGCCTCAGCGTTCGTGCGGGCGGTGCTCCGCTGAAACCGCTGCCAAAGTGGTTTCGGCTCGGGGTCCTCCGATGGCGACGGGGCCGGCTTCTGCTCCTGCTCCGGGCTTGACGCGGACGCGCCTTGTGCCGGCACGTCTTGTGCCGGTACGTCGCCGGCTGGTAGGTTGCCGGCTGGGGCCTCTGGTGCTGGTGCCTCTTGTACAGGCGCATCCACCGGTTCGTTAGCTGCAGCGGCCTCGGTAGTCGACGGCTCCATGCGGGCATCCGCTTCATCCGCTGCGGGTGTAGGGGGGGGCGCCTGGGACTCCTGTGGTACGGTTG